>JAPPNY010000113.1 GCA_028818385.1 Spirochaetaceae bacterium
CTATCGACTCATTCACAGGATCACCAGTCCTCTGTCAGCGTGGGATCGCCCTGGGGGCGCTTTTGGTGATGGCGGCTGACGGGCTACGGCTGCCGGTGGCGGGGCAGGCGCGGGGGTGGGATTGCTGACGGCAACCGTGCGCGCCCGCCACCCGGCTGAACCGTGTCCCCCGCCCGTGCCATAGTTGACGCCGTGAAGCAGAACACGGCCGCGCAACGCCTCGTCTATTTGAACGGGCAGTTCGTTCCCGAGCAGGACGCCCGCATCTCGATCTTCGACAGCGCCCTCATGTACGGCGACATGGTGTTCGAGATGACCAGGTCCTTCCGGCAGGAGCCGTTCCTGCTCGACCGCCACCTGGACCGGCTGTACGACTCGATCCGCTACGCGCAGCTCGACTGCGGCTTGAGCCAAGCGCAGATGATGACGGCCACCGAGCAGACGATCGAGCGCAACCGTGACGCGCTCGGCGACTACGACTTCCAGATCATGCACAACGTCACGCGCGGCGGCATGGACCTGTACGCGGAGCTGATCCGCGAGGGGACCGCGCCGGTGGTGACCATCAACGTGATCCCGCTCATCCGCCACATCGGCCGCAGCGCCGACGCCTACGAGCGGGGCGCGCACTTCGTGACCACCCCGCAGCGGTCGGTGCCGGCGCGCTACATCGACCCCAAGGCCAAGAACCGCAGCCGCATCTACTACAAGCTCGCGGAGCTTGCGGCCGCGCGCATCGAGCCGGGCGCGATGGCGCTCCTCACCGACGAGCGCGGCTTCATCACCGAGGGCACCGGCAACAACTTTTTCATGGTGCGCGACGGCGAGATCCTGACCCCGAAGCCGCACGACATCCTGCGCGGCGTCTCGCGCGGCTACTGCATGGAGCTGGCGCGGGCGGCCGGCCTCACCGTCCACGAGGCCGACATCGAGCCCTACGACGTCCGCCAGGCGAACGAGGCGTGGTACACCTCCACCTCGATCGCGATGGTGCCGGTGACGCGGTTCGACGGCGGGCCGGTCGGTTCGGGAACGCCGGGGCCGATCTACCGGCGCCTGCTGGATGCGTGGTCGGCGAACGTGGGCGTGGACATCCCCGCCCAAGCCAGACAGTACGCCGGTCTGGTCGACGACTGGAAGCCCTGATGCGGTTCGTTCGGCTCACCGCCGAGCAGCGGCGGTTCTTCGACGACCACGGCTACCTGGTCGTCCGCGACGCGATCGCGCCGGAACCGCTCGCCCGCTTCGCCGCCGCCGCCGACCGCCTGGTCGACCGGTGCTACCGGGAAGCCGGCGCCCGCCGCGCCAGCCTCACCAACGTGGTCGCCGCGGAGGCAGATCTCCTGCCGCTCCTCACCTGGCACACCACGGTCCCGCTCGTGGTGCAACTCCTGAGCCACAACATCCACCTGACCAAGTCGCACCTGATCTACAACCATCCCGATCCGCCCACCGCCGGGCAGCCGACCTACTGGCACCGCGACATCGCCAACAGCTCCGACGACCTGGGCCTGCACGGCAACACCCGCATGCAGGTCAGGGTCGCCTACCACTTCAGCGACTGCCCCGGACCGGGGTACGGCAACACCTGGCTGGCGCCCGGAAGCCACGCGCTGGACCGCCCGATGGACCTGGCGCCGGGCGGCACCGATCCCGCGGACGCATTCGAGCCGGAGCTGAATGCAGGCGACGCGTTCCTGTTCGAGAACCGCACCTTCCACCGGCAGGGTCTCAACCTGACCGACCGCACCCGCAAGTGCCTGATGATCGGCTACTCCTACGCGTGGCTGTCTCCCAACGACTACGTCGTGCAGGATCCGGCGGTGCTGGAGCGCGCGCACGATCCGATCGAGCGCCAGCTCCTGGGCGGCCTGCGCAAGCCCAACACCCAGATCGACGACGGTCCGCTGCGCGCGTGGGCGGAGCGGCACGGCGTGCGGCGTGCCTCCGAAGTCGCCGCGGACGCCTGAGAGGCGGTGCCTGCCCGGACCTGCCTGAGCCCCGAGCTCAGCCGGCGACGCCGGCGAAGCCCCAGCGCCGCAGCGCGCGAAGCCAGCGCCCGCGCCGCGGGTCGTCCGCGGGGTTGTCCACCCAGTGCGGCGGGCGCGCGAGCAGGGGAAACGCCTCCAGCAGTTGGGCGTCCTGCCGCGCCAGCACCGCCATCGCATCCTCTTCCGCCGCCGTCGCCGGTACGGCGAAGTAGCCCAGGCTGCACATCCTGCGGTCGGGTCTGCCCCCCCAGCTCGCGTGCCAGACGCGGCTGTCGAACGCGATCACGTCGCCGGGCTCCGAGCGCGCCACGTACGCCGGCACCTCGTCGACCTCCAGCCCCTCGGCGTCCAGGACGCGCGTGTTGTCCTCTTTGATGCCGATCTGCCGCATGCCGGAGTGGAGCGGCTCCCTGTGCGATCCGGGGATGAAGCGCAGCGCGCCGCTTGCCTCGTCCAGCGGCTGCAGGTAGAAGGCGAACTTGACCCCACGCCTGAGGAGGATCGACGTGTCCGGATGCCACTCGGTGCGGTCGCCGTCGAACGAGTTGGAGTTGGCGTAGTAGCCGATCACCTCCCCACCATGGAAGCGCTCGGCGGCGTCGACGAAACGGGCGTCCTCCAGCAGCGAGCCCAGAAACGGCGTGTCCGGTCCCAGGTTGGACCAGTTGAGCTGCTTGCGGATGCCGCGCCGCTCGGTGGCCGCGGCCGCGCGCGCCAGGCCGGTGTCGAACTCGGCGCGCGCCGCAGAGAGCTCATCGGAGCCGAGCACGCCGCGCAGCACGACGAAGCCGAAGGTCTCGAATTGCGCCACATGGCGTTCCGTCAGCATCATGGATTCCTCGCAGGACAGTGGTCGCGACGATTATGCCGTTTCGGCGCTGTCGGCTCGACCCCCGGCATGCCGCTGCTCGCCGTGCCCGCGATGGGCGCTTCGCAAGCGCTTCCGAGGGCTCCAGCGTGCTCTTTTCGCCCTTACCAAGTAAAACTGGTGTCCGATGCCCTGCCGCGCTCAGCTTCCCTGAAACGCTGGGGTGCCCTTCCCCCCGCGACGGCCACGGCCACGGCGAGGCGGCCCACCGCGGTGCGCGCGACCGCCGCTCCGCTCGATGCGGACCGGTATGGTCGAGCGTTCGTGCCGGCCGTTTCCCGCCCGCTCGTCGACCGCGGTCGCCGCGAGGAACGGCTGGCCATCAACCTTCTTCAGGACGACGCCGGTAAGCCTCTCGATGCCGCGGAGCTGCGACGCCTCGCTGGGATCGCAAAACGACAGCGCGGTCCCGGAAGCGCCGGCACGCGCGGTTCGGCCGATGCGGTGCACGTAGCTCTCCGGCTCGTGGGGAAGCTCGAAATTGATGACGTGACTGATCCCGTCCACGTCGAGGCCGCGTGCGGCGATGTCGGTCGCCACCAGCACCCGCGAACGGCCCGCTCGAAACCGCTCCAGCGCGCGCTGGCGGGCGGTCTGCGACTTGTTGCCGTGGATGGCGTCCGCCTCGACCCCCAGCTTGGAGACGTGCTCGGCGACCCGGTTGGCGCGATGCTTGGTCCGTGCGAACACCAGCACGCGGGACAGCCGGCTGTCCTCCAGCAGCTCGCGGAGCAACTTGGGCTTGTCCGCGCTCTTCACGGAGTAGACGAACTGCCGCACGGTGTCCACCGTGGTCGCGGCCGGGGTCACCTCCACGCGCTTCGGCCGGTGCAGGATCTCCGCCGCCAGGCGGGCGACCTCGGGCGGCATGGTCGCCGAGAACAACAGCGAGCGGCGGCGGCGCGGCAACTCCCGGATGATCCGCTTGACGTCGTGGATGAACCCCATGTCCAGCATGCGGTCCGCCTCGTCGAGCACGAAGAAGGCGATGCGGTCGAGGCGGACGTGGCCCTGCTCGGACAGGTCCAGCAGGCGGCCGGGTGTCGCGACCACGATGTCGATGCGCTTCGCAAGGGCCGCCACCTGGGGACCCTGCCCCACGCCGCCCAGGATGACCGTCTGGCGCAGGCGGAGGCCGGCGCCGTAGTCGCGGAAGTCGTCGTGGATCTGGATGGCGAGCTCGCGGGTCGGCGCCAGCACCAGGGCGCGCGGCGTGCGCGGCTCGGCCCGCTCGCGGGCTTCGGCAAGCTGCTGAAGCACCGGCAGGGCAAACGCGGCGGTCTTGCCCGTTCCGGTCTGGGCGATGCCCAGCAGGTCATCCCCGGCCAGGAGCCGCGGGATCGCCTGTTGCTGGATGGGAGTGGGCGCCGCGTAGCCTCGGGCTCGCAGCGCGCGGACGATGGTCTCGGTCAGGCCGAGAGACGAAAAGTTGTTCGATGACAAGAGAAGGTCCCTGTGGAAGAAGATGGCGGCCGATCGGTCACGGCCTTGCAGATCGTCGAGGCAGCGACGCCCGGGACGGGAAGTCGCCAATCAGGAGGTAACTACCACCTCAGGGTCGCACCTGAGCGTGTCCTCCGTCAACTCGACGCCGTGTCCTCCGTCAACTCGACCGCGCGTAGCCGTCGGAGTTGCCCTTGCGCCAGTCCGGCACGTAGCCGCCGGCGGAGCCGAAGCCGTACGACGGGCGGATCTGGTTCTCGGTCCGCCAGGGCCAGCCCTGCCCGCCGATCACGCGGAACTCGTCACCCTTCCCGGCAAGCCACGCCATCATGTGCGCGACGTAGCGCGCCACGAAGTGCCCGCCGTAGTCGGCGGTGCGCGGGTCGAAGGCGGCGTCGTCCAGCCAGTCACGCCGCGGCGGCGAGGTGCGCCAGTAGTTGTACTTGAGCATGCGGCGGCTGCCGGCGGCCACGGACGGCGCCCTGCGGTGCAGGATGCTCTGGTGGTGGATGCCGATGGTGCCGGCCGGGCCGTCGCTCAGCACGCCGCCGTCCGGTTCCCCGGAACGGTCGAACCGCGCCAGGTGGCTGCCGGCCAGGATCTCGGTCGGACCCAGCTCGGGCGGCGTGTCCTGCGGAAAGTAGAACACCTCCACGAAGTGCAACTCCGGCCCGAACACGCAGTCGGCGTCCTGGTGCCAGTTGCCGGCCTCCTCCGGGCACTCCACCCGGTGCAGGCTGGCAAGGATCGGCAGGCCGACCGTGGGCCCGAGCAGCGACCGCATGATTCCGGCGACCCGCGGGTTGAGGAGCACGTGCTCGATGAACCACTCCTCCAGGAAGATCGTCGTCGGCTCGTGGCTTGCCCGGATGCGATCCATCTCCGCCTGCGTCATCCCGTCCGGGACGAAGCCGGGCTCCGCCGGGATCGTGCCGTCGAGCCAGTCGCAGGCGCGCCGGTTGATTTCGTCGGGCACCACCCCGCGCAGCAGCACGCAGCCGTCGCGGCAAAACGCCAGGACCTCCGAGTCGGTCATGGTGGGCTGACAGTCGAAGGTCCAGGAGTCGCGATCGAAGCGCACGGTTGCCCCTTTCCCGGACGCCGCCCGCTCAGGCGCCGGCCCGCGCCAGGATGCCCGGCGCGAGGTCGCCGATGGAGGCGCCGAGCCCGTCGTCGTCCCGTGCCCGTGCATTCCCGACGATCCCGGGTGTGGGCACGGGCGTGTCGTACTGGTAGTCCGGCTCGGTCTGCTGGCGCTTCCAGGTCGCGCGCATCTCCCGCCAGGCGCCCACCAGCGTGCGCGGTTCGGGCAGGTCCCCGGCGATGGTGCGGCTCAGCTCGCGCAGGTTGTAGCACGGCACGCCGGCGTACATGTGGTGCTCCATGTGCCAGTTCATGCGCCAGTAGACGAACGTGGACAGCGGGTCGAGCGTGATGGTGCGCACGCACTTGCGGAAATCGGGCACGTTGTCGCGCAGGCCGCAGTGCATGGGAGCGCCGACGAAGTACTTCCAGATGTTTCCGAAGAAGATCGGGAAGCTCACCAGCAGCGGCAGCAGCCACAGCCCCGACGCGATGCCGGCGACGGTCACCGCCGCGTGGAACAGCAGCGTGATCCGCGCCCAGCGCACGGACTTTGCGCGCTCTTCCGGATGCGCGTCGTACAGCGCCCTCACCCACTCCTCGGAGTTCGGGCCCGTCGTTTCCGGCGAGCTCTCGACGCCGCGGCGGGGGAAGATCCCCAGCGCCGTGCCGACGGTGGTGCGGAGCAGCGGAATCAGCCCCTTGGACTCGAAGCCGCCGGTGATACTGATCGTGCAGAGCTGCAGCAGGTACAGGAAGCGCAGCGAAGGCGTCTTCGGCAGCTCGACCTCGCGGTCGCCGTCCGGATGCAGGGTGTAGCGGTGGTGGTAGGTGTGGCTGAGCGCGTAGTCGTGGAAGTTGAACCACGCCAGCACGCCGTACACGCGCAGGAACAGGCGGTTGAGCCGCTTGGTCCGGAACACGGTGCCGTGATCGAGCTCGTGGCATCCGGAGCTGAAGAAGCTGGTGACCCCTCCGTGCAGCAGGAACGCCAACGCGCACGCGACCCACAGCCGCTGCGAGAACAGGTACCAGGTCAGAAGGCCGGTCCCGGCGGCCAGGGCCAGGTGGCCGACCGCCTGGAAGGCTCCGCGCAGGTCGCTGCGCTGCATCAGGCCGCGCAGCACGGCCGGCTCGATCGGGCTCCGGTACCACCGGACCCGCAGGCTGCGGCGAACGTCGGCGAGCGGCGGATGTACGCTGGACATCGACAGATCCTCCTCGGCTCCCACCGAGCGTTTGCCGTCTCCACTCCCGTGTCAAGACATGCCGGCACGTCCGTGCTATGAGAGGCGGCGTGCAGGCCATCCGGGCCGTCGAGCTGCGCAAGCGCTACGGCGACATCCTGGCGGTCGACGGGGTGTCGATCGCTGTCGAAGCGGGCCAGATCCTGGGGCTGCTCGGCCCCAACGGCGCCGGCAAGACCACGACGGTGGAGATGATCGAGGGGTTGCGCCAGCCGGACGCGGGCTCCGTCCACGTCCTCGGCCACGATCTGCGCACCGACCTGCCGGCGGTGCGGCAGCGCATCGGCGTGCAGCTCCAGACCACCGCGCTCTTTCCGCGGCTCACGGTGCGCGAGGTGCTGGACCTGTTCCGCACCTTCTACGCCGGAGACACGGCTAGCGCCGACGAGCTGATCGAGCTGCTCGACCTCGCCGAGAAGGCCGGCAGCCTGACGCGCACGCTGTCCGGCGGCCAGGCGCAGCGCCTGTCGGTGGCGCTGGCGCTGGTCAACCGGCCGGAGCTGGTGTTCATGGACGAACCGACCACCGGCCTGGATCCGCAGGCGCGGCGGGCGTTGTGGGACACCATCCGCGACGTGCGTCGGCGCGGCGCGACCATCCTGCTCACCACCCATTACATGGAAGAGGCCGAGGAGCTGTGCGACCGGGTCGCGATCATGGACGGCGGCAGGGTCATCGCCGAGGGCCCGCCCGCCCACCTGGTCGACGAGCACTTCAGGGAAACGGCGATCGAGCTGCCCGCCGGCGACGGCGAGCTCCACGCTGTACCCGGGGTCGAGCGCCTGCAGCGCGAGGGTGACGGCGTGACACTGTACTCGTCGGACACCGGCGCCACTCTGAGCGCGCTCACCGCCCTGGCGGCCGGCGGATGCACCGACATCGACGGCCTGCACGTGCGCCGCCCGACACTCGAGGACGTTTTCCTGCGCCTCACCGGCCGCCACATCCGCGACTGACCGCCATGACCTCCGTCGTTCCCCTCTACGTCGCCGCCCAGAAGAGCTTCATGCGCGACCGCATGGCGCTGTTCTGGACCCTCGCCTTCCCCGTCCTGTTCATCCTGCTGTTCGGGGTGATCTTCTCCGGCTCCGGACAGGATCCGGTCACCGTCGGCGTGGTGCGGCCCCAGGGCGCCGGCGGCGTGCCGGACCCCGTGCTGGCGGCGCTGAGCAGCATCCCCGCGCTGGAGGTTCGCTCCGGGACGCGGACCGAGCTGATGGACCAGCTCGGCGACGGCGACCTGCGCGTCGTGGTGGACGCGCCGCCAAGCCTGGCCGGAGACGTGGCCGGAGGCCGGGCGGTGGAGGTCGAGGTGGTCTTCGATCCCACCTCCGCCTCGGCGCGCCAGATCGCCGTGCCCGTGATCGACGCCGCGCTGCGCGAGCTGGACGGCGTCATCCGCCGCCGGCCCGCGCTGATCACGACCCGCTTCACGACCGTCACGGCCGACCGCCTGCGCACGATCGACTACCTGGTGCCGGGAATCCTGGCGATGGCACTGATGCAGCTCGGCCTGTTCGGGACCGCGGCGCCGCTGGTGCAGCTCCGGGAGCGGCAGGTGCTGCGCCGGCTGGGCGCCACGCCGCTGCCACGCCTGGCGCTGCTACTGTCGCAGCTCCTGCACCGGCTGACGATCGCGCTCGCCCAGGTGGTGATCATCGTCGCCGTGGGCCGGCTGGTGTTCGGCGTGGAGATCGGCGACCGGATCGGGCTGGTGGCCGCCTTCTGCGTGCTCGGCGCGCTCACCTTCGTCTCGCTCGGCTACCTGATCGCCGCGCTGTCCCGGACCGAGGAGAGCGTGTTCGGCATCACGTCGGTGCTCAACTTCCCGATGATGTTCCTCTCCGGGATCTTCTTCCCGCTCGAGACCATGCCGGACTGGATCCGGCCGGTGGTGCAGGCGATCCCCCTCACCTACCTCGGCGACGCGCTGCGGCAGACCATGGTGGGCGCGCCTCCCGTGCACGCGCTCGGTCTGGACGCGCTGGTGCTGGGCATCTGGCTGGCAGTGGCCGCGGCGCTGTCCGTGCGGCTGTTCCGCTGGGAGTAGACGGCGGACCAAGCCTCAAGAGCCCACCGCTTCCAGAACGTCCGGCGGCGCCAGATTCGGCGAAGCGAAGGGATCGATCACGCACACGCCGCCGAACACCTGGCCGTGCTGCAGGTCCTCGGTGAGGAGCACCCGGCACGCGCCGAGCTGGGCCGCCGCGACGATCAGCGCGTCCCACCACGAAAGGGAGTGGCGTTCCTGCAGGTTCCATGCACGTTCCAGAACGGAGAGGTCGACGGTGATCGGCTGCCATGCCTGCAGCGCACGCACGATCCGCTGTGCCTTCGACCGGGCGATGCCCGGCTTCAGCTTGCGCGTCAGCGTGGCATACATCTCCTGCAACACCTGGAAGCTCAACCGGCCGCACCGCCGGCGCCAAAGGTGCAGGTACCACGCGTCGGCCCGCGCCTGCTTGACCGGGTCCGACGCGTCGTACCGGTAGACCAGGACATTGGTGTCGACGAAGACTGACTCCGTCATGGTGTCTCCGCTTCCCGTTCCTGGGTCTTGGCAGCTACCGGGTCACGGATGTGGATAAGGCCCGGGACGATCGTAGAGCACGTCGCGCGACGGATAGGGCGCTCCGCTCTCGTTCAGGATCTCGGGCTTCACCGCCAACGCCTGCTCCATCGCGATCTGGTACTCGTCCTCTCGGCGCCTGATCCCCTCGATCAGGTCGGCCAGCCACCCCGAAACGCTGCGATCGTCTTCGGCCGCCCGGACCCGCAGCCACCTCGCAGCATCCTCGGGAAGGGCCACGGTCACGTTCTTCATGAAACTAAATTAGGATTACACGAAAATCGTGTCAAACCAGAGCCGCGGTCCGGTCGCACCGCCGTGAGGGCCCTTGCGCAGCCCGGTCGCAGCACGCTCCACGGAGTGCCGGGCGCCTTCGCCCCCTACCCCAGCGCGGCTTCGCCTGCGACAATCGCCGCAACCTCATCAGCAAGGAGTGACTCATGGGTACAGACGGCCGCGTGGCCGGCAAGGCGGCGATCGTCACCGGTGCCGCTTCCGGCATCGGCCAAGCCACCGCGGAGCTGCTCGCGCGGGAAGGCGCGTCGGTCTGCGTGGCCGACGTCGACGCGGGTCGCGGGCAACAGGTGGTCGACGGCATCGCGGCGGCCGGCGGGACGGCCATCTTCGTTCGCACCGACGTGGGCGTGAGCGCGGACGTCCGCACCATGATCGAGCGGACCGAGTCGGCCTTCGGCCGGCTCGACATCATCCACAACAACGCCATCTGGTTCCGGATGGGGGCGGCCACCGAATTGGACGAAGCCGACTGGGACGGCACCCTGAACGTGGGGCTGAAGGCGGTCTTCCTGGCCGCCAAGCACGGCATCCCGGTCATGCGCAAGACCGGCGGCGGCGCGATCATCAACACCGGATCCGTGCACTCGCTGGTCGGATTCGCCACCTACACCGCCTACGACGCGGCCAAGGCCGGAATCCTCGGCCTCACCCGCACCCTGGCGATCGACTACGGACCGGACATCCGCGTCTGCGCGGTGCTGCCCGGCGCGATCCTGACGCCGCTCTGGGGCGACGCACCGGAGGAGGACCGGCGGCGCTTCGCGGAGATGGTGCCGGCCAGGCGCCTCGGCACCGGCCGGGACGTCGCCAACGCGGTGTTGTTCCTGGCCTCGGACGAGGCGTCCTTCATCACCGGCACCGCCCTGACCGTGGACGGCGGCCTGCTGGCGCGCACCGATTAGGAGTTGTCCGGACCAGCCCCTTCACCCTTCGCTTCGCATCTTGACACCATGTTCGCAAGACATCATGATGCTCCCATGCGAACGACCCTGACGCTGGACGATGACCTTGCGGAGTCCCTGCGAGAGCGGGCGCGGCTTCACGACCTGCCGTTCAAGAAGGTCGTAAACGATACGCTGCGCCGCGGGCTGTCCCCGGCCACGCGCGATGCCGCTCCACCCCGCTACCGCGTCGTCCCCAACCGCAGCGGACTTGTGCCCGGCGTCGATCCGCTGAAGTTGAACCAGGTCTACGATCAGCTCGAGGCGGAGACCTTCTCCCGGACACATCGCGAGTGATCGTCCCCGACCTCAACCTGCTGATCTACGCTCACAACGAGGATGCGCCCCATCACGAGCCCGCCAGGCGCTGGTGGGAGGGGCTTGTCAACGGCACGGAACGAGTGGGCGTCCCGTGGGTGGTATCGATCGGATTCGTCAGGTTGATGACCAACCCCAGAGTGCTCGTCCATCCGGTGTCGACCGATGAAGCGACCGGTCACATGCGCGCATGGTTCCGCTTCCCTCACGTGACGCCGGTCAACCCCGGCGCCGATCATCTCACCGGGTTTGCGCGGAACCTCGCCGCCGCCGGCGTGGGAGCCGATCTGGTGACCGACGCCCACATCGCCGCACTCGCGATGGAGTACCAGGCGGAGGTCCACTCCAACGATACCGATTTCAGTCGTTTCCCGGGCCTCCGCTGGCGCAACCCTCTCTGATCGTCCCTCGCAAGGCGGCACCGCACTCAACCCAACGCGACCGCGTGGGCGACCAGCGGACCGCGCGGATCGCTCAGATCTTCTCTTCGGCGCACCTTCAGTCCCATTCGTCCTGCGGTGTCCAGCACGCGCTCCAGACCGGAACGGTCCGGGGCGACCGACTGCAGCTCGGCCAGGCGCGCCGACCGGTCCCGCAGCGTAGCATCCAGCTCCATCAGCGCTCGGCGGCATGGCGTTGTGCGCGTCGGGTCGGCCGGACCGCCTACCTCGTCGACGGCGCCGATCAAGGCGTCGCGCAGGGCGGCGGGCACGTCGCGCAGTGTCTCGACCGGCCAGGTTGCCTCCTGGCAGCTCGCGATCCGGTCGAGCCGCACGACCTCGCGCGCGAATGCACTCCAGGCGGCGTTCCGCTCGCGCGCCGTGGCGGCTCCCGCCCCGACCTCCAGGACCTCACGAGCCAGATCGAGCACGGCCCCGGGAGCGAGCACCTCATCGAGCTGCGCCAGCTCCACGCGGGCCGTGGCAACCACCGCCGACTCCTGCAGGTGGACGATGAACACCGCGCGGCCGGCCGGCCGCAGCACGCGTCTGACCTCGGCCAGAACCTCCGGCGTGTCTCCGTACTCCAGGGCGAACTGGCCGGCGACGAGATCGAAGTACCCGTCCGCGAATGGCGTGGATGTCATCGACGTGCCGGGGTGGAAGGTGACGCCGGCCGCCAGCTCCCGGTAGCGGCCGCTCACCGTGCGGGCCGGATCGATGGCCGCCGCGTCGACCCCGTGGATCTCCCAGCATGCCTCCCGCGCCGCGGCGGTCTCGGCTGCCGGCAGCGCCACCGCCCCGTTGCCGCAGCCCAGGTCGAGCACGCGTGCGCGGCCCCCGAGCGCGGCCAGCTCACGCCGCCACACCGCTGCAAGCGGCCCGTCGCCGGGATCGCCGTACACCTCCGGCAGGGAGGAAACCACGCCGGACGCCCAGTAGCGCGTCCAGGGATCGGACCGGGGCTGCGCGCTCAGCGGATGGACCACTCCCCGGCGTGCCGGTACGCGGCGGCGTAGCGCGTGCCGGCCACCTGAGCCGGCTGCCCGCTGTCGATGGAATCGATCGCGGCGCTCAGCAGCGCGAACACCTTGAGGTTGTTCCTGCCGCTGAACGAAGGCTCCGTTCCGCCCGCGAGGTAGTCGTGCCAGGCGTCGTAGAACACCTGCCACGAGTCGACGTTCCCCAGGTCGGCGTCGATGTCGTCGCGCCGGGCGAACGTTCCGCCGCGCTCGGCGAACTCGTACTCCATCTCGTCGTTGCTCATGTGGATCCCGCGGCAGCGCAGCACTCCCCTGGTGCCCTCGATGCGGAACTCGTAGTGATCGCCCTGCGAGGAGAACCCGCCGTGGTAGAGGACGTGCAGCCCGCCCGAGCAGCGGATGAGGGCGTTGACCATGCAGGGGCCGGCGTACACCGACCAGGAGGGGCGGAACCCATCGCAGGTGATGCTCTCGGGTGCATGCTCGGGAAAGATGGCCATGAGGCTGTCGAAGTGGTGGCACGACATCTCGTAGAGCGCCGGCTGCGCCAGCGTGGTGAGGTTGAGCGCCTTGTGGCGCGGCTTCGAGTTGAGAAAGGTCACGCTTTCGGGCATCCCCAGCCCGCCTGAGGCCACGAACCGGCGGACCGCCTGATAGTGCCGGTTGTAGCGCACCTGCTGGCCCACCGACAGCGACCGGCCGGCGCGTTCGGCGTGCTCGACCAGCTCTACCGCCTCGTCGAAGTCGTTGGTGATCGGCTTCGCCACCAGCACGTCCAGCCCGGCATCGACGCAGGACCTGCACTGGCGATAGTGCCACTCCGAGGGCGTGTTGATGATCGCGACGTCCGCCGCCGCAGCCGCGAGCGCGGCATCCAGGTCCCGGAACAGCGCGCTGTCCGCCAACCCGAGCAGCTCCTGCCCCTGGATGAGCGCATCGTCGCTGACATCCACGATGCCCACGATCTCCGCCCACGGCTGCCGCGCGATGCCGGGCGTCATCACCCTGGCGATCCCGCCCATGCCGACGACGATGCACCTTCGTACGCTGTTGTCCGGCATGGCCGCGGACTCTGCACCGGAGCGGCGCCCGCTGCCAAGCCACCGCGCGATACACTGCCGGCGCACACCATGGAGCCCATACCCCACATCGACATCGGCGGCGACCGCCACATCGAGGAGATCCTGCAGGACCCGGCCAGCGCCGTGGTCGATGCGGTGACCTGCGAGACCCTCGGCGGCTGGGTGCCCGACATCGGGCTCACCACCTACTCCCACCGCAGCATCTACCGGCCGCCGGTGCTGGCGCGGTCCGGACTGGCCACCACGCTGGCGCATCGCTTCTGGCGCACCCTCGAGGGGCTGATGGACCACACCGGCACCCGGTGGATCGGCGTGCTCATCTACGACCAGCAGGGCGAGCAGTGCCCGATGGAGCTGGAGGTGGCCGGCCGCGCGGTGGGCCGGCTGGAACCGATCCGGCACGACAACCGCCGCCACCTGATCGTCGCCGACCGGCCGGTCGAGTTCTTCGGCGGCATGGAGGTGTTCCAGCTCACCGCGCCGGGGCCGGGGACCTACCGGATCGAGGCGCTGGCGTTCCTTGCCTCCCGCCCGGAGCCGAGCAGCTTCGCGCCGACCATCCGCCACCTCACCGCGCGTTCGCGTCCGGGAGGCGTCGAGCTGCACTTCACCACCGACCACGTCGCAGCAGCCGAGCTGGTCGTGCGTTCCGGCGAGACGGTGGCGGGCCGGTCGCGCTCGGACCGGCGGACCAAGCTCCACGCGGTGGCGTTGGACGGACTGGCCGGCGGCGACTACCGCTGCGACGTGACCGCCGCCGGTATCATCGGCGAGACGGAGCGAGCGTCGCTCGATGTCTCCGTCCGCGACGACACCGCTTCGACCGCCCTCCCCGGGGGCTCGGTGCAGGAGGTGTCCGTACCGGTCGAGATCGTCGACGCGACGGAAGCCGGTCATGCCGCGGCAGGTCTGCCGCTGACCTTCGGTGTTCCCCTGCCCCGCGGGCGGCTTCCGCGGGCACTGACCGGCCGGCTGCACGCCGGCGGCCTTTCCACCCCCGCCCAGTGCCGGGTCCACTCGCCGTGGCCGGACGGCAGCGCCCGCTGGGTGCTGGTGGACGCCGTCGTCCCGGCACCGTTTCCGCCGGAGGAGGGCCGGATCGCCGCGACCGTGCACCTGGCACCCGCTGCCGAGCGCGGCCCGAGCGGACGCGCTGGCGGCGGCGCCCTCCTGGAACGCGATGGTCTGCGCATCGACCTCTCCCCTGAGCGGCCGGCGTTTCCCACCGTGCTGTCGGAACGCGAAGGCGGTGCTCACGTCCCCGCTACCTCGGCCGTGGAGGTCCGCCTGGCCAACGGCGCCGCGCTGATACCACGCAGCTCGGCCGCCGTCCAGGAGGAATCCGGCCCCGAACGGAGCGTGCTCCGCTACCACGTCGATCACTGCGACCGCGACGGGACGCCGCACCTCAGGAGCACCATCCGCATCCACGGGTACCGCGGCCAGCGCCACCTGCGCATCCAGCACCGGCTGGAGGTGGTGAGCCCGGCGCTGGGGCCGGCCGCCGGCGATCCGCGCGAGACGCCGGTGGCGGTGGAGTCCGGCGCCGCATCGCGCGGCATCACCGAAGCCGGCCGCACAGACGCGACGGCAACGGCCGCCGACGTGGCCGCCTGTGTCGGCAGCGGTCCGGGAGAAGAGAACACGCTGCTGGAGGTCTCATCGGCCATCGCCCGCATCGCGATCCCCGGCACCCGGGCGCTGGTCGCGGACGGACGCCGCCACGAACTGGCCGCGAACGGCCACTGGCGGCTGGTTCAGGCCGACGACCGCAGATACCAAGTATACAAGGTGACTGAATCCGGCGGGCCGGCCGAGGCTGCGGAGGGCCGGTTCTCGGGCCGGCTCCTGATGGAGACGGAGGACGGACTGGTCGGGCTGGCAGTGCGCCGGTTCTGGCAGACCTGCCCCACGGGGCTGCAGGTCGATGGGGACGGCGCAGCGGTGGAGCTGCTGCCCGCGCTGACGCCGGAGCGCACGGCCGGGCAGCCCGGCGCCGACACGCCCGATCCGACAGACGCCGAGAGCTGGCACCAGCTCCTCTTCTGGCGCACGAACCGCGGCTACCTCCTCAAGGCCGGACAGGCGCTCACCGGCGAGGTCGCCGTCAGCCTGCCCGGCTCGCCGGAAGAAGCCGAGCGCATCGCCGCCTGGTGCGAGCAGCCGGCGCTGGTGCGCCCCGCGATCGACTGGCTGAACGGGACCGGCGTCCTGAGTCCCATCCGGGCCAAGGCGACCTCGCCCCACCCCCGCTACGAGCGGGCCGTAGACCAGGCGTATGACGAGTGGCTGCGGGAGCGGGACAACCTCCGGCAGTACGGGTTCCTGAATTTCGGCGACTGGTACGGGGAGAGCGGCTGGTCATGGGGCAACAACGAGTACGACCCGGCCTTTGCCCACTACCAGGAGTTCCTGCGCGGCGGCCGGGCCGAGTGGGCGGTGCTGGCGGCGGAGGCGGCGCGCCACCTGGTCGACGTCGACACCTGCAACCACTCGTCGGACCCGGCCCAGGTCGGCGGCCAGTACGGCCACATGCCCGGCCACGCCGGCGGCTACCTGCCGGCCTACTTCCGCAGCAAGGTCGCCTGCTCCTGCATGTTCTACTCCCATTCGTGGGTGGAGGGGCCGGTGCTCCACTACCTGCTCACCGGCGACGAGAGCGTGCGGGAGACGCTCGACCGCATCGGCGAATGGATGCTCGGCGGCCGCACCCACGGGGTCATCGGCGGCAGCGTGGTCGCCGACCGGCAGGGGCTGGACGCCTACGACTACGGGCAGCTCCGAGACGCCGGCTGGCACCTCATCCACCTGTGCGCCCTGGCCCGCTGGAGCGACGACCCGCGTTTCATGAACGCCGCGCACCTGGTCGCGGAGCGGCTGCTGGAGCGACGTACGCCGGGTGGTGGCTGGGAGCGCCTGCTCGGCGAAGGGCACTGCTTCGCAGGCCCTCCCCGGACCCGCGGCGAGGCCAGCTTCATGGTGGGCGTCTGCCTGTCGGCGTTGCGGCGCTACCACGAGATGACCGGCGACGAGCGGGTCGCGACCGCGATCCTGGACGGTGCCCGCTGGCTGGTCGAGCACACCTACGACCGCGACGCCGGCCACTTCCGGTACACCTCCAGCCCCAGCCGCGGCGGCAGCGGCCCGGGCCACACCCAGCAGGTCATCGAGGGGCTGGTGTATGCCCTGTCCCTGCGCCATGACGCCGAGCTCGACGCCATCGTCCGCCGCGGCCTGGACACCCTGGGGAGCGAGCGGAGTGCCGCCGAGCCGTTGGCGCTCGGCACGCCGGACGCCTCCACGGCGCGGGGCGTGGGACCCTCCCTCTGCCACGAGACGCGGTACGTGCCGACCATGCTCGCCTACCTGTCCGGTTGACCGGTTCCAACTACACGCTGAGGGTGACGACCGGCAGGCGTCACCCCGTCACATGCCCCACACGTCGACCGGCACCGAGCCGGCGCCGCTACGCGGATGGGCCGCGTTGCGACGGACATGGAACACCTTTTCGTCCCAGCTCCGGTTCTCCCGCCGGTCGATGACGACCAGGTGCCCGGCCTCCGCGGCGCAGCGGTCCACGTAGCGCGCCGTCTGTTGCACGCCCTCGTCGACGACGCTGTCCAGGCCGTCGCGCTCCCGCACAACCTTGCACTCCACCACGAACTCCTGCACCCGGTTCGCCAGCGGCCAGACGATCAGCAGGTCCACTCGCCCGCGCCCCAGGGCGTACTCGCGTTCGATGCGGCCGCCGCCGTTCACGACGCGCTGCAGACACGCCTGGAGGAGCAACTGCGGCCACGCCTCCTCGTAGGCGAAGCGGTTCTGCCAGTGCTCGGAGTGGCGGCGGAAGAAGGCCTGGAACTCCTCCATCAGCAACCCCGCGTCCAGGCTGCCGTCCGTTCGCACGTACCGCGGGGGTGACAGGTCCAGCGTCTCCTGCGCCACCCACGCGAGCTCCCGCGGCAGCACCTCGGCGTAGATCGGATTGGCCACCCGCAGCGGCGCATCGCCGGCCACCAGCCCCAGGTCGCGCGCGTACGAGATGTCGCGGTCCGTGAAGGCGTGCCCGTGCGTGCCGCTCAGCATCGGCTCGATCACCCGCCGCACGCGGTCCTCGCGCAGCTTGTCCGCCAGATAGTCCAGGTGCGTCACCCGGTTCACGATGAGGTCCTCGCGCACCGCGGCGATGTCGTTCGCGGTCACCGTGCGGGAACGATCCTCGCGCAACGCCCTGTTCTCGAAGCATGCGCCATACGCCAGCGCGTTCACCAGCCACGGCTGGCCGCGCGTCTGCGTCCATACGGCCTCGAGCGCCTCAGGGGCGAACGCCTGGCCGGTCTCTTCGGTGTGCTGGCCCAGCAGCGCCAGCGTCTGCTCGCGCGTGAAGTCGCCCAGCCGCAGAGACTTCGCGGCGATGTTGAACGGACTGCCGGCGGCGCCCATGCGGTAGTCGCGCGGGTCGCGCATGCCGCACAGCACCACGCTGTGCGGAAAGCGCTCGGGGCGGCCAGGGTAGCCGGCGCGGATCTGCTGCAGCACCGACAGCAGCGAATCGCCCGTCAGCGTGTCGATCTCGTCGATCAGCAGCACCAACTGCCGCGGCGACGCTTCCGCCCAGCGCTCCAGCGCGACGCTCAGCGCCAGGTCCGGCCCGAATTCGGCGAGGGCGTCCGCCCACACGTCGCGCAGGAACCGGTCGCCCAACGCCGCATCGGCCGCCTTCGCCAGGCTCGCGAGCACCACGCGCATCGCCCGCTCCACGTCGTCGCGGGCGGTCCGTGCCGTCTCCACCGTGACGTACACGCACCCGTAGCCTCGACCGTTCAGCACGTCGGCCAGCGCCAGCAGTGCCGACGTCTTCCCCGTCTGCCGCGGCGCGTGCAGCGCGAAGTACTTCTTGTCGCGCACCAGGCCGAGCACCGAGTCCAGATCGATCCTCGACAGCGGCGCGATCAGGTAGTGATCGGTCGGATTGACGGGGCCGGCGGTGTTGAACGAACGCATGGATCAGGGCTGCCTCTCCACGACTGCCTCGAGCTCTTCCCCGCGGGCGAAGCGGTTCAGGTTCTCCAGGGCGAATCGGGCGCGATTGCGCGATGTGCCGTCGGTACCGCCGGCCGTGTGCGGGCTGACGTAGACATTCGGCAGTTGGAACACCGGGTGGGCCGGATCGGCCGGTTCGTGAGCGAACACGTCGAGGCCCGCGCCGCCGAGCCGTCGCTCGAGGAGCGCATCGTAGAGCGCATGCTCATCGATCAGCTCGCCGCGGGCGACGTTGATGATGCAGGCCGTGGGCTTCATCAGCCCGATGCGCCGCCGGTCGATGATGGCCTTGGTCTGGTCGGTCAGATGCAGGTGCGGCGAGAGGAAGTCGCACTGCGCGACGACGCCGTCCAGGTCGTCGGGCCCGCCGAGAAGCTCGGGCTTCAGCTCATGGAGCACCTGCTGCTCGATCGGCCGCACGTCGATCGCCAGGATCCGCATTCCGAACGCCCTGGCGCGGCGGGCAAGCAGTTGCCCGCTGTTGCCGAAGCCGACGATCGCCAGGCTGCGGCCCGCAGGCTCCAGACCGTTCGGGGAGTAGAGCTCGCCCCGCATGAACGTGCGCCGGCCCTCTTCGTAGCGGTGCGCGA
The DNA here is from genome assembly GCA_028818385.1 of Spirochaetaceae bacterium. Next base: position 18,896 of record JAPPNY010000113.1, read on the forward strand.
GCATGAGCAGGAACATCATGGCGCGGTCCGCCAGGGCGACGCTGCTCAGATGGCCGGGGCAGTGGCACAGCAGCATGCCGGCGTCGAGGATCCTGTCGACCTCGACGTGGTCCAGTCCGTTCGTCTGCGCCTGGACGAACCTGACGCCGGCCTGCGCCGCGGCCTCAATCAGCTCGCCGCTGATATTGCCGCCCAGGTCGACGATCACCTCCACACCCTCGAACTGGGCGGTGGCCTCGCGCTCGGCGTCGAACACCCGCAACTCGTGACTGCCGGCGATGGTCGCCACGACGTCGTCGGCCCAGGACGGATCGATCCCGGCGGGGTGCGGCATGAAGAGAACGTTGAGCCGACGCATCATCGGTCCAGCGGTCATCTTCTGCCTTCGAAGAACGGGCTCAACAAGGACCGATAGTCCTCCGTGCTCAGGTCTGAGGGAATCTCGAAGGAGATGCCGCCACGCGGCACGACCGCTCCACCATCGGCGAGCGCCTGCATGATCAGGCGGATCTCGGCCAACGGCTTCCCGCCCGCCAGGGCGCAGGAAATCGGATGGGTTCGCGGCCTGTCGCCGTACGAGATGTTCGGATCGGCGCCAAGATCCAGCAGCATCTTCACTTCGCGAGGTCCGGCGTATCGCGCGGCCTTGCACAGCGCGGTACCGTCGAAGTCGACCGCGTCGATGTCTTCGCCAAGCTCGTCGAGGCTCCATCCCGAGCGCGGCGATTCGACGATGATCGTGAACGTCAGCCAGTCCTTGTCGCCGCCGGTGGTATCGCCATCCGAGTCGACGACCGTGTAGATCATCGAGTACGCGCCAGGCTCTGCGGGAATCCCCTTCAACGTGGTCCTGGCCAGGGCGAGGCCGGGGACTTGGGGATAGAGCTGGTAGATCAACGGTCCGTTGGCTCGCGTCGCAGCCGGCAACTTCAATTCGATCTCTTCGCCGACGAGGTACACCTGGGTGTCGACACTCTGGCTCCCGAAGTGCGGCCTGGCGCCTTGCGGCGCAACACGAACGTTGACCGCAAGGAGCGCAACCATTATTGCGGCCAGGGACGTAACGACGATCAGGACCGCCCGCACCTTGGCGCGCGGCTGAGGTTCCATGGACTCGGTGATCATCGCGGCGCCCGCCCGGTCCCGAGTGTAGTCATACGCTCCGGCACCGCTCACTCCAGGAACGCGTCGATCGCGGCGGGATACGGCATGAAGAGCACGCTGAGCGACCGCATCATCGGTCCCATCGTGCCGCTTCGAAGAACGGTCTCAAGAGCGAAAACATGTCCTCCGGGTCCAGATGTACACGAACCACGGCAAGACCATCGTCCGGGATGACCGCTCCGCCATCGGCGAGCGCCTGCATGATCAGGCGGATCTCCGTCAACGGCTTCTCGCTCGCCAGTGCGCAGGAGATCGGATGGATTTCGTGCCTGCCTGCAGGGTAGAGATTCGGATCCGCGCCCCGATCCAGCAGCATCTTCACTTCGGCATGTCCCGCGTGTCTGGCGGCCTTGCACAGTACGGTACCCTCATCGTCGATCGCGTTGATGTCTTCGCCGATCTCCGGGCTCACACTTGAACGCGGCCACTCGACGAGTATCGTGAACGTCAGCCAGTCCTTGTCGCTACCGGTGGTATCCTCATCCGAGTCCACCACCGTGTAGATCATCGAGTACGTGCCCGGCGCCGACGGAGTCCCGTGCAAGGTGGAGCCCGACAAGGTGATGCCTGGGACTTTCGGATACAGCGTGTAGATCAGCGGTCCGTTGGCTCGCGCTGCCGTCGGCAGCTTGAGTTCGATCTCGTCGCCCACGACGTAGACCTGGGTTTCGACCTCCTGGTCCCCGAAGTGCGGCGTGGCGTCTACCGGTGCAACGCGAATACGGAACACCATGAGCGCGGCCACGATCGCCGCCACGGACGCGACGACGATCAGCGCCGCCCGTGCCTTCGCGTACGGCCGCGGTTCCGTGAACTCGCTGATCAGCGCCGTCCCCTCCCGATCCCGAGTGTAGTCGCACGGGCCGGCGCCGGTCACTCGAGAAACGCATCGATGGCGGCGGCCGACTCCTCCGGCGCGTCCAGGTCGACCTGGTGGCCGGCGCCCTCGATCACCTGTACCGCCGCGTCCGGGAGCGTGCGCGCCCAGAGCCCGCGGTAACCGGCGGGCAGGACGCGGTCGGCGCCGCCGAACAGCAGCAGCGCCGGCCGGTCCAGCCGATGCAGGCGGCGCGAGAGCCGCGTGTCGCCGACCGGCCAGAGCAGGCGCGCCGCCGCCTCCTGGGCGCGCACCTGCACGACCGCCCACTCCACCGGGTCCGCCGACTCCGGCAGCGCGACGTGGGCGTCCCAGGTGGCCGGATCGCCGCACAGCAGCGCACCCAGGTCTCCCGGCCCCTGCGCGAAAAGGTCGGCCGTGGGGTCGCCGGCGTCGAACAGTCCCAGCGGCGACGCCAGCACCAGCCGGCGCACCGACGCCGGCCATACGCAGGCCACGTCGGCGGCCAGCGCGGCGCCCACGGAGACGCCGATCAGGTCGGCTCCGGCGGCACCGGCCGCGGCCAGCAGGTCGTGGGTCGCCAGCAGCCAGTCGAGGTGGTCGTCGAGCTGGCCGATCGCGTCCGCGCCGGGGAAACCGGGCAGGCTCGGCGCGATCACGCGCCGCGTGCGGGCCAGCCGCTCCAGGAACGGTGTCCAGCGCGGCAGGCCGCCCACGCCGGCCAGGAACGCGACCGGCTCGCCGGTCCCTTGCTCCCACACGCGGCAGGACACACCGGCGACCCGCACCGTCCGTTCCCGCGGCTCGCTCATGAGCCGTCCTCCCGCGAGTCGTCCACAGCAGCCCGACGGGCGGCCTCCGGCCACCATTGGTCCTCCCACCGGTCGGTGAACAGGTCGCGGATCTGCGGCAGCACCCGTTCGGCGAACAGCGTCGTGTTGTGGCGGGTCAGGCCGCGGTCCATGTTGCCGAAGTGCAGGAGCAGCATGAGCTGGCCGATGTTCAGGTCCACGGCGATGTCCCGCAGCCGCTCCGCCACCTCGTCCGGCGTCCCTACGAGCAGGTAGCCGCGCTCCAGGATCTGGTCGTAGGTGGGCGCCGTTGTGAACTGCGCGACCGGATTGCCCGGATTGGCCTGCCGGGCGCGGAAGCGGACCGACTCCTCGGTCGCGTAGCCGGGCGGCACCGCGAAGCGCGGGTTGGTGTGCAGGCAGTTGGTGTAGAAGTACTCCGCCGGCTCGCGGTACATCTCGAGCGCCTCGCGCTTCGTCTCGGCGACGCCGACGAGTTGCAGGTAGCCGGCCTGGAACGGGTTGGGCTCCCGTCCCTGGCGCTCGAGCTCCGCCCAGTAGCCCTTCAGCACGCCGCGGGCGGTGTGGTAGCCGAAGTAGGACAGCGCCGCGTACACGTAGCCGTCGCGGCCGCACATGCGCCACGTGTCCGGTGAGCCGCCGCCGGGGATCCAGATCGGCGGACGCGGGCTCTGGATCGGCCGCGGCCAGATGTTCACGTAGCGGTGCTGGAAGAAGCGGCCCGCGAACGCGAACGGCTCCCGCTCCTGCCACGCCCGTATCACCAGGTCGCACGCCTCGACATACTTGTCGCGCAGCGTGCTGGGATTGCGCCCGTAGGCGTAACAGGTGTCCATCGGCGTGCCGAGCGGGAGCCCGGCGATCAGCCGCCCGCCGGAGATGCAGTCCAGCATCGCCATTTCCTCGGCGACCCGCAGCGGCGGGTCGTACAGCGCGGGCGCGTTGCCCATCACGCAGACCGCGCCGCGGGTCGTGTTGCGGGCCAGCACGGACGCCATCAGGTTGGGCGACGGCATCATGCCGTAGCCGTTGGAGTGGTGCTCGTTGACGCAGACGCCGTCGAAGCCGAGTGCCGCCGCTTCCTCCAGCTCGTCGAGGTAGTCGCGGTACATGGCGCCGCCGCGCTCGGGTTCGTACAGCCGCGAGTCGATGTCCACCCAGATCGACGGATGCGACTCGCGGAAGTCGTCGGGGAGCTCCGCGTACGGCATCAGGTGAAAGAACAGGACGTTCATCGTGTGCTCCGCCGGGTCCGGTCAGCGGCCGACCGTGACCAGCGCCTCGGCGATTGCGCCGTGCGATTCGCCGTCGACTTCGATCCGCGCGGTCACCAGCCGGCGGATGCCGTCGCCGGCGGCCGGAGCCGTGGCCTGCAGCGCGACCTCCCCCCTCTCGCCTGGCCGCAGCCGCACCGAAGCCGCGGCGCCGGCGCGCCAGCCCGGCGGCGCGTCGAGCTCCGCGGCGTAGGTCGCGTCCCGCTCCAGGTTGTTGCGCAGCAGGAGCCGGTACGTGACCGACCCGCCGGGGTCCACGGTGGCCAGGTACGGGAGCAGCCGCGCCCAGAACAGGTCGACGTAGTGATCGGCCGGCTCGGCCACCAGGTTGCGGAACGCCCGCTCCTTGCGGGCGATGAAGTCGGCGTATTCGTCGAGCTGCTGCTTCGAGCAGTCGATCACGCCGCCGTGGCCGGGGCAGATCAGCTCCGGGTCGACGCGGCGCATCACCTCCGCGCAGCGCCGGTGCATGCCGAGCTGGAAGCTGTTGCGCAGGACCGTCGTCTGGATCGGCTTCCTGATCGTCTCCCCGGCGCGCAGCTCGTTCGAGAGGAAGAAATTGTCACCCGTGAAGGCGACCCTCCGGCCGTCGATCAGGCCGGCGTAGACGGAATGGAACTCGGTCTGGCCGGGCGCGAAATGGATGTCGAAACGGTACTCCTCCCACGCGAAGCACTCGCCGTCGTGCAGGTAGCGGTCGATGCGGATCGGCCGCGGGTACGTGCACGGCGTGCTGGCCCACGCGGCCGGGTCCGCAAGCACCTGCGCGACCTCGCCCAGCGCCCAGCAGCGGGTGCCGTGGTGGCGCTGCAGGTAGGGAATGCCGCACGTGTGGTCGTCGTGGATGTGGGTGGGCACCACCACGTCGAGCTCGGTCACGCCGTAGTCGTCGCGCAGCTCCTCCAGGTGGTGGGCGACGAAGCGCAGCGACTCCTGGCCGTGATGCTCGGAGTTGGTGTGCATGTGGGTGGCCAGCGAGTGGCCGTAGTCGACGAACATCGCCTTGCCGGAATCGCTCAGCACCACGTAGAAGTTGCTGCAGGTCCACGGCCCGCCCCACAGCAGGTGGCGGGACAGGGGCTGCATCCGGGCGTCCGGCAGGAAGTGGGAGGTCGGCAGATCCTCCCGCGAGCCGGCCACGCGCAGGCCGTTGCCGAGCGCGACGCAGTCGGCCAGCCGCCGGCGCAGGCGCGCGATGTCGCCGGCGACGTCCGTGATCTCATCCCCGTGCGAAGGATAGGCGACCTGCACGTTCAGCCGGTCCAGCGCGTCGATCGACTCGATCGTGAAGCCGACGCCCTCCATGCCGCCGTAGGCGTACTCCATGGCGTGAAGCTGGTAGAGCCTGCCGCCGGCGCTCATCAGGTCCCCCGTGAACGCCACCCGCTGCCCGTCGATCGTGGCGATGAGCATCGAGGAGCCGCGCGTGTGCCCCTTGGCCGGAATGATCTCGAAGCGATGGCCGCGCCACGTGAAGGTCTCGTAGTCCTCCAGCACGGCGTCGACGGCGATGTCTCGCGCTGACGTGAAGAAGGTGTTGCGGTCGTCGTAATTGTCATACACCCGGCGCGTCCGCCAGAACAGCTCGGCCTCCGCGAACAGGTGGCGCTCGTGCTCGGGCACCGCGACCTGTGCGCCCGCGGCAGCTAGGGCCGGCGTGCCCGCGCATTGATCCCGGTGGTGGTGGGTGTGCAGAACCCATTCCACCGTGGCCGCTCCCGTCTCGGCCAGAGCCCCGGCGACCGCCCCGGAGCCGGCATCGATCAGCAGCGCCCGGTCACTGTCTACAATAACGTATATGTTGCAAGTATCGGTGAAGCGGTAGAGGTGCTCGCTCAGTCGCGCCAGACGGGGATCGGCCATGCCCGCATCGTAGTGGGAGCGCCGACCCCGAGCAATCCGCGCGGTCCCATCGGTCAGTCACGCTCTTCACCACCTGAATTCCCGTTCCGGAACGAAACGGGTGACCTTCTTCCAGCGCGTCTCGTCCTGGCGATAGCGCTCCCTGCGATAGAGCGCTCCGTCCCTCCCCGGTGGATCGACGTCGATGACCGTCGTCCCCTTCAGGGTGTAGGTGTGCGGGACCTTCTCGATGTATGCGAGCTCGTCTCCGGTACCCAGGGGAAAGCGCACCGAGACCGTCTGGCCCGGCTTGACCGGACCGGCGGCGCAGTAGCGGTCGTCCCACCGGGCGTTTCGCCGTTCGCCGTCGACCGCGTACACCGCGTCCTCCGGTCTCACGCCTGCGGGGATCCTGACCGCGCAACTCGCGAGCGGGCGCTTTGGCTTCACGTCGACCTGCCCCCGGTAGGGGATGTGGCTGTCGATGTCGGCCCACCGGGAGGAGCGGTTCAGCAGCAGGTTCACCCTCAGGGCATCGTCCCGGTAGTCACACACGCCGTTCCAGATGTAGTAGAGGGCGCGGGTCGCGTTGGCCGTGCAGCAGTGCATGACGTTGTTGCCCCACTCGTTGCCCGAAAGCCAACCGCCGAAGGCCCCGACGTGTCGCTCGGCCACCTCGTGAACGGCGTCCGGGGACTCGGTCTCCGGCGGCTGCGCGGGGATCCCCGGACGGCGGTCGATCCTCCGCTGGATCCAGGAGATCTCGGTGAGCTGACCCTCGGCAAAGTGGTTGCGGATCCAGCGGTCGGCGTCGTCCCACAGGTCTTCCCGTCCGGCCTGACTGATCTTGATGGCCAGGGCGATCATCTCGGCCAGTCCGCAGAGCTCGCAGGTGCAGCGCTTGCTCGCCCTGACCCATTCGGGGAAGAAGCCGACCAGAGGCTCGCCGTATGTCCTGCCCCAGGCGTATCCGCGCCCGATGAAGTCCCAGAACTCCTCGTCGCCGGTCTCGGTCGCGTACTCGGTCATGCCCAGCAGCACGCGGGTGTGGCCGTGGAAGTGCGGGGAGTTGATGAACTCGGCGGTGCCGGCATCGAAGGCGACGCTGTGCAGTGCGGAGCCCCGCAGCAGCTTCCCCGCTGCGTCGAGCGCCTCTTCGCAGCCAAGCGTGCGGTACACCTGCACCAGAGCCTGCCCGATCCACCCCTCGTTGCAGGCGAGTTGGGCATTGTCCACCACGGGGCTGGAGCTGACGTCCACGTTCGGCGTGGCCACGATCTTGGCAGCGTGCACGTCGACGGGGGTGTCCGGCCCGAAGACGATGTCCGGGAGGTAGAGGTGATCGTCACAGGCGAGACACCGCTTCAACAGCCCGTTCGCCGCGCGCAGGGAGGACTCCTTCCAGCCTTCGTCGCCGGTCAGCTCGTGCAACAGCGCCGCCGCGGCCATGCGCACGGAGCAGACGATGGGAATGGCGTAGTGACCCAGACCGGTGGTGGGGTAGAAGTCGAAGAACGTGGTGTCGCTCCACGGCCGCCTGGGATCGACCGGTTCGTAGAAACAGCCGTCGGGCCCCTGCAAGTGCAGGAGCACCTCGAACCATCGCCGGTCCACGTGGCTGTTGTGGCCGGATCCGGTGATGGTTCGCAGCAGCGGAACGCTCTCCAGGAACTTGGACTGCACGTGGTCATGGATCTGGTGAAACATCATGGGCGGATTGCGGTAGAACGAAACCAGCCAGTACACCTCGTAGTCGAGCGCGGGATTCGTGGGAGAGGTCATCCCGTTGATCCCCAGGAGGGCGCGTTCCTGGAGGTCCAGGGTGTCCGGCACCAGATCTTCGTACGACTCTCCCCGGTATTCGGGAAGTTCGAGATCCGGAATGTCGAGGCGGATGTAGTTGATTCCGGTCTCTTTCAGGCTCGGCGCTTCCTGCGCTCTGTAGAGCTTCACGATGAACCCCCGCCGATCGATCTCGTGCCGCCACCGTACCCGGCCCGGCGGAGTCTTGTCACTCCTCGATCGAGGTTCGCCGAAGCGGCGGCGGTGCCGCCGACCTCGACCCGTCCCCGACTCCCGGGCCGGGCTTGCGGGACGTGGCCCATCCATGGAAAATGTCCGCAGATCCGAGGCCAGCGCGTTCCGCAAGGAGTAGCAGCATGCCGCGAAAGTTGATCGCTACGGACCCGAGCAGGTCGCCGTACGCGATCATCGGATCATCCCCGATCCGGTCGCCCCACGCACGGACATCGCCCGCATGCGAACGCTGAGTACGGCGGCGAAGAACGCTCTCCCCCGGCGCCGGCGCGGCAACCGGAACGGCGGGATACGCGGACTCTTGCACATCGACCCGTCCACGCGCCACAGAATGCTCATGAACAGGCAGATCTACCTGATGTATCTGCCGGCGATTCTCACCGTCATCGTCTTCAATCTGTTCACCACCTACGGGCTGAAGATAGCCTGGCTCGATTTCAATTTCCAGGACGGCTTGAACAGCCCCTCCATCGGCTGGGAGTACTTCCGGGTGCTGTTCGGCATGCCACGGTTCTTTCGCCTGATGCGGAACACGGTGGAGATAACCTTCCTTCGCCTTCTGTTCGGGTTCCCGATCGTCATACTCCTGGCGCTGCTGCTCAACGACATACGCAGCAAGGGACTGAAGAACGTATCCCAGTCGGTGCTCTACCTTCCCCACTTTCTCAACTGGGTGATCATAGCGACCCTGCTCTACCTGGTCTTCAACGAGCACTCCGGGGTTCTGAGCCGTCTGTTCGGCGCCGTCGGCCTGCCCTACGAGGACATCACCTGGAAGCGGGAATGGATCCGCGTCGTCCTCATCGGCAGCGGCATATGGAAGACCATGGGCTGGAGCACGATCATCTACCTCGCCGCATTGTCCGCCGTCGACCCCGGTCTCTATGAGAACGCGATCGTCGACGGAGCCGGCAAGATCACGCAGATGTGGCACATATCCGTCCCGGCGATCTTCCCGGTGATCGCGATTTCATTCGTGTTCGCGATCACGACGATCTTCATGGAGAACCTCACGCAGATCCTCCTGCTGGGCCGCAACATGCCCAACGTCGAGGTGTTCGAAACCTGGATCTACGATTGGGGCCTGCTCAGGGGAAACTACGGGATGGCGACCGCCATGGGCCTGTTCCAGACGATGTTCGGGATCGTCCTGTCGTTGTTCGCGAACTACCTGGTCAGCAAGATCGGCTATGAGGTGCTGTGGTGAGAGCGACGGCCTCCGACAAGCTCTTCTCCATCGTATCCAACGGCGTGATCATCCTGCTGTCTCTGACCTGCATCATGCCCTTCCTGTACGTGGTCTCCGTGTCGATCACCACGTCGAAGGCCTTCTATCTCGAAGGAGCGCGTCTGATACCGAACGACGTGACGTTCGCTGCCTATCGCTCGCTGCTGGTGGACGCCACGCTGTTCCGGCGGGCGCTGGCCAACACGCTGGTCCTCACCGTGATGGGCACGAGCGTCACGGTGTTCCTGAGCACGATGACCGGGTATGCGTTCTCCAAGAGGGATGTCCCGGGCAGAAAGCTGATACTGATCTTCCTCTACCTTTCCGGCTTCTTCGCCGGCGGCCTGATACCCAAGTTCTTCGTGTTGCAGCGCATGGGCCTCATCAACACCTACTGGGCGCTGATCATACCGACCGCTGCCGTGTTCAATTACCTGTTGATCAAGAACTACTTCATCATGGCGCTCCCGGAGGCGATCGAGGAGTCCGCGAAGCTCGATGGCGCGAGCACGTTCCAGATACTCATACGCATCGTCATGCCGCTGGCCCTGCCGATCATGGCGACCATCGCGCTGTTCAGCGCGGTGATGTTCTGGAACACGTACATGGAGGCCGCGCTGTTCGTTCCGTCCCGCAAGAAGATGGTGGTCATGCGCCTGCTGCAGAGCATGATCGAGGTCTACAGCGGCGACTTCGCCGAGCAACTCGGGAAGAGCGTCGACATGTCGGAAGCGCCGTCCGAGGGATTCAAGATGGCGGCCCTGTTCATCGCCACCGTTCCGATCCTGTTCCTGTATCCGTTCCTGCAGAAGCACTTCGCGAAAGGGATCATCATCGGCGCCGTGAAGGGGTAATCCAGGGATGCCGCGGACTCGTTGCGGGCATCCGTGCACGGGGGTGAAGGGCATGCACATGAAAGCTTGAGGGAGGCGGGAGGGAATCGTAGGGGGAAGATCCCCGGAAACAGATCGAATCGACGGACATCGATGCCGAGCATCGGTGACAAGGAGTTGAACGAATGAACAAGAGGGCAACGATAGCGGTGCTGCTGGCCGTTCTCGCCACCCCCCTGCTGCTCGCTTCGGCAGAGGGAGAAGAAGGCGGGGACGCCGCGGTCCCGCACTACGAATACGTGGTCATAGGCCCCGCGCCACAGGCCATAGAGCGCAGCGAGCTCAAGCATTACGATGAGGTCAAGGCCGCTCTCGACGAGAAGATGGCCGCCGAGCTGGGATTCACGATCGACGTGACCGACCTGAGCCAATCGGGTATGGCCGTCAACCAGTTGATCCAGTTGTCCGCCGCCGGCGGCGACCCCATCCACATCGTGCAGGGCACGGGTGAAATGGGCGGCGCCACCGAGTGGGCGCCGATGTGGATCCCGGTGGAAGGTCTCGTCGACGAGCATGCGCCGGACTACCTGGAGCTGGTGAATGACTACAATCCGCTGTTGCTGGAGACGTTCAGCGACAAGGACGGAAACCTTGCCGGCCTGCCCCACCTGGTCCGCATGCGGGGGCTGATCTACCTGTTCAACCAGGACCTGATCGACAAGCTGGGAGTCGAGCTGCCGCCGCTGCCGGAGGGCAGGTTCGACCTGACGTTCGATCACCTGGAGCAGTTGGGCGAGGCGTTCAACCGCGAAGTGCCCGACGGCATGGGCATCATGTGGTACCACACCTTCAAGACCTTCCTGGGCGCCTTCGAAGACAATATCTCCATGTCGAACTGGAACCCGCAGGGATACGTGAACTATTTCGATCAGGAAGAAGGGATCTGGAAGGATTGGGTCGATTCCGAGTACTACGAGGACTCGGTCCGGCTGTTCGACAAGTTCCTGAAGAAGGGATACTACTGGCACAGCCTCGCCGAGCCGGCCGGAACGGAGCGGGACAGGGGTTTCATCAACGGCACCATTCTTGGCAGAGACGGTCAGGGCTGGTACGGAGGCAACCCGACCTACAAGGAGTGGATCGACGAAGATCCGGCCAACGAAACCAAGATCCTGGTCTACGGCGTGGCTTCGAAGAAACAGCCTATCTGGAGCGCCGGATTCAGGGGACTGTTCTTCACCAAGCGGAACACGCAGGAGCAGGTCGAGAAGTACCTGCAGTTCATCAACTGGATGTCCAGGGATGAGGCGAACTACAACCTGGCACGCTACGGGATCGAGGGTCTTACCTTCGAGATCGAGCAGACGGCCGGCGGCGACATGAGTCTCCATATCCCGGAAGCCGAAATGACCGACACCATCCAGGAGCCCTACCAGCTCATGGGCTTCGAGCACCGGTGGCTGCTCGGAAACTACGACCGCAAGTACGAACGGGCCGGGCTGACGTTCGCGGGCAACGAGATCCACGACCTGTTCGATGCCCTGAACGCGCAGAACAGCACGATCGAGCCGTACGTGTTCGCGCGCTTCGTCTACACCCCGGAGGAGCAGCAGAAGGTCGCGGACTCCTTCGCCTTCATCACCAGCGAGTTCTTCGATGGCGTGCTGATGGACCGGGACATGGACGTCGAAGAGAAGATCGCCCGCGGCAGGGAGATATACGCCGAGTTCCACAAGATGGGAGGAGGCATCTACATAGACAAGACCAACGAGTACTACCTGGCGAATCCGGGTCTGAGACCGCTCCCGCTCAACTGATCAACTGATCCCGCCTCGGAGTCTGTCGGATCTGTCGCCGCGCGCGGCAGGTCCGACACTCCGGCGCTCGTCAGGGCGCCATCACGTCGATGCCGGCAAGATCGAACCGCTCGAAGTGCGTGACGTCATACGTCAGGATCCGGTCGAGGGCAGCCTTGCGCGCGCACCGCACGTGGAGCGCGTCGTAGACCGCACCGCTCGTCAGACCCAGCCCGGCGACTTCGCGGAGGACCTCCAGGTAGTCGTCGAGCACGATTTCGACCACCGACAGCCGCCCGCGTATGCTCTCCTCGACCAGTGATCGCGCCTCTTCCGGCAGCACGCGTTTCGGCAGCGGCAGCGCCGTGAGCGTCGCGTAGCACTCCGCCAGCGCGTGCGTGGAGCAGTACCCCTGGTCCTCGCCGTCCGTGTAGCGATGGAGCGCGTCGAACGCTGCGTGGTGATTTCCGAGCTGATCCACCAGGGCCGGAACCAGCACCGACGTGTCGAACAGCGTACGCATCACTCGATGGCCGAGACGATGTGCCGGCTCCGCGCCTCACGCTCCGCGCGGATGAAGTCGACGATGTCGACCGCGATCCGGTCGTCGCCGTGATGCACCAGGATGCCCTTCTTGCGAATCAGCGACGGCTCGGCTCCCACCTTGCGGAGGGTCACGCCGTCGCCCGCGGCTTCGATCGCAAGCTCCGTGCCCGGCACCAGATTGAACCGGTCACGGAACGGCTTCGGCACGACGATCCTGCCGGCACGGTCGATGGTAACGATCATGCCATGATGGTATTCCAGATGGTATAACGCGTCAAGGAACGTTGCGACTCGTTCGAGGTAACTGTTCAGGCGTAGGGTAGGTTCGTTCGACAGATTTCGGCAACCGGTC
>JAPPNY010000120.1 GCA_028818385.1 Spirochaetaceae bacterium
CGAATCCTCAATTCAGCCAACTTTCGGGCTGGAGCGCGAATAACCCGGGCTGATCCCGGATCCGCACTCGTCGTCTGCCGCTTGACGGCCGCTCGCCGTCGGCCCGGGATGGCGGTAGTCTGATCTGATGCGTAGCAGACACCTGTCGATGACGATTGACGAGTTTCACGTCATGGCGAGAGAGCCGGGATGGAAATATGAGTATTGGGACGGTAAGGCGCATATCTCGCCGGCACACCGAACGGTTACCACGTCCCTCAATACCGAGCCGCGTTCCTATCGATCTCCTTGTCAGATCAGGCCCGTGGAAAGCACGTATCAGCCGGGCATGATCGACGCTTTCGTGGCCGCTTTCAGAGATACCATCGAGTATTGTGACTGGGAGGATGAGAGAATCCTCGATTCGGCCAGAGACAGCGTTGTCGGGTTCTTTTCCGGCGAACGCGGAGATCCTCTTCCGGCGTCGCGCTTGGCTCTGGTTTCCCATCCCGAAGGCAACCGGGAATCGCTCGTTGGTGCTTCCCTCGTGGTCGGAATGCGAGGCGGCTCCCCGCTGTTGGATATACTCTTCGTCACTCCGGAATGGCAGCGAATGGGGGTAGCGACAGCCCTTGTATCATCGGTTGTCGATCGATTGCATGATAGCGGTCATAGTACGTTGAAGAGTCGATACAACCTCGGTAACGACGGGAGCCGAGCCTGGCACCGACAGTTCGGGTTCGTAGAAGATCCTGACCGGTTCTTGGCAGAATCGTACTATCGCCACGCTGAACATGAGCTTTGGCGTAGAGAGAAGCTCGGCGATCTCACGCGGGAAGAGCGCCAGAAGCTGATGAGGGAAATCGATCGATGGAGTGTCCAGGCTGACGAATTGTCAGCTATGTCGGTCGACTGCACGGGTGCGGTACGCTGAGTACACGCTATGACGGCGTTCGCCATGCACTACATGCGCCCCGGACCCTGGTCGCATCGCGTGGCGCGATGCCCGTGAGCTTCAGCAGGCCGCTGCTGCGGCTGGATCCCGAACGCACATGAGGTAGGGCGAGTCATGACCGACGGCCCGTTTCACTCTTCGAGTGAGGTTCGCTCCGCTCACTCTTCGAGTGAGGTTCGCTCCGCTCACTCTTCGAGTGAGGTTCGCTCCGCTCACCTGACGGACGAGGAGCGGTACTGCTTCGACCTGCAGGGCTTCCTGCTGGTCCCCGGTGCGCTCGGCGCCGAGGAGGTCGACGCCTGCAACCGGGCCGTCGACGCGGTCGCCGGCACGCCGGCGGAGGCCGCGGGCATGCTCGGCTGGCCCGAGCCTCACCGGGAGCCGTTCCGGCGCCTGCTGGTTCATCCGGCCGTGGTGGCGCGGCTGAACGAGCTGTGCGGCTCCCGCTTCCGGCTGGACCACGGCCCGCGGCTGCTCACCGGCGGCGACGGGACCGGGGCGGAGCTGCAGGGAGGCGGAGAGCCGTTCTCGCCCGCCGCGTGGTATCACCAGCAGAACGGCCGCATCTTCGCGAGCGCCGTGAGCGCGGCGTGGCAGTTGGCCGGCGAAGGAGGCATGTGCGTGGTGTCGGGCAGCCACAAGGCCGTGGAACCTGCGCCCGAAGGCGTGCAGGCCGGCGGCGATCGGGACGCCCCCATGGACGTGGTCCGGGAGCTGCCGACGCGGGCCGGGGATCTCGTGCTGTTCGGTGGCAGGCAGCTCCAGGCGATGCCCTCCGTCGAGGCGCCGACCGTTCAGCGACACGGTTCTCTCCCTGCGCGACCGGAATGTCGCGACAGGTCAGGAGGCTGTTCCGTCCGAGACGCTCCCCGCGCAGGTGACCCGCAGCCACGTGTCGGCCAGCGCCCGGTCGCGCCGGGCCGCCTCCACGTCGTCGCCCACGTGCAGGGTGAACGAGCGGCTCTGTCCCGCGGCATCCAGCTCGCAAGGAAGCTGCAGCTCGCCGCCCTGCTCGGGGGTCCTGAGCAGCATGTCGACGTTCACGGTGTAGCGCTTGTTCCTGCGCTCGATCAGGCGCGGGTCGTGGATCTCGCGCAGGAGCTGGACCTCGTCCGGCGTATACGACGCTTCGCCGCGCGCCATTCGATGACAGTCGTAGTTGAACAGGTAGATGCTGCTCGCCCCCTGGTGCCAGAAACTCGATGCCGCCGCGTACAGCATGTCGTTGCCGGCGTAGCCGTACCCCTTGGCCGACCGCTCCAGACCGCCGCCGATCCGGCACGAGGTGCCGGCGGCGATCTCCGTGAACGCCGCGATCTCGGCCCCCATCTCCAGGTAGCCGCCGTTCATGGGGATGAACAGGTCGGCCAGCTCCTCCCGTATCCAGGCGGGGACGTCCAGCCCGATGCGGCGGCAGCCCTCCCGGGTCGCCGGCACTCGCAGCATCAGCGTGAACGGCCGCCCCTTACGGCGCGCGATCTCTGTCGTGCCGGCCCTGACCTTGCGCATGAAGTCGGTCATCAGCGGCATGCCGGAGTCTTCCTGTCCCTGCTTGAAGAACCAGCGACCGCGCTGGAAGTCCATCTCGAAGCCGTCGATGTCGTAGCGCTCGCAGGTCTCCAGGATCAGGCCGAGCTTGCGCTCGCGCACCTCCGGGTGCGCATAATCGAACGCCCACGTGAAGTCGTCCTGGTCATATCCGTAGCCCGCCACGGTCGGGTACGGCGAGCCGATCAGGAGCTCACGATGCTCCTTCTTGAAGATGCTCCGGAACGCCCCGAAGCGGTCGGTGTCGTCTTCGTGGATGTCGTTCATGCGCAGCGCGGGCCAGAACTGCATCCCGCGCTCGTGCGCCCGTGACGCCAGCAGCTCGATGATGTGGATCCCCTGGTCGAGCAGCGCCCTGGTGCTGTCGGCCATCCATCTGACCCACTCCAGCCCCTCGCCTTGGGGCCACTCGGTCACGTCGGAGCCGTAGACGTTGCCGAACTCGGTCCGGTGGGAGAAGGTCTCGTCGCCGCGGCCCATCGAGTTGGCGAACACCTCGACCGCGGTGTCAGCGACCTCCTCGACGTCCCGGCACGCCTGCTCTCTCGTCATCGGCGGCGGAAAGGTGATGAAGGTCGTCGAGTCGCCGTCGGAGTTGTAGATCAGGCGAGGGATCTCGCGCGCTCGGTCCGCGCTGCTGTCGTTCATGGCACGCTCCTGTCGGCCCACCCGGAATGCGCTCATCGTGCGACCGCTTGAGCGCGCATCATATCACCGGGGAATACCCCGGCGGGAAGGAATGCTGCCGCCAGGTCGTCCGCGCCCGGGCCGGGGGGCAGCAGCATCTCCGCGAATTCGTCGTGGATGTCCTGCTGGTCGTCGACGATCCTGGGACGCTACGGGTTGGGCTCCATCGGCTTGGGCATGCGGTAGCCGGCGCCGCGGACGTTGAAAATCCAGCTTGGCGTGGTCGCCTCCTCGCCGAGCTTGGTGCGCAGCTTCTTCACGAAGTTGCGCACCAGGTTGGCGTTCCCGGTCTTCTTCCCGCTCCAGGCGTGGCGCAGCAGCGCCTCGAAGGTCGTGACCCGGCCCGCGTTGCGCGACAGCAGCCGCATGATCTCGTACTCCGTCGGGGTCAGCGGCACCTCGCGCCCGGCCACCGTGACCCGCCGGTCCTGGTAGTGGATGGCAAGCTCGCCGAGCACGAACGGCTCCGGGTCGGCGTGCCGGCGCAGCGCGGCCTGCACCCGCGCCGTGAGCTCCGTGGCCGAGAACGGCTTGACGATGTAGTCGGAGGCGCCGCTTTCCAGCGCCCGCGCGATGGTCTCGTCGCGTCCGTAGCCGGAGATGAAGACCACCGGCAGGTCGGCGAGATCGGGCACGCTCTGCATCAGCTCGATGCCGTCGGTGCCGGGCAGCATCAGGTCCAGCAGGACCAGGTGCGGCTCCTCGGACCGGATGATCCGGGCCAGATCCGCGGGGTCACCGGTCACCAGCGGCGTGTAGCCGGCGTCCGCCAGCGCGTCGCGCACGTAGCGCAGCGTGTGAGGGTCGTCGTCCACCACCAGGACGCGAGTCGGCTCCTGCAGGTCCGGTGGCGCACCCCGCAGGCGCAGGCGGGGCCCGGCCTCGCGGCCGTGCCCGGCCGCCGGCAGCGTGAAGGTGATCCGCGTGCCTTGGCCGACGCCGCCGCTGTGGACGTGGATTCGGCCCCCGTGCGCCTCCACCAGGCCCTTGCAGATGATCAGCCCGAGGCCGGTCCGGCTAACATCGCGCGCACCGGCCCCCCCGGCACGGCCGGCGTGCTTGCGGAACAGGTACGGCATCCGCTCGGGCGCCACCCCCCGGCCTTCATCCGCGACCGAGATCGCGACCTGCACGCCGGCACCCTGCGCTTCGACACGGATCGGGAAGGACTCCGGCGAGTACTCGGCGGCGTTGGAGAGGAGGTTGTTAAGCACCTGCTCGACGCGCCGCCGGTCGGCCATCACTCTCGGCAGGCCCGGCGGCAGGTCGATGAGCACGGTGTGCCGCCCGCCGCCCGACAGGAACGTGTTGCGCGCCCGGTCCACCAGCACGGCCACGTCGGAGGGCTCCGGCTCCACCGACAGCGTGCCCGCGTCGATGCGCCCCGCATCCAGCAGGTCGCTGATGAGCCCGCGCATGCGATCGGCCTGGTCGTGGATGATGCGGAAGAACTCGTGCCGCTCGGCCGGATCGAGCTCCGGTCCCGCTTCCAGCAGCGTGTCCACCGAGCCCCTGATGGAAGTAAGCGGCGTGCGCAACTCGTGGCTCACCAGGTCGAGGAACTCGGCGCGCAGCCGCTCCAGCTCGTCGAGCGGGGCCAAGTCCTGCAGAGTGACCACCAACGATGCGATCGCGCCGTCCTCGGAGCAGATCGGCGTCGCGTTGACCAGGGTCCTGGCGCTGCGTCCGTCGGGGACCGAGAACACGATCTCCTCGGCGCGGACCGTCTCGCCGTTGCCGAGGTGCGCAGCCGGCGGGAACTCGGCCAGGGGGACTTCACGCCCGTCGGCACGCTGGAGGGTGATCACGTCCTGCAGCTCTTCCAGCGGGCGGCCTGCCGTGCGCAGCGGCTCCATGATGCGCCGCGCCTCGCGATTGAACGACACCGCCCGGCCGGCCGCGGCATCCATTACCACGACGCCGACCGGCGAGGTCTCCACCAGGGCCTCCAGGTCGGCCCGCGCGCGCCGCTCGTCCCGGTAGGTGCGGGCGTTGGCGATCGCCGTCGCCGCCAGCGAGGCGAACAGCACCAGCACCTCCTCGTCCTCGGCCGTGAACTCCGGCGCGCCTTCCTTCCCGGCCAGGACCAGGTTGCCGACCTGCGTGTCGCGGTGGCGCATCGGCGTTCCCTGAAACGTCTTCGCGTGCATCAGGTCCGTGGCGTAGCCGAGCGAGTCGACGAAGGCCGGCAGGTCGGTCAGGCGTATCGGTCCCGGCAGGTCGCGGAGGTGCGCCCAGAGCCTGGGCCCGTCGGGCCAGGCCATGAATGCCGCGTGCTCTTCGGGCGTGAAGCCCGAGCTGACGAAGTCCTGCACCCCGCCCGCGTCGTCGATCGTGGTGATCAGGCCAAAGCGCGCGCCGGTGAGGGCGCGGGCGCTGTCGACGATCTCCTGCAGGACGGTGGTCAGGTCGAGGGTGGCGCTGATGCGCAGGATCGCGGTGCCGAGCGCGGTGATGCGCTCGCGCAGTGCCTCCAGTTCCTGCTGTGGTTCGTCGGCGTTCACCGGTGATCCCCTCCTCCCGCGTCCGCGTCGGCGCGACTGTCGCGAAGGCGGGCACGTCGACACGGACGTTACTCAAGAGTTACTTATGACGTCAACACGGATGCACGTCGTTTATACAAGGTCGCGCGGCCGGCACGAGCTGGGGATCGCCGTCGCGGCTCGGGCTGGCGTTGCACATGGACTGCATGGGGATGAGCTCGGGATGCGCCGCCCCCGGACATGCGTATACCGTCGCTTCGGACGACGGGGGGTGATGATGGCGAGGATCAGGGACATCAGCGTCGCGGGGCGCCGTTACGAGGCGGAGGTGGCCGATACCCTGGATCTGGCGGACCGCGCCCGGCTGGCGGTCCCGGCGTTGACCAGGCACCTGAGCCCGGAGGCCGACTACGGCGTCGGCGACGACGCCGGCAGCCTCTACCTGGCTGCGAAGTTCGCCGAGGCGCTGCCGATGGTGCGGGCGATGTGCGGGGACGACGCCGACCTGGACGTGGAGCAGGCGATGATGACCTCGCTGGTCTCTCTCATCGACGAGGACGGGCTGCTCTACACCCCGCCCAACACCCCGGCGCGGCGCGGCGGAGCGGCCGACGGCAGGGAGTACGCGGAGACGGACGAGGCGCACACCAGCGCGTACGGCAACGCGCGGATGATGCAGGCCATGCTGTTCTGGCACCAGCGGGACGGCGATCCGGCGTGGCTCGGACGGGTGCAGCGCATGGCCGACGGCCTGCGCACGATCGCCGTGCTCAAGGACGACTACGCCTACTACCCGGACGGAGGCGTCGCGTTCGACTTCAGCTACCTCAAGGAGTCCGGCTACCGCAATGCGGAGGAGCCGGCCTCGGCGAGCGAGGGGTTCGAGGGGGCGGCGCTGTTCTACAACAGCAACCCGATCGGCGCCCTGAGCCTCTGGCACGCCACCAGCGGTGACCCGCGGGCGCTCGACCTGGCGCGCAGGCTCTCCCGCTTCGTCCTGCAGCCGCGCTTCTGGCACGAGGGGGCCTCGCCCGACGTCGCCGGCGCCGAGCGCGGCCATTGGCAGGGCCACTTCCACGAACGCATGGTCACGCTGCGCGCGCTCTTGTGGTTCGCGATGGTCACCGGTGACTGGCGTCTCAAGGAGTTCGTCCGCGCAAGCTACGAGCATTCACGCAACTACGGCCTGGCCCGCATCGGCTGGAACCCCGGCTGGACCGGCCCGCATCCCCTGCAGCGGAACGAGCGCACCTGCGAGTCGTGCGGCATCGCCGGCCAGGTCGGGCTGGCGGTGCGCCTCTCCCAGGCGGGCCTGGGCGACTACTGGGACGACGTTGACGGATACGTCCGCAACCACCTGGTCGAGCAGCAGTTCGCCGACCCGGAGCTGATCGAGCGGGCACGCAGCACCTGCTACCCGATGTCGCGCAACTGGCTGGGCGGGTTCTGTGGACCCGGCCGGGTTACCTCGCTCAACAACGGCTATCCGGCGCGCTGCTGCCGCGGCAACGGCCCGCAGGGGCTGTACCGCGCCTGGGACGGGATCGTGAGCTGCACGGGCGGCGCCGCGCAGGTGAACCTGCTCTTGAACCGCGCCTCGCCGTGGCTGGACGTGGACAGCCACCTGCCGTACGAGGGCAAGGTGGTGATGCGCATCAAGCGGGCGCGGACCGTGGCGATGCGCCTGCCCGGCTGGGCAGACCGGGGCGCGGTCGAAAGCCGCGTCGGCGGCCGGCGCGCGGCGCCCGCGCGCGTGGCCAACTACCTGGTGTTCGATGGCGTGCGCGAGGGCGACGAGCTGACCGTCGAGTTCCCGATGATGGAGGAGACGGTCGACTACACGGTGGCCGACGGCGTGTACGCGGACGGGGCGGACGGCCTGGAGCTGCCTGCCACGCGCTACCGGTGCCACTTCAAAGGCAACACTCTCGTGGACATCACACCGCGCGACGGCAGGAAGCACCTGAGCCGACCGGAACAGCAGCCGTACCCGATCTACCTGCGCGGCCACTACCGAGCCGACCGGGCGCCGATGCGGCGCGTGACCCGCTACGTCGCGCCGTTCACGATCCGCTGGTGACGGCTCCCGTGCCGGCCAGCCATAATCGTGTCTTCCCGAACAGGAGGTTTCCATGAAGAACAGGACGATCGTGGGGGTGCTTGCGGCCCTTGCGCTGCTGGCGCTGCCGCTGGCTGCCGGCGCGGACGGGATGGATCTGCACGGCGCGACGCTGCGGCTGCAGAACCATTGGGGCTGGACCTACCAGGATTACGTCGACGGCGGCTCCCAGCAGGAGTGGCGCGAGTGGGTCGAGGCGGAGTTCAACGTCAAGATCGAGTTCTCGGAGAGGAACTTCGCCACCTTCGCGGACGACCTCACGGCGAGCGTGCTGAACGGCGATCCGATCGTCGACATCTTCCGCAACGCCGGCATCGCGGAGACGATCCAGCTCGCCCGTGCCGACGTGATCCTGCCGGTCGACGACGTGCTGCCGGCCGACTACCTCGATCGGATTCCCGGCTTCGCCCGCAACTACGCGGAGGTGATGGGCAGCTACGACGGCAGGACCTACGGGGTCAACATGAATCACGAGTCCATCTTCCTGGGCGTCGTGTTCAACAAGACGCTGCTCGAGCGCGAGGGCCTGCCGTCTCCCTACGACCTGATGGACGCAGGCGAGTGGGACTTCGACGCGTTCAAGGAGATCGCCCTTCAGGCCACCAGGGACGCCGACGGTGACGGGGAGATCGACCAGTGGGGGCTGACGTTCGGCCAATGGGGACATGCCGAGCCGCACATCCTCCAGCGGCAGGCCATCTGGTTCGCGATGGCGAACGGCGCGTCCGTGGTCGAGGATCAGGACGGCAGCAAGGTGTTCGCGCTCAACGACTCGCGCGCCGTGGAGGCGGTCGACCTGCTGGCGGAACTGAACGCCGCGGGCGCCGTGCGCGGCGCCAGCTACGACCAGGTGCAGCTCTTCTTCGAGAACAACGTCGCCATGGGGGTCATCGACTCCGGCTGGATGGAGCACTTCGTCAATCCCGAGAAGATGTCAGAGCCGGTCGGGCTGGTCCCGCTGCCCATGGGGCCGCAGGGCGACGGCCACGTCTATCAGCGGGTGATCGGCGAGACCTTCCTGATTCCCCGCAACTCCGAGCTCGATCCGGCGGCGGTCATCGAGGTGTTTTCCGCCCTCTACAAGGTGATGGCCCCGTACGCCGACATCGAGGAGATGGAAGCGAGCTACTACGCCAACTGGGACGAAAGGCGCGCCGGGGACGAGCGGAGCTCGCAGTTCCTCCGCGACGCCGAGGCGAACCAGGTCCTCATCCCGGGCGCCGAGATGATCGGCAGGGAAGGGTACGAGTTGCTGCTTGAGACTCTGGGCAAGGCGATCGCCGGCGAGGTGTCGGCATCGACGGCCCTGGCCGAGATCACGCCCGCCATGCAGGCGCTCGTGGACGACCTCTGGGAGTAGCCGTCTGGAGGATCTGCCGCGTCGCGCGGCAGATCCTCCAGACCCCATAACGGAAAATGGAACCGCGGCTCCGGGGCGTGGCGCGCGGCGGTCGACGGTGAAATCACTCGCTGAGTGAGTGAGGGCAATGCGCATGCGGGGCCCCACACGGCGTGCCTGAGGTGGGTGGGGCCCGAGGCACCGGGTCTGACGTGACGGTCGCGCGATCTTCCCACCTGCGCGGGCGCCGCCTGGCGCTCGCGCTGCTCGCGCTTTCCGTTCCGCCCGCGTGGACGGACACCGCGTACCGCTACGACAGCCGCGACCGGGTGGTCCGCACGCCGTCCCTCTACCACGTGGACCGGGTCGTGCACTTCAGCGACTTGGGCGTCGCCCTCGACGATCCCCGCGACTTCGCCGTCACCGGAGACGGGGCGGTCGTGCTGGATTCCGGGAACAGCCGCCTCGTCTGGCTCGATGCCGAGTACCGGCTGATGCGGGTCCAGGAGGAGTTCACGGACGGCCCGCGCACCGAGACGCTGAACCATCCGCAGGGCGTCTTCGTCACCGCGGACGGCGCGATCTACGTTGCCGACACCGACAACCGGCGCATCGTCGTGCTCGATGCCTCAGGCCGCCTCCTCCGGATCCTGGGCGAGCCCGCGGACGCCTCATTCCGGATCATGTCCGCCGACTACGAGTACCGGCCGGTGAAAGTCGGCGTGAACGCCCTGGGCACGGTCTACGTGATCGTCAGGAACCTCTTCGAGGGGTTCATGCAGCTTGATCAGGGGGGACGCTTCGAGGGCTTCGTGGGCGCGCCCCGTGTGGTGGTCAGCCCCGTGGACCTGCTCTGGGCGCGCATCTTCACCGCCGAGCAGCGCAGCCGCATGACGCTCTCCCTGCCCATCGACTACCGCTCGATCGACTTCACCTCCGACGGCTACCTCCTCGCCACGGTGGCCGCGGGCGAGACCTACAGCGTCGAGCCGATCCGGAGGCTGAGCAACTCCGGGTTCGAGGTACCCATCGCAACGGGCGACCGCACGCCGCCGCGGGGCGACCTGCTCTACTCCGTGGGCGAAGGCCCGTCCGTGCTGGTCGACGTGGCAGGGCAGCCGTGGGGCGTGTTCAGTGCGCTCGATCAGCGCCGGGGCAGGATCTTCACCTACGACGGAGAGGGGTCCCTGCTGGCCGTCATGGGCGGGCTGGGCAACCGCGTCGGCCAGTTTCGCCTGCCGGTGAGCATCGGCGCGTGGGGCAACGACCTGGTCGTCCTGGACAATGCCCGGAAGAGCCTGGTCGTGATGAAGCCGACGGCGCACGGCCGGTACGTGTTCTCCGCCCTGGCGCTGGAGGCCAACGGCTTCCACGACGAGGCGGTGCGGCTGTGGGAGAAGGTGCTGGCCTACGACCGCGAGTTCGAGGTGGCCTATGCCGCGATCGGGCGCTCCCTGCTCGCCGCCGGCGACTATCGCGCAGCGGTGCGCTCCTTCCGCCGTGCCAACGACCGGGAGGGCTACTCGCGTGCGTTCGCCGAGTTGCGCAGCGAGGTGGTCAGGAGGATCCTCCTGCCGGTGGTCCTGTCCGCCGTGTTCGTCGCCGTGCTGATTGCGGTCCTGGTGAAGCTGGGCTTCGCCGAGCGGTGCCGGGGGCTGTTCGCCCGGCTTGGCCGGACGGCCGCGATGACCCGGCCGCTGCCGCTGGCGCGGGTGAGCGGACGCGACCTGGTGCGTGATCTCCGCTATTCCCTGCACACGTCCATCCACCCGATCAGCGGCTTCCGCGAGCTGAAGAGGGATCAGGCGGCAGCCGTCCCGGCTGCCACCGTGATCCTGGCCGTCCTCTGCTTCGTGTACGTGCTGTTCCGGCAGGGCACGGGGTTCGTGTTCAATACCGCGACCGGCGGGTTCGACCCTGCTCGATTCGAACTGGTTCGGGTCATCCCCACGATACTGGCGCCGCTGGCCCTCTGGTGCGTGGTGAGCTGGGCACTGACGACGATCCTGCAGGGCAAGGGCAGCCTGGGACAGGTATACGTCGCCACGGTCTTCTCCACGGTGCCGCTGCTCCTTGCCATGGCCGTACTGATTCCCTTCAGCCACGTGCTGGTGCGCGAGGAGGCCGGCTTGTACCACGGAGTGCTGTCCCTCGCGTTCGTCTGGAGCGGGTTTCTGCTGCTGACCTCGACGATGATGACGCACGACTACGACCGGCTGTTCCGCAGCATCCTCATCATCCTGCTGGTCCTGGCCGGCATCGGCGTGACCGTGTTCGTGCTCCTGGTGCTGTTCAGCGTCGGCAATACCATCGTCAGGTTCGCGGCCGGGGTCTGGCGGGAGTACCTGTTCACCCGATGACACAGGCACCTGGCGCGAGGGGAATCCGGGCGCTCGCCGCGGCGGCGGTGACCCTGGCCATGGCCGCGGTGCCGTTGCCGGCGCGCGCCCCCGACGCCCTCGGACTGCCCGAGTCCTTCGACATGGTGGCCGAGAACGCCTATCTGCGCCTCCACGTCGACCCGGCGACCGCCAACTTCGCGCTGGAGGACCGGGAGAGCGGCGCGGTCTGGCACTCGAACCCGCAGGACGCCGCACGGTACGACCGGGTCGCGTCGGGGAGGGAGCGGAACCGGCTGCGTGCGCTGCTTGGCATGTCGTACGTCCGGGGCAACGGGGCCCGGGTCGCCTACGACAGCTACACGGACAGCGTGCTGCACGGCCAGCACGAGATCCGCCCGATCGACGGCGGCTTCCGCGTGGAGTTCCGGCTGGGACGCAGGTGGCGGGAATCCGGGCTCATGCCCCGGGTCGTCGAGGGCGAGCGGTTCGCATCCACCGTGCTGGCGGCGGCGACCGAGGCCGAGAAGGAGACGCTGCTCACCTACTACGTGCCGGCGGCGCTGATCCCGCGCGAGGACGAGCCTGCACGGATCGAGATCAGCGTGCCGGGGCCGCTCGGCGAGGTGTTCACGGAGCGGATCGAGGCGCTCCTGGGCGACCACACGCTGCTCGTCCGCGACGAAGCGTACCTGGCCGGGCTCGACCGGCTCGCCGAGCTCCGCCGGAGGGCCGACAGCGCGTCCGGCGAGGCGAAGCAGGAGCTTCGCGGGGAACTGCTCAAGGTGCAGGGCTCCCTCGCGAAGAAGAAGACGGACTACGCCAAGGCGCTCATCGACGTGATCGTCGACGATCGGGAGGAGTACGTCGACATCAGGTCGCTGACGCCCGCCGTCATCGAGCCGTTCCTGGGACGGACGTTCCACCTGAAATTCAAGCATCCTCGCTTCAAGACGGAGGCCCTGCTCGCCGCCCTCGGCAACAACGGGTACACGCCGGAGGACATCGTGGCCGACCACGGCACCTTCGGGCTCACCGCCCCGGAAGAGAACCACGAGCGGTTCGTCATACCGGTCGAGATCGTGCTCGACGGGCGCGGCTTCACCGCCCGCGTGCGCGGCCGGGAGATCGAGTACGGCGTCGATGTTCCCTACCGCGCCGGCCCGGCGGTCACGAGCGTGTCGTATCCGGTGCTGTCGCTGGAGCTGCTGCCGTTCTTCTTCGCCGCCCGCCGTGACGATTCCGGCTACCTGTTCGTGCCCTCCGGGTCGGGCGCCCTCATCGACCTGGCCGAGCGGAAGGCCGGTGCACGCTCGCTGACCGTGCCGGTGTACGGCGGGGACTTCAGCCTCGAACCGAGGCCGGGCGCCGGCGACCACGGCTACCTGCCCGTCTTCGGCGCGGTGCGGGAGGACACCGGCTTCCTGGCGATCATCGAGTCCGGGGCCTCGATCGCGTCGGTCTCCGTACTCAAGGCCGGGGTCTACAACTCGTACCACACCGTGTTCGCGGACTTCACGATCACGGAAGGGCGGACGGAGGCGCGGGAGACCGGCGACGCCCTGTTCGGCGCATACGCCATCTACGCGCCGGAGTCGTACGCGGGCGACGTGGTGTCGCGCTACCACCTGCTTCCGGCCGGCAGCGCCCACTACTCGTCCATGGCGCGCATCTACCGCGGGCACCTGCTCGAACGGGGCATGCCACGGCGGGCGCGAGGCGCCGGCCAGCCCCTGTTCCTGGACATCACGGCATCCGTGCCCACGACGGCGACCGTGGCCGGCATCCCGTACCGGTCGACGGCGGTGGCGACCGGCTACCGCGATGCGCGGCGGATGCTCTCCGAGCTCGACAACCCCGCCGGGCTGATCGTCCGCTACGGGGGCTGGCTGGCGGGCGGCACCGCTCATCGGTTTCCGGGCCGTGTCTCCCTGAACGGCAAGCTGGGGAGCCGGCGGGAGTTCCTGCGCCTGCTCGACTTCTGCCGGCAGCGCGGGATCGGCTTCTATCCGGCCGTGGACTTCCTGGCCATCAACGAGCGGGGCCTCTTCGACGGTTTCGCTGCCAGCCGCGAGGCGGCGCGCGGTCTGGACCGCACTCCGGTCAGGCTGCTCGATCGCAACCCGGCTCTCACCGAGGACGTTTCCACGGGCACCTACCTGATCTCACCGGCGGCGCTCCCCGGCGTGGTCGGCTCCTTCGCCGGCCGTTACGG
This sequence comes from Spirochaetaceae bacterium, assembly GCA_028818385.1. The sequence continues at coordinate 13,665 of JAPPNY010000120.1, forward strand.
GCGCATCGGGCATCCCTTCCTCGGGCTCGACCGGTTCGGGCTCCTGAGCTTCAGCGACTACCGGCGCGGTGCCGATCCGGAGCGGATCTTCAACCCGGAGGAGACCCTGCACGTGCTCGACGAGGCGACTTCGCAGCTCGCCGCCGCCGGCTTCGGGCTGCTGATCGAGGGGGCGAACGCGCACCTGCTCCCACGCGCGGCCGCCGTCATGCGCGTCCCCTATCGAGACGCGGACTACGACATCGTCACCCGTACCATTCCATTCATGCAGATGGTCCTGCACGGCTCGGTGCCGTACTCCTCCGAGCCGGTCAACTACCAGGCCGACCAGCGTACCGCGCTGCTGCGGGCGATCGAGTCGGGGAGCAGCCTGACGTTCGCCGTGGTCGGCGATGCGCCCGCGCTGCCTGCGCCGCTCCACGACGTCGATCTCTACGCCTCGCAGTACGCGAGCTGGAAGGACACCATGCTCGCCATGCACGGCACCCTGAGCCGGGCCCTTGCGGGACTTGGCAGGGTGCCCATCCGCGCGCATGCCACGCTGGCCGACGGCGTGCGCGTGACCCGCTACGAGAATGGCGTGGACGTCGTGGTCAATTACCGAGACGAGCCGTACGTGCATGCCGGCGTGACGGTCGGCCCAAGGGACTATCTGCGCGTGCCGGAGCGGGTGGTGTGGTAGGGCGCGTCGACCTGGCCCGGAAGAAGGCGCGCATGGGCTACCTGTTCACGCTGCCGCTGATGGTCGGCATCGTCCTCTTCCTGATCATGCCGACCGCGCAGTCGCTCTCGTTCAGCATGGGTGAGATCGAGCTGATCGAGGGAGGCTACCTGCTGCATCCGGTCGGGCTGGCGAATTTCCACCACGTGCTCCGGGTCGACACCTTCTTCCCCCGCCACCTGGCGGCGGCCGTGGTGAAGCTGGCCTCGGAGGTCCCGGTCGTGCTGGTGTTGGGCCTGATCTGTGCCTCTCTCCTGAACCGCCCCTTTCGGGGGCGCGGCGTGATGCGCACGATCCTGTTCCTCCCGGTGATCCTGTCGTCGGGTGTCCTGGTGACGCTGCAGCAGTCATACCTGCTGACGCAGGAGCTCGGCATCGGCACGCTGTTCGAGCGCTTCACGCGGCAGATGGTGAGCGGCTGGGTGGTGGAGTCGGCCGCCGTCGACGGCGCGCTCTCCTACATCGTCGACGCCACCGCCCGTCTCCCCGCCATCGCCGCCGCGGCGGGCATCCCCATCCTGATCTTCCTGGCCGGCCTGCAGGGAATTCCCGACTCCATGTACGAGGTGGCCAGGATCGAGGGCGCCAACGCCTGGGAGAGCTTCTTCTACATCACCGTGCCGCTGGCGGCGCCGCTGATCTTCCCGATCGTCGTCTACATGATCGTGGATTCGTTCACGGCCGCCGACAGCGAGCTGCTGCGATACATCACGCAGAGCATGCAAAGCGGGGCCGGGTACGGTGCCGCCACGGCCATGGCGTGGGTGTTCTTCGGTTCCATGGCGATCATCCTGGCGATCGTGGGCGCGGTCGCGGCGCGCTGGACGCGCAACAGCGGAGTGGACACCGGAGTGGGCGCGTGAGCTCGGCGCTGGCCAGGTGGACGATTCCGGTATACCGGATCGATTGGCGGATCCTGCTCTTCCGGGTGTTCCGGTTCGCGTTCCTGGCCGGCGTGTCGTTCATCGTGCTCTTTCCCGTGCTGCACAAGCTCGTCCAGTCGTTCATGTCCGAGGCCGACATCATGGACGTCAACCGCGTGTGGATCCCGTCGGGGCTGTCGCTGCTGAACTACCGGATCGTCATGGTCTCGCTCGACTACTTCCACAACGCGCTGCGGTCGCTCGGCCTGACGCTGCTGGTGTGCGGGTCGCAGATGGCCTCGTCGACGCTCGTCGCCTACGGCCTGGCGCGCTTTCGGAACCGGCTCACGAACGTCCTGTTCGTGATCGCCGTGTTCAGCATGGTCATCCCGCCGCAGTTGATGATGATTCCGCTGATCTTCAACTTCCGGTACTTCTCCCTCTTCGGGCTGTTCCCTGAAGGCCTGAACATGACCGGAAGCATCCTGCCGTTCGTCCTCACGTCGCTGACCTGCATGGGCTACAAGAACGGCATCTTCATCTACATCATGCGGCAGGTGTTCAAGGGCATCCCGCGCGACCTGGAGGACGCGGCCTACGTGGACGGATCGGGATACCTCAACACCTTTGCCCGCATCATCCTGCCCTCGGCCACCGCCGGACTGCTGGTCGTGTTCCTGCTGGCGTTCGTCTGGCAGTGGAACGACCTGACCTTCACGGAGCTCTTCCTGCCCAACGCGGAGTTGCTGTCCACGGTGATGGTGGGATTCGGCTTTCAGTACGAAGACTGGTACGTCGCGTTCAACGACGGCGCACGGCCGCATCCCGGCTTCGTGGCCGCCGTGGTCAACACCGCCATGCTGGTGTTCATCCTGCCGGTGCTCGTGCTCTACCTGTTCGTGCAGCGCTGGTTCATCAAGAGCGTCGACCGCGTGGGACTGGTCGGCTGAAGGAGTGAAACGACCATGATCGGGAGATTCGTCAAGGGAAACTGGGAGCTGACGCTATCGGTCGCGACCGACGGGCCGCTGTCGGGCAGCGACGTGAGGATCTGGTTCTCCTCGGACGCCGGCCGGGAGAACTGCGCGTTTCTGAACATCGGCAGCGGGCGCACCTACCTGGGGCGCCGCAGGCAGGGGGCCGAGGAGATCCTGCGCACCTACGCGGACGCCGGCCATCCGCCCTGGCGGATCCGGCTGCAGAAGCGCGGCGCCTTCTTCCGTTTCTGGATCAACGACGCCCTGCACGGCTACATCAAGGGGCCGACCGGGCAGTGGGACATGCTCTTCGAGCCGATCGAGGCGCACCTGTTCATCGACTGCGACGATGCGCACTACCGGATCGACGAGTGCCGGCTGACCCGGCTCACCTGGTTCGAGGAGACGACGCTGGCCATCCCCACGGGCGAGGAGGGAAGCTGGACCGCCGGGCACGTGCTGCCGGGCGGCATGATCGAGTACGAAGGCCGGTACTACCTGTACGTCATGGGCTCCCTGCCCGGGCAGCAGGAAGGCGGGCTCCAACGCGTGATCGGCGTGGCGATGAGCGACGACCTGGAGCGCTGGGAGCTGCACCCGGAGCCGGTGGTGACGAGCTCGAACGTGCCCTACGACAACCTCTATCCCAACGGCGCCATCGTCACCGAAGAGGGCAGGGTGGCGCTGCTGTACTCGTCACAGATGTTCCCGAAGTGGAACGGGTTCTGCCTTACGGTCGCCAACCATCCACTGGGCCCGTTCGTCGACCATCCCGGGAACCCCGTGTTCAACCACGGCGACGCCGCGCACGAGTTCGACGTGACCCGCATGGACGGCGGCCCCTACAAGTACCTGCTGATGTACGCCGGCTTCACGCCGAACCCGCCGCGCGGGCCGGCCGGGGACCGCGGCTACGCGCTGTACAGCGACGACCTCATCCACTGGGTGCCGGACCCGGACAACCCCGTGTTCGGCCCGGACACGCTGGACGATTGGGACGCCATCCACGTGCGCACCCGGTCGCTCACGAAGATCGGCGATACCTGGTACCTGTGGTACGAGGGCTGCAACACCTGGAAGCCGCGCGGCAAGCAGCACCACGGCTGGTGGGACACCGTGGGGCTGGCGCGCTCGAAGGACCTGAAGACCTGGGAGTACCATCCGCGCAATCCCGCCCTGGAGTCGGGCCAGAGTCACTGGATCGGCTGGCCGCGTATGGTGATCAGGAACGGCACCGGCTACGTGTTCATGATCGAGAACTCCCGCATCGTCTCCAGGAAGATCCCGATCGGCGAGCTCACCGACTGGCAGAGCGACCTCGGTGACACGATCGACCTGCTTCAGGAAGAGCGCGCATGAAGGACGTCACGATCAACCTCGATCACATCCCGTTCAGCCGCTACGGCGCCTACGTCTCGGTCAACCGCGACCGGGAGAAAGGGCTGTTCGTCATCCACAACGTCGAGCGGCGCTTCGGCGAGGACGAGGCGTTCACGCTGCAGTTCAGCCGCGCGGGGAACAGCGTCGACTACACCTACGAGATGCGCCCCGACCGGATCACCGTGACCGGCGACGGTGGGAACGCCACCATCTTCGTCAGGGACGACCACACGCTGGCATTCGAGGCGCACGGCCTGGACCTGGAGTTCCGGGCGATCACTCAGCATGGCTACGGCACCGAGTACGGCCCGGACGACTTCTGCGTGATCTCCGTGAACCAGCGCACGACCTCGCGGTTCCACGTGTTCCGGGGCGCAGGCGTCCTGAGCGGGCCGATCCGGCGGTTCCAGAGCAACGAGAACCTGGACTGGAAACGGGACCTGACCGTGCGGGCGGACGGAAGTGCGGCCGCCGTCACTCTCACGATCATGAACGTGGAGCGCACGCTGCGGCACGAGCCGTTCGACGTGGCGCGGGAGACCGCGGCCGTTAGGGCGGAGTGGGAGCGGTTTCTCGGCAGGATGCCACCGGCGCCCGAGGGCCGCTACGACTTCGCCGTTGCGACGTGGTACACGCTCTGGTCCTGCTTCGTGCGGGCGCGGGACCACTACCGGTACGACGCGATGCTCATGTCCAAGAAGTTCATGAGCTCGGTGTGGACGTGGGACCACTGCTTCAACGCGCTGGCGATGATGAAGGTGAGCCGGCAGACGGCGCTCGAGCAGTTCCTGCTTCCCTTCGAGCTGCAGGCGGAGTCCGGGACCCTGTTCGACATGACCAACCCGAACCAGGAGGTGATCTGGGCGGTGACCAAGCCGCCCATCCACGGCTGGTGCTTCGGCCGCATGATGGACGTCTTCGACTTCGAGCCCGAGGTCCTGGAGAAGGTGCTCGGCCACCTGGCCGCGTGGACGAACTGGTGGATGGACTACCGCGACTCCGACGGCGACGGCATCCCCGAGTACCCGCAGGGGTGCGACAGCGGCTGGGACAACTCGACGCTGTTCGACGACGGCTTCTTCCTGGAGTCGCCCGACCTGGCGGCGTTCCTGGTCCTGCAGATGCACACCTGCGTGCGGATCGCCGAACGGCTCGGCAAAACGGAGGAGGCGCTCAGGTGGCGGCGCTCCGCGGAGGAGTTGCTGGAGCGGCTCTACGAGCACAGTTGGGTGGGCGGCCGGTTCGTGGCCATGCGGTCGGGGAGCCATTCGTACGATCCCGAGCCCACGTCGTTGCTGGCGCTGATGCCGATCGCGCTCGGCGAGCATCTGGACCCTGCGAAGATGGCGGTGCTGGCCGGCATCCTGGAGGAGCGGTTCCTGACCGAGCACGGTCCGGCCACGGAGGCGCCCGACAGCTCCCGCTACGAGAGCGACGGCTACTGGCGCGGGCCGATCTGGGCGCCGAGCACGTACCTGATCGTGGACGGACTCCGGCGCGGCGGCCGTGTCGAGCTGGCGGGGCGGATCGCCGCGTCGTTCTGCCGGATGGCCGAGCACAAGGCCATGGGCCAGTACGAGAACTTCGACGCGCTGACCGGGGTGGGGCTGCGCGCTCCCGGCTACACCTGGACGGCCAGCGTCTTCATGCTCCTGACGTGGGAGTACCTGCAAGGAGCGTGAACCCCACGTGACGGTCAGGGCCGCGCGGCGCGCTCTCACGCTCGTGCTGCTGGCGGCGTGCCTGCCCGCCACCGCCGAATCGTATCTCGACTACCTGCGCCGGCACCGCGACTGGCCGGAGGTGCGGCTCGACCGGCCGATCGTCGTGCCGGGCACGGACTTCGCGGCGGCCGCCGGCTCGCCGCGTGCGGGGGAGATCGACGGAGTGGCGGCGCTGCAGACCCAGGAGCGGGGATCGGTGAGCTGGGACGTCACCGTCCCGCGCTCCGGGCTCTACCGGATCCAGGTCACCTGCCACCCGCTGCCCGGCAGGCGCATGCCCGCCGTGCGGGAGATTGCGATCGACGGCCGGGTGCCGTTCGAGGAGGCCCGGCGCTTGAGCTTCCCGCGCACCTGGGACGACAGCGGCGGAGTGCGGATCGACGTCCGCGGCAACCAGATCCGGCCCCGGATCGAGGAGCGGCCGCGCTGGACCACGGCCTACCTGCGCGACCGCGACGGCGACCACGCCGAGCCGTTCGCGTTCTTCCTGCGCCGCGGGGTCAACACGGTCACTCTCACCGGGATCGCCGAGCCGATGGCAGTGGCGTCGCTGGCCGTGACGCAGCGCGAGCGACCGCCGTCCTACGCGGAGTACCGCGACGCGGCATCCGCCTTCCCGGAGGCGTCCGGCTTTCTGCTCAAGATCCAGGGCGAGGACGCGGGGCCGCGCTCCTCGGCGACCCTCTTCCCCGTGCACGACAAGGGTGATCCGTCGATCGAGCCCTACCACCCGTACCAGGTGAGGATGAACTCGATCGGCGGCTACCGCTGGGCGAAGGCCGGGGACTGGATCGAGTGGACCTTCGCCGTGCCCGCGAGCGGACGCTACCGGATCGCGGTCAAGGCCAAGCAGGACATCAACCGCGGCGCCCGCTCCTGGCGGCGAATCTCCATCGACGGGAAGGTCCCGTTTCGGGAAGCCGAAGCCGTGGCGTTCCCTTACTCCTCTTCCTACCGGGTGATGCCCCTGGGAGGGGAGGCGCCGTACCTGTTCCACCTGGAGGGAGGCGAGCACACGATCCGGATGGAGGCGGTGCTGGGAGAGTTCGCCGGCGCGGTCGCCGAGGTGGATGCGATCGTGGCCGACCTGCTGGCCTTCTACCGTGACGTGATCATGATCACCTCGTCCAATCCCGACCCGTTCCGGAGCTACCAGCTCATCGAGCGCATTCCAGAGGACATCGGCGAGCTGCCCGCGCTCCGGGAGCGGCTGTTGTCCGCGGCCGGGCGGGTCGAGGGTACGGCAGGCTCCGGCGGCATATCGGCGAGCGTGCAGGAGCTTGCCGTGCTGCTCGACCGGATGGCGCGGCGCCCGGAGGTCATCCCGTTCGTGCTGAGCGAATTGCAGAACGCCATCACGGCGCTCAGCGTGTGGGCGGCCCGCAACCGGGAGCAGCCGCTGCAGGTCGACTACCTGGTGGTCGCATCGACGGACCGGGAGTTTCCTGATACGCGCGTCAGCCTGTTCGTGCGGTGGTTCAGGAAGCTGCAGGCGTTCGTGGCGTCGTTCTCGCCGAACTACCTGCAGGCGTTTCCGGTCGCTGGCGAGAGGGTCGCCGGAAGCGATGAGATCGCGGGTGGCGAGGTTGCGGAGGAATCCGGAGCTCCCGTCACCGTCTGGATGGGCACCGGCCGCGACCAGAGCCAGATCCTGCGGCAGATCATCGACGATCTGTTCACGCCCGCGACCGGCATCCCGGTCGAGCTGGAGCTGGTGCGGAGCATCCAGTCCATCCTGATCCCGGCCAACCTGGCCGGCACGGCGCCGGATGCCGTCATCGGCCACGCGAACATGGAGCTGGCCTTCCGCGGCATGCTCGCCGACCTGTCGGCGATGGACGGCTATGCGGCGGTGGCGGAACGCTTCGCTCCCGGCGCGCTGGCGCCGTTCAGCCACCGCGGCGGCGTCTACGCCCTCCCGGAGACCATGAGCTTCCCGGTGCTGTTCTACCGCACCGACATCCTCGACTCGCTCGGGATCGGGATACCGGCGACCTGGGACGAGGTGCGCGCCCTGCTGCCGACGCTGCGCGCGCACCACCTGGACTTCGGGCTCGGCATGGACCCGGGCTCGCTGCTGATGATGGTGAACCAGCGCGGGGTCCCGGTGATGAAGGAGGACAGCATCGAGACCAACCTCGATTCGGAGACCGTGATCGCGACGGTCGACGAGTTCACGGACCTGTTCATCCGCTACGACGTGCCGTATGCCTACAATTTCTTCAACCGGTTCCGGTTCGGCGAGATGCCCCTGGCCATCCAGCCGTTCAGCTTCTACAACACGCTGGTCGTCTTCGCGCCGGAGCTCGCCGGCCGGTGGGGGATGGCGATGGTCCCCGGCACGCGGACGGCCGACGGGACCGTCAACCGCACCGTGACCGTCCTGCCGAGCATCATCCCGGAGCCGGTCGCCGGGCCGGGCGCGGTGCAGAACACCTGGGACGTGTCGTCGCTGACGGCGGTCGGCATCACCGGATCGTCGATCGTGCGGGGCTCGTCGAACCTCCACGGCGCCTGGGAGTTCCTGAAGTGGTGGTCGGGGCGCGAGGCGCAGGTGCTGTACGGCACCGAGCTGGAGTCGCTGCTGGGGGAGGCGGCGCGCTACGCGCCGGCCAACCTGGAGGCGCTGGCGGAGATCCCGTGGAGCCCGGCCGAGCGGCGCGTGCTGTTCGAGCAGGCGGACTGGGTCGAGGGACTGCCGCCGATCATCGGCAGCTACTACGTGTTCCGCAACCTGAACTGGATGATCCGCGCCATCGTCGTGGACGGGGACGGCGTGCGGGAATCGGTGCGGCGCTACGACGATGCGATCAACCGCGAGCTTCACCGCAAGCGCGCGGAGTTCGGGCTGGAGACCGACCGTGCCGCGCTCCCGCAGGAGTACCAGGACCGGTACTGGGAGCGCTTCGTCCGCATCGACCGGCTGGAGGACGCCGACGTGCCGGACGTCGGCGACTTCGTCCCCGCGGAGATCGTGCGCGAGCTGGCGGCGGCGGAGTGAAGGCGACGTCGGCCGTGCACGTTCCCGGCATGACCATGGGCGAGCGGCTGCGCGTCACGGGCGCGAAGCTCTGGCAGGCGCGCGTGTCCTACGCGATGCTGGCCCCGTTTCTCGTCGCCTTCACGGTGTTCGTGGTGGTGCCGGTGCTGTTCTCCTTCGTGCTGAGCTTCACGCAGTTCAACATGGTGCAGCGCCCGACCTGGGTGGGGTTCGAGAACTACCTGCGGATGTTCCTGGACGACAGGATCTTCCTGATTGCGCTGCAGAACACGCTGGTCTACGCGGCGATCACCGGCCCGGTCGGCTACCTGCTCTCCTTCCTGTTCGCGTGGCTGATCAACGAGATGCGCCATCGGCTCCGGATCGTGCTGACGCTGCTCTTCTACGCGCCGGCGATCGCCGGCAACGCCTTCATGATCTGGGTGCTGCTGTTCAGCCCGGACGCGCACGGCTACATCAACGGCACGCTGATCGCCCTGGGCATGATCACCCGGCCGGTCCAGTGGCTGATCGACCCCGACTACATGATGCCGATCGTGATCGGGGTCGTCCTCTGGATGAGCCTGGGCACCAGCTTCCTGGTCTTCATCGCCGGGCTCAAGGGCATCGACGAGTTCCTCTACGAGGCGGCGGCGATCGACGGCATCGACAACCGCTGGCAGGAGCTCTGGTACATCACCCTGCCGGCCATGCGCGGGTACCTGCTGTTCGGGGCCATCCTCGCGATCACGGAGTCGATGACCAACACGTCCATCATCAGCGCGCTGACCGGCGACGAGCCCACCGACTGGGCCACCTGGACGATCGTCGCGCACTCGAACGACCACGCCCTGGTGCGCTTCGAGCTGGGCTACTCCTCGGCGATCATCTTCCTCCTGTTCCTGGCCATGGTGGTGGCGCAGAAGATCGTCCAACGGTTGTTGGCCAAGGTGGGGTGAGGGCGTGAGGCGGAACGTCGCGACCATCCTGCGCAACCGCAACCTGTCCCGCTCGCTGGCGGGCGACATCGTCATCCTGCTGTTCCTCTGCGGCGGGGGCATCTTCATGGCGCTGCCGCTGGTCTACGCCGTCGGCAACGCCTTCAAGCCGCTGGACGAGCTGTTCCTGTTTCCGCCCCGCTTCGTCCCGCGCCGGGCGACCTTCCAGAACTTCACCGACCTGTTCCTGCTGATGGAGCAGTCCTGGATTCCGCTGTCCCGCTATTTCTTCAACTCCGTGTTCATCGTCTCCTTCGCCTTGGCCGGCAACCTGGCGATCTGCTCGATCGCCGCCTATGTGCTCTCCAAGCACGACTTTCCCGGCAAGAAGCTCATCAACGAGGTGATCATCCTCAGCCTCATGTTCTCGGGAGCGGTGACCGTCATCCCGAACTACCTGACGCTGTCGTGGCTGGGGTTCATCGACAGCTACTGGGCGATCGTCGTGCCCGCGTGGGCGCAGACGCTGGGCCTCTACCTGATGAAGAAGTTCATCGACTCCATGGTGCACGACTCGCTGATCCAGGCGGCCCGCATCGACGGGGCGGGCGAGCTGACGATCTTCGCGCGCGTGGTCATGCCGATCGTGAAGCCGGCCTGGCTGACCCTGATCATCATCAACTTCCAGGTGATGTGGCGGAACACCGGCGACATCTTCATCTACTCCGAGCAGTTGAAGCCGCTTCCGTACGCCCTGTCGCAGGTCGCCGGCGGCGGCATCGCCCGCGTCGGCGCCGCGTCGGTGGTCACCCTGTTCATCATGGCGGTGCCGATCGGCGTGTTCATCTTCAACCAGAGCAGGATCGTGGAGACCATGGGCACCTCCGGTATGACGGGAGAGTAGTCCTCCGCAAGACGCGGTCCGCCTTGACAGGGGGCGGGCCGCTCTCGATCATCGGAGCATGGACAAGCCGTCCGGTGCGACGGCCCCCGGCGCGATCGATGCGGCCGTCAGACAGACGCTGCGCAGGCAGACCCGATCCCGCATCCTCCGCATGAAAGAGCTGTACCTGCTCTTTCTGATCCCGCTGGCCCTGCTGGCGATCTTCAAGTACGTCCCCATGGTCGGGGTGATGATCGCCTTCAAGGACTACAGCCCCCGCGCCGGCATCCTGGGCAGCTCCTGGAACGACTTCGAGCACTTCAAGTGGTTCTTCTCCATTCCACAGTTCGCGGAGCTGGTCCTCAACACGTTCCGGATCAGCCTGCTCAAGTTCGCCTTCGGGTTCCCGGCGCCGATCGCCTTCGCGCTGATTCTCAACGAGCTGACCAACCGCCGCTACAAGCGCGTCGTGCAGAGCATCTCCTACCTGCCGCACTTCCTGTCATGGGTGGTGCTGGGGGCGATCTTCAAGGTGCTGTTCTCGGTTGAGCGCGGCCCGATCAACGCCATCCTTCAGGCCCTTGGCGCCGAGCCGGTCTACTTCCTGGCCGAGCCCGACTGGTTCCTGTTCTCGGTGGTCATCACCCACATCTGGAAGAGCATCGGCTGGGGCAGCATCATCTTCCTGGCGTCGATCACCTCCATCGATCCCGGCCTTTACGACGCCGCCGACGTCGACGGCGCGAACCGCCTGCAGAAGATGCTGCACGTGACCCTGCCGTCGATGGTCCCGGTGATCATCATCATGCTCATCCTCAGCGTGCAGAACCTGAACCAGGCGGGCTTCGACCAGATCTTCAACCTCTACAACCCGCTGGTGTTCAGCGTCGCCGACATCTTCGAGACCTACGTGTACCGGGTCGGGCTGGTCGACCGGCAATACGACTTCGGCGCCGCCGTGAACCTGTTCCAGAACCTGGTGGCGGTCATGTTCGTGCTGATCGCCAACACACTGGCGCGGCGCTACAGCGAGTACGCCCTATGGTAGCCGGAGCTGTGGTAGGAAGGCGGATGCGGTGACCATCCGCAGGGGGATCGGCAGCCATGCCTTCGACGGGCTCAACGTGCTGTTCATGGCCGCGTTCTGCATCACGGTGCTGTACCCGTTCTGGAACCTGATCCTGGTGTCGCTGGAGGGCGTCGAGGAGGCCAAGGCGCTGCGCTTCAAGCTGACCAACCAACACTGGAATGCGTCGGCGTATGAGTATCTGCTGTTCGACTCGCTGGTGCTGCGATCCTACCGGAACACGATTCTGCGCACGGTGGTGGGGACTGCCATGAGCGTGTTCGTCTGCTCGATGGCCGCCTACACCGTGTCCAAACGGGATCTCCCCGGCCGTGGCCTGCTGATGGCGATCCTGATCATCACCCTGTTCTTCTCGGGCGGATTCATCCCCACGTTCCTGCTCATCAGGGGCCTGGGGCTGTACAACACCTTCTGGGTGCTGGTGCTCCCGGGCCTGGTGAATGCCTTCAACGTCATCATCATCCGCAACTTCTTCATGGCGATCGACCAGGGGGTCGAGGAGTCGGCGCTGATGGACGGCGCCACCTACCGGCGCATCCTGGTGTCGATCGTCATGCCGCTGAGCATGCCGGTGCTGGCGACCGTCACGCTGTGGACGGCCGTGAGCATCTGGAACGAGTGGTTCGAGGCGCTGATCTTCACGTCCGGGAACGACTGGATCGTGCTGCAGGAGTTCATTCGCCGCATGATGGAGGAGGTCTTCAACAAGCGGGAACTCGCGGTCATCGACCGGTTCAACGACGAGTTCGGCCGGCAGATCCAGCGCGACAACGTGCAGTCGGCGGTGATTATCATCACCATCGGACCGATCGTGCTGCTCTATCCGTTCCTGCAGCGCTACTTCGTGCGCGGCATCATGGTCGGCTCCCTGAAGGCATAAACCGGGCGCGCATAAACCGGGCGCGCAAAGAAAAGGCAGGGCCCTTGCGAGCCCTGCCTGATGTGTGCCCCGGAGCTGGTGCTCCGAGCCGCGAAGCTCAGTACTCGAGCCTGCCTTCGAGGTAGGCGTCGACCAACGGCGCCTTGGCAAACTCCTCCAGATACCGGCTCATGCCGTTCCGCTCGAGCTCGCGCAGGTAGTCGTCCCAGTCTTCATCGAGGTCGAGATCTCCCAGGATGAAATTGGCCGTGTACTCCAGGGCCGTGGTGGTGAGACCCGAGTTGTAGCGGTTGCGCATCGTGATGATGTTGGTCTCGTTCAGGAAGTCGTAGCGGTACTGGTGGACGTAGTGGTCCATGTAGCCGTCTTTCGCGAGCAGATCGTTCTCCACCTGCTCGTACGGCTGCCCCAGCTTGCGGATGTCGTGCAGCCATGGGAGCCAGTATCCGCCGATCAGGTTGCCGGCGTGCTTGTGGCGCTCGTCCTCCGGGAACTCGTGCTGGATGACCGGAGACTTCCAGGGCTCGCCCGACCAGTCATAGTTCACGCCTTCGACGCCGTACCAGTTGCGCATGAACCCCTCGCGAGTGGAGTGCAGCCAGTCGAAGATGCGCATGGCGCGGTCGAATTTCTCATCGGACAGGTCGCTCGCCGCCAGAGCGGCGCGCCCTCGGGTGCCGATCCTGAATCCGGTGGGGATCGCCGCCGTCATCACCGAACCACCGGTCGAGGTCCCGTACATGCCGGTCATGTGGTTCAGCTCGGTCGGCACCACCAGCACCTTGGCATCGGGGTTCGCGTACAGCATAGCGAAGGGCACCTCGGTGTCCGCTGCCTCGTAGATGTAGGAGTAGTGGTACTGCATGTAGCCGAGGTGGCCGGAGTTCCACAGATCCCGCGCGGCGCCCGCGTCCTGGGCCGCGATCACCGTCTCCTTGCTCAGGACGCCCTCCTGATAGAGCTGGTTGAACCACCTGAGCGCGTCCCGGTAGGCGTCGGTCGCGTACGCGAACTTCAATTCGCCGTCTTCCATCACGTTGATGTCCACGCCGCGGCCCTCGGTGCCGTACAGCGAGCCGGCCTGGCCGAAGCCGGTGAAGGTGGCGGGGAAGTAGCTGCCGACGCCGTAGGTCCGTTCGGCGCCCGAGACGTTCTCGTCCACGAACCGCTTGAGGATCTGGCGCATCTGGTCGGTGTCGAAGCCCTCGGTGCTCCAGAACACCCGTGGTGCGATCTCCGTAAGCTCGCCGGGAGCCTCGATGCCAAGCTTCTCCAGCCAGTCCAGGCGGTAGTAGGAGACCATCATCGTCGAGGGCGTGCGGAAGAGCTGCGGGATGCCCATCAGCGCGTCCTCGCCCGGCACGCGCAGGAAGGACCACGCCCCGGTGTCATCCATGAGCGCGGCGGTGTTGGGCATCTTCTCGCGGATGTCCTCGAACGACCACGTGCGGATGAAGTCGTCCTGATACAGCTCGTCCATGTTCGCCTGCAGCACCGCCGAGAACTCCGGGAGGCGGCCGGTAGCGAGCTGCGCGGCCACCGCTTCGTCGTTGCTCCAGTCCCGCAGATCGGGCCAGATGAAGGTCGTGTTGAACCGCTCGGACATCTCGTTGAGATAGATGTTCTCGGAGGCCTTGTCCTCGTCGTGGAAGCGCATCGTCCAGCCGAGCCACTCGATCTCCAGGTGCTTGGCGAAGTGGTCCTGGCCGAACGCCGCGCCGGCCGCCAGGAGCGTGATGAGCCCCACCACGACGCCTGTGACCAGCGATCTCCGTAACCGTCTCATGTGAACCCTCCTCTGTGGGTTTGGATAGTGGGCCAGTCTACGGGCCGGCCTCCGGCCGGGCAAGGCGCCGTTGTGGGGGCCGGCTGCCACGGTCAGAATGGCTGGCACGGAGGGTAACGATGCAGGACCGGTATCGATTGGCGGAGGTCGGCACGGCGACGCAGCTCCTGATCGACGATCACGTCGTCGACGACATCTGGCTGCTGCGCCGGGTCCCGGAGATGCCGGCCAAGCATCCGGACAACCCGCTGGCGATCGCTCCCAGCCTTTACGACGCCGAGGAGAAGCTGTTCAAGGCGTGGTATCCGGCGGTCCCGGAGGATCCCGAAGACGACCCCGGCAACGAGGCGCTGTACGCCCGCGCGTACGCCGTGTCCGAGGACGGCTTCGACTGGCACAAGCCGGAGCTCGGAATCGTCGAGCACTCAGGATCGAAGCGGAACAACCTGATCGACGTCTCGGCGATGCACGGCGAGTTCGGGGTGGCGATGAAGGACCCGCACGATCCCGATCCCGGCAAGCGGTACAAGGGGACGATCAAGCGCTGGTACCACCACGTCGATCCCGACCGGCGCGGCGGCGGCCGGCTGTTCGCCGCGTACTCGGCGGACGGCATCCGCTGGCACATGTACCCGGACGAGCGCTCGATCATCCGCGACTCCAACGACGGCAACGGCTGCTTCCTCTACGACGAACGGATCGGCCGCTACGTGAACTTCCGCCGGCCGACCATCCTGGCCGGCCCGCGCGGCGAGGTGCCCGGCGACCTGGGCTTTCCGGAGGTCGAAGGTGACGCCCACGGCATGTACCGGCACCGGGAGGCGGAGGACTACCTGCACCGCTACGTGCGCGCGCAGCCGTACGTGGACACCCGCGCGGCGATCGGCGCCACCGACCACGCGCACGAAGGGATGGGCTGCAACCGCAGGATCGCCCGGGCGGAGAGCGACGACTTCGTGAACTGGACCGACCCGGAGGTGATCATCCGCCCCGACGAGCTGGACCCGCCGCGCCTCTACGGCATCGACGTCTGCGTCTGCGACGGCGTGTACCTCGGGCTGCTGCAGGTCTTCAACAAGTGGGGACGGAAGGGATACCTGGGCGACCCCTCGCAGGCGGACACGATGGACGTCCAGTTGACCTTCAGCCGGGACGGCTTCCGCTGGGAGAGGCTGGCCAACCGGCCGGTGTTCATTCCGCGAGGCGTGATCGGCAGTTGGGACGGCGGCATGATCGCCGGCTCGCGGATGATCGAGCACGGCGACGAGCTGCGCTTCTACTACGCCGGACACTCGGGTTCCCACAACGTGACGGGGCGGACGAGCGGGACCGGCCTGGCCACGCTGCCGAAGGGGCGGTTCGTCGCGCGCGCCGCCTCCGACGAGCTGGGCGTGCTGATCACCAAGCCGTTCCGGCTGGAGGGCGACCGCCTGCGGATCAACGCGGACGCCTCGCGCGGGCGGATCAAGGTCGAGGTCGCCGACCCGATCGGCACGCCTATCCCCGGCCTGACCGTCCGCGACTGCCGTCCGATCGAAGGGGACGGGCTGCGCCTGGCGGTGACCTGGAACGGCGACGAGGCGTTGCGCAAGCTGGCGGGCCAAGTGGTGCGGCTCCGGTTCTACCTGTACGAGTCCAAGCTCTACTCGTTCACCGTAGGGTCACCGACGTAATCCGCGATGACGGATCCGTTGATCCCTGAACCAGAGCCAGGATAGAGTTGCGTGGATGACTCCGCAGGAGAGTATGGTGTCCAGAGAGGAGGTGAAGAGCCTCATCGACGACCTGTCGGACAACGAACTGGATGCTGTAAGACAGTATATCCAGTCCCTTCACCCCTCGGACGATCCTGTCGCTTCGGCTCTTGCGGATGTGCCAGTGGACAACGAACCGGTTACCGGCGGTGACCTCTCGGCTATCGAGGAGTCGGATGCTGACATCGCCGCAGGAAGAGTCGTATCCATGGAACAAAACTGAGAGTCGGCGACTGGCGGGTCATTTTCGAATACCGGCAGAGCAGTCAGCAGATCCTCGTCAAGAAGATTGGACATCGGCGGGAAGTCTACCGATAGACGATCGTGTCATTGCGCAACGCCGTGCGGTCGCTGGTGATCAACACCGCTCTGGTTCGCGAGTGGATGCAGAGCGGGGTGGCGTACAACCCGATGTCGGCCCGCCTGGCTCAGGACCCGTATCCCATCTATATGCGGTTGCGCGAGCGGGACCCCGTGCACCGCAGCCTGCTGATGGATGCCTGGGTCTTCTCGCGCCATGCGGACGTGGACGCCGTCCTGCGGGACCATCGCCGGTTCGCAAGCGACCCGCGCAAGCGCGAGCGGGCGCTCCGGCAGCGGCAGGCGCGGATGGGGTCGGAGGACTACTCCATGCTGTTCCTGGACCCGCCGGACCACGACGCTCAGCGCGAGCGAACGGGAAATCGGGGCGCGGGCCGCGACGTCACTCAATGAGTACTTCCTCCCCATCATCGAGGAGCGGCGCGCCGACCCGAGGGCCGACATCATCAGCGCCATCGCGCAGGCGGAAGAGGCAGGCGACCGCCTGACCGAGCGCGAGATGCTGACGCTGCTGCGCCTGCTGCTGGCGGCCGGGAACGAGACCACCACGAACCTGATCGGCAACGGCATGCTGGCGCTGCTGCGCAACCCCGATCAGCTCCAGGCGCTGCGGGACGATCCCGGGCTGATTCCGTCGGCGGTGGAGGAGCTGTTGCGCTTCGACTCGCCGGTGCAGACCAACTTCCGGGGTGCGGCCGAGGACTGCGATGTGAACGGCTTCCCGGTGAAACAGGGCCAGACCGTCGTGCTGCTGCTCGGCGCGGCCAATCGCGACCCGGCGGAGTTCGATCAGCCGGACCGCCTCGACGTCACGCGCCACCCGAGGAGCCACGTGGCGTTCGGGCGCGGCATCCACCACTGCCTCGGGGCGCCCCTGGCGCTCCTGGAGGGCCGCATCGTCATCGAGATGCTGCTCGAGCGATTTGCCTCGATGCGTCTGCTCACCGATCGCCCGAGTTTCCGCAACAGCGTGGTGCTGCGCGGCCTCGAATCCCTCCCGATCGCTGCCACGCCGGCCTGACGCCCGGCCGATTGTGAGCTGCGCCTGCTGGGCGATACCCTCTTCCATGAGGAAGCCGTGGACGCCGAATTCAGATCAGCCGCATTCTCATGGCTCGCTGAGCAGGCCGCCCGCTACGGGGAGGTGATCCCGCGGGGAATCCTCCAGGCCGGCTTCGTGCATCGCGGCGAACCGGTCACGTTCATGGGACAACCCGGCATCTGGAAACCGCGCGTGCTGGAGCTTCCTCTCTCCATCACATCGGTGCACTCCGGTCCGTACGACGACTCGTTTACCGAGGAAGGGTTTCTCGCGTATCGCTACCGTGGCACCGATCCTCAACATCGGGACAACGTCGGCCTGCGCGAGTTGTGCCGCACGCGTACGCCGTTGATCTACTTCCACGGCGTGGCACGCGGCCGATACATGCCGGTATGGCCCGTGTTCATCGTCGAGGATTGAGGTGGTCCCGGAAAACTGGACAGGTGGTTAAGGTGTAACCCTGGCCAGGA
>JAPPNY010000037.1 GCA_028818385.1 Spirochaetaceae bacterium
GACCGGTTGCCGAAATCTGTCGAACGAACCTACCCTACGCCTGAACAGTTACCGGGGCTGAATCATAGGAGTGCGGGGCGCACGTGTATACCGCCACGGGTCCCGGGGCAGCACGGGTACGTCACCGTGCTCGTCGCGCTCGGCACGGTGGCAGCAGGCCGGATCGCCGGGCCAGCACGGCTTGCATGAGATCGGCAACCTCGTTCGGCGTGGCGGTACCGTCGATGCCGCGCAGCAGACCCGTCGATCGGTAGTACTCGATGACCGGGGTGGTCTGTGCCCGATAGGCGTGGAGCCGCCGTCGGATCGCCTCCGGATCGTCGTCTTCGCGTTGCACGGGTGCGCAGAACAGGGACGCATTCGCCGGCATCGAGGCCACGTTGAAGGTGGCGCCGCACCGGGCGCAGGTACGGCGTCCGGACAGGCGGCGAACGACCTCCTGCTCGGGCACGATCAGCTCGACGGCGGCGTCGAGCTGCGCGAATCCGGCCAGCGCGGCGGCCTGCGGGACGGTGCGAGGAAAGCCGTCGAGAATGAATCCCTTCCGTTCGTCGAGGGTCGCCAGGTGCTCGCGCACCAGGGAGATGGTCAGCGAATCGGGGACCAGGCTGCCGGCCTGCAGCAGGTCGGCCACCCGGCGCCCGAGCGGGGTCCGAGCCTTCACCGCGGCGCGGAAAAGGTCGCCCGTGGAGATGTGACGCATTCCGGTGCGGCCGGCCACGGTGCTGGCGAGCGTGCCCTTGCCGGCGCCGGGCGGTCCGAGGAGAACCAGCTGCATGAGATTGGGGCAGGCTGAGCGAGCGACGCCGCGGTGGCTCCAGGGCTCAGGTGCCCTGAGCGTAGTCGGTACGGTACGCCTGCTGCTCGGCGGTGAGCTCGTCGGTCTGGATGCCCATCGTTTGCAGCTTGATGGCGGCGATCTCCCGGTCCTGCTCTTCGGGCACCGGGTACACGAGCGGCGACAGGGAGCTACCCTCCTTGGCCAATCGGATGAGGGACAGAAACTGATTGGCGAAAGACATGTCCATCACTTCGGGTGGATGGCCCTCGGCCGCGGCCAGGTTCACGAGCCGGCCTTGCGCCAGAATGTACAGGCGGCGGCCATCGCCGAGCACGTGCTCGCGATTGTTGCTCCGGACCTCCTCGGAACGCACGGTGAGCTCTGCCAGATCGTTCAGATTGATCTCGCAGTCGTAGTGGCCGGCGTTGCAGACGATCGCGCCATCCTTCATTCGCTCGAAGTGCCGGCGGGTGATCACGTCGCGGATTCCCGTGGTCGTAACGAACACGTCGCCGACGGCGCTGGCCGCATCCATGGTCGACACGTTGAACCCCTCCAGCGTCGCCTTGAGGGCGGCGATCGGATCTACTTCGGTGACCACGACGTTCGCGCCGAGGCCGCGTGCGCGCTGGGCGACGCCACGCCCGCAATGACCGAAGCCGGCAACGACCAACTGCTTGCCGGCCAGGAGTACCGACGTGGCGCGCAAGACTCCATCGAGGGCCGACTGGCCGGTCCCGTAGACGTTGTCGAAGTCCCACTTGGTAGTGGCATCGTTTACGGCGATGACCGGGTACTTGAGGGCGTGATCATCAGCCATGGCGCGGAGTCTGTGCACCCCCGTGGTGGTTTCCTCGGTGCCGCCGATGATGCCGGCGGTCAGTCCGTCCCCGGCAGCGTGCGCGCGAAAGATCAGGTCGGCACCGTCGTCGAGGGTCAGCGTCGGGTCGACCGCAAGCGTCTGGTCGATACACCAGTAAAACTCGTCCGTGGAGAGGCCGTGCCAGGCGTAGATCGGGACTCCTTCGGCCGCCAGCGCGGCTGCGACATCATCCTGAGTGGACAAGGGATTGCAGCCCGACCAGGCGACGTCGGCTCCCGCGTCCCGCAGGGCGCGGATCAGGATCGCGGTTTCCTTGGTCACGTGCAGGCAGCCGGCTATCCGCATGCCGGCGAGCGGCTTCGAGTCGCGATGCAGCCGGCGGAGATGCTGAAGTACGGGCATGCGCGATTCCGCCCACCGGAGCTTCAGCGAACCTTGATCGGCGAGCGCTGGCTCCTTGATCTTGTATCCGGTCACGGCGGCAGTTTAGCCGCTCGCTCGCCTGCGGTCGACAGACCATCGGCCATCGGTCACCCCGAGGGCCGTTCGCCCCGGCCGATGTGGCCGAGCTCCCGTCCGTCATTGTAAACTGGTTACCGGTATGGCTGGGAGCGGCCTGTGGCGCGGTGTCGAGCGGGCTGTCAATCAAGGGCTCCGGGGCTCCCGCGACGCCCTGGACCGCGCCCGATCGAAGGCGCGGGAGCTCGGCGAGCGGGGTGCTCTCAGGCTCGACCTGCTGCAGCTCGAACGGCAGCGATCGCGGCTGCTCGAGGAGTTGGGACAGCTCATCCATGACCGCCTGGGCACACAGGGCCAAGCCACGGTGTCGCACGGCACCCCCGGGGTCAAGGACCTGATGGCCCAGATCGACGACTTGGCCGAACGGTGTGCGGCGAAGCGGCACGCGCTGGAGCAACTCGCCATCCAGGGCTTGGCCGGCGAGCCGCTGGCCGGGGAGCCGGGAGCCGATGACGAGAAAGATGAAAAAAAGGCTCCGAAGCCCTTGACGGAGCCACGCGACGATGTATAAACTCCTTTTCCACGGTGCCCGTCGGTAGACGGGCTTCCGTGATACGGATCGGGCGCTCGTGCCCGTCCGCGAGCGGGATCCCGATCGGATCCCAGCGGTTCTTTGACATCATAGGGATGGGGAGAGTGGGGTCCTCGAATGTAGATTCGTAGGACGGATGCCTTCGGGCGGAAGTCCTACTCATATCACGGAGAGTTTGATCCTGGCTCAGAACGAACGCTGGCGGCGTGTCTTAAGCATGCAA
>JAPPNY010000151.1 GCA_028818385.1 Spirochaetaceae bacterium
ACGACATCGAGGACTTCAAGAAGTACCCGGAGGAGTTCCGCGAGGGCGAGCCGGTGCTCATAACCGAGAAGCTGCACGGCACGTGGTGCTGCCTGGGGCGGCATGCCGAGCACGGGCCGATCGTCACCTCCAAGGGCATGTCCGACAAGGGACTGGCGCTGCTGCTGGACGATGCGAACCGGAACAACCTGTACGTGCGGACCTGGAGCGCGCACCAGGAGGCGTTCGAGTCCGCGCGCGCGCGGGTCGCCGCTGACGGGCAGTCCTGCTATGTCCTGGGCGAGGTCTACGGCCGCGGCGTGCAGGACCTGCACTACGGCCAGCCCAACCCCTCGTTCGCGGTGTTCGACGCGTACGTCGGCGAGCCGGGAACGGGCCGCTACCTGAACCCCGACGAGCTGGCGGAGACGCTGAGCGATCTGTTTCCGCTGGTTCCCGAGCTGTACCGCGGGCCGTTCAGCCTTGCGAAGCTGCAGGAGTTGACCGACGGCGCGACCACGCTCGGCGGCGCGCACGTGCGCGAAGGCGTGGTCGTGAAGCCGGCCGCCGAGCGCGTGTCGCACGAGTTCGGCCGGGTGATCCTGAAGAGCGTCTCGGGGAAGTACCTGACGCGCAAGGGTGGAACGGAGTTCAACTGAACCGCGCGTGACGCGGCGCCGGTGATGCGGTCTACTACCGGTATGCTGCACGCACTTGGCGATCCGCTGCGGGAGTTCACCGTGGTGCCGCAATGGTTCTGGAACGACGTGCTCACCGAGGACGAGCTGGTGCGCCAGATCGACGACTTCCAGGCGCACGGCGTGTACGGCTTCATGATCCACCCGCGCGTCGGCCTGCCGCGCGACATCGGCTGGATGTCCGATCGCTTCCTGCACTTCATGCACGTGGCGATCGAGGAGGCGCGGCGGCGCGGTCTGCTGGTCTACCTGTACGACGAGGGCATGTATCCCTCCGGAGCAGCCAGCGGCCAGGTGGTCGCCGCCGATCCGGCGCTGCAGTCGCGCGGCCTGGACTACCAGGTGCTGACCGCCGGCGAGGAGCCGGCGCTGGCACCGGGCCACCACCTGGCGGCGATCGCCGAGCGCGCCAGCGGCACCCGCCTGGCGTTCTACGACCGCCCGACCCGCTGCCATATCCGCGGCCTGCATTACACCGATCCGGACGAGGCCACCCGCGCCGAGGATGAGCCCGCCACGGCCGATCTGCTCAACCCGGCGGCGGTCGCCTGCTTCATCAGGCTGGTGTACGACCGGTTCGCGGAAGCGTTCGGGGAGCACTTCGGCACCCTCATCCGCGGCATCTTCACCGACGAGCCCAACGAGTACGGCGGCAAGTGCCGGAGGGAGAAGGGCCGCATCCGGGCCGGCACGACCGGCATCCTGCAGCACGTCGAGCGGCTGCTCGGCTACGACTTCGCCCCTCGCCTGCCGGCGCTCTGGTTCGACGGCGAGCCCGACGCACCGCAGGCGCGCGCGGACTACAACCGCGCAATGCGGCTGCGGCTGCACGAAACCTACTACGGGCCGCTGTCCGACTGGTGCGAGGCGCACGGCATCGCCCTGTGCGGGCACCCCCAGTGGACGGACGACCTGGGCTCCGAGCGCTTCTTCCAGATCCCCGGGCAGGATGTCATTGCCGGCATGATCCTTCCCGGCAAGCCGGGCGCGATCGACGGACGGGAGTCGGTGCAGGCGAAGTGCGTCTCCTCGGCGATGGTTCACCTGGGCCGCCGGCAGTGCAGCGAGGAATTGCTCGGCGCCTACGGCCACACGCTGACCTACGACCAGATGAAGTGGGTGACCGACTGGTGCCTGGTGCGGGGGATCAACCTGCTGTTTCCGCACGCGTTCTTCTACTCGGTGCGCGGCCACCGCGTGAACGAGGCGCCGCCCGACGTCGGGCCCAACAGCCCCTGGTGGGACCGCTACCGTCCTTACGCGGACTACTGCCGGCGGCTCTGCTACGTAAACACCGACGCCACGCACGTCTGCGACGTGGCGGTCCTGGCCGACGCCTGCTACGCGCCGTGGCAGGCGGCGCGCGTACTGTTCACGCACCAGCGCGACTTCAACTACCTGGAGGCCCGCCACCTGTGGGAGGACGCGCAGGTCGACGCCGACGGCATCCGGCTGGCCGGCATGCACTACCGCGCGCTGATCGTCGACGGCTTCGACGACGGCCTGAACCCGCTGCCGGAACGCGCCGCCGAGCCGCTGCGCCGGCTCGAAGAGGCCGGCCGCCTCCTGCGCTGGCCTGCTCATGACGGCGCAGAGGACGACGCCATGGTCGCCGAGCTGGAACGGCTGGCACCGGCCGACCTGCGGGTGACGCCCTCACGCCCGGACCTGCGCTACCGCCACGTCGTCAAGGACGGCCTCGACTGTTATCTGATCACCAACGAAGGCGTGCACCCGATCGAGGCGCGCATCGACGTGTCCGCGGCCGGCCGCCGCACGTGGATCGACCCCTTCACCATGGAACGCCGGCCCGGCGACTCGGGCGAGTGCCGGCTCGCTCCCTGTTGCTCGACCCTGCTCTGCGTAGAGCCGAACCCCCGTCGGGAGGCCGAATCGGATCCGGAGTGATGATCACCCGCAGCACCGATGGACGGCGATCGTACGGACTCGGTGACCTGAAGGGGGACGTGTTCGGCGGGGTCGTGTCCGCCGTGATGATGGTGCCCGTCGCGCTCGGCTTCGGCGTGCTGTCCGGGCTCGGGCCGGTGGCGGCCTTCTACGGCGCGATCGCGGTGGGGTTCTTCACTGCCGTGCTCGGCGGCGCCGCGCCGATGATCTCCGGTCCCAGCGCGATCGTGACCATCTTCACGGCGGTCATCATCG
>JAPPNY010000036.1 GCA_028818385.1 Spirochaetaceae bacterium
CGGTAGTGGGGTCATTTGAAATCGGCGGCACTTGACTGAATCTTCAAGATTTGCCATTCGAGGGGTGGACACGTTCGCCCCGACATGGTATCCGATGAGTGCCCTCGATAGGGCCGGGAGGAACACCGATGACGAAGCGTCCGCGTGACACCGCGGGGCTCGCACGGCTGATCGTCGACATGGCGACCGGCGAGGTGCCGAGCGACACGCCGGAGGTGCTCGCCGAGATGAACGGGCAGGAGCCGACCGGGCGCGCCAAGAGTGCCAGGGCTCGCGCCGCCAGCCAGACACCAGAACGCCGCCGCGAAGTAGCACAGAAGGCTGCCGCCGCACGGTGGGAGGGCCTTGAGCCGGCGGAAGGTGAGCGCTGAGGCGATCGCGATCGTCGGCGTTGGCGCGGCGTTGCTGGCCGTGCTGGTGCCGCTGCTGTTGACCTTGGCCGCCGGCATCCGCCGCGAACTGGACCATGTGCGTGCCGATGTGGCCGACGTGCGCCGTGATCTGCGCAACCTGGGCGAGCGAGTAGCCCGCATCGAGGGAGCGCTGACAGGACCGTGGCGCCAGCCGGCGAACATCCCGGATGCTCCGGCCGCGGAAACCGTGAGCACGGAGGCACCGTGAGCATCTCGACCGCACCCGCGCCGCGTCGATGGTGGAGCGCCGAGACGACCGCGATTGTGGCCGTTGGCGCCACACTGCTGCTGACACTGTTCGCGCTACTCGCGCCACTGCGCGCCGACGTGCGTGATCTGCGCGCCGAGCTGCGTACCGAAGTAGCGGCGATCCGGGCTGATCTGCACGCCCTGTCCGAACGTGTGGCGCGGATCGAAGGCGCGTTGAGCGGACCGTACCGCCTGCCAGCGCCAGCCGCCGCCGAAGCGGCAGATGAGTAGCCGGTAGCAAGACCTTCCTACCCAGGAACGACATACCCCACATTCTTCTGAAATCACTACACCTGCGTGTAGTAGAATCCGAGCACCGTTGCGGTCGATGATCGACACTGGTCACTGCACGGACGGCCCTTTGTCGGGTCGCCTGTGGAATGAAACAGCCGCCATTACGGCCGGGGAGTAGCTACCCCGGCCGGCGGTGAATACGCAGGGCTCGCCTTGTCTCCGACTGTGCAGTGACCAAAGGCCCGGCACCTTTGCCGTGCCGGGAAGGGAGTTGCCGATGGGAAGGGCATCGATTGCCGCGGCCATCGTCGCGGCCGGCACGATCGTAGCGGCGTGCGAGATCACGCAGCAGCACATCGACGAAGCGAGCGAGCGGCTCGCCCAGGCGACCGTCATGGTGGGGTCGGTGCCGAGCCAGGCGGCGATCGCCGGCGGGACCGCGTTGCAGTCCGGGCACCTGTCGGGATCGTCGTGGAGGATCGGCGAGGTGACCGACTGGCCGACCGCGGTGGCCGTCGTGACGATGGGCACCAACGGGCGGACCGTCTGGCACGTGGCGCCGTCTCACCTGCACGCGCACACCCACTGGAGCGTCAGCGGAGGATCGCTGAGGTTCACCGGGACGCATGCGCGATCGGTGGCAGCGATGCCAGGCGTTCGAGTCGACGCCGACAACGTCTGTCTGGAGGACCGGGGCAACACCTGCGGGCTGGTCATGCAGAGGGTGACGCCGTGAGGCGGCCAGCGTTGGCCGTGGCGCTGGTCGTGCTCGTCGCGATGGCGACGTACGCCGACAGAACGACGCTGATGAAGCCCACCGGGGAAGCCGTGACCCTTGGCGGTGTTCTGTCGGAGCTGATGGGCGCGTCGTTCGCGTGCGAGCCGTTGGAGGTCGATTCGTGGAGTGGTTGGCGGTGTTCGATGGAGACGGTGACGGTCAGTATCGAAGGCAGCGCGGCCGGCGTATGGACGCTTGGGTTGCAGAGCCCTGATCTGTCGAGCGGATCAAGTCGACGAAGCGATCGCGATGCTGTACGGGAGCCTGTTAGTGTTCGGCCAAGTGTCGAACGACCAGGATGCGGCGATCGACATCGCGGTTGGAGCGCGTGACGCGGACGGAGGCGTCTACGTGTTGCCGTTGGGCGGCGGCATATTCGCGGCGAGTCAGAACCGGGGTCAGGACGTCCTGATCGTGATCTTCCGAGAGTCGGGCATCATCGCGGATCCGGCCGCCACGGCGATGACGTTGATCGAAGCGGTGAGGGGTCATAGCATGCCGGTGCACGCAGGGCAGTAGTCCTCGCCGGTGTAGGGGCCGTCGGTGTGGCAAACGCCGCAGTGGAACCACTCGCCGGGATCTTCCGCGGTCAAGCGCCGCTTGGTTACGCCGCCGCCACACGGAATCGGAGGTCCGATGAGGATGCGAACCTGACGTCGACGGACGTACGCGCCTTGACGGGCGGCATTGTTGCGTCGTATTGGTGAGCCAGCAGCCGTTGCGGCGTGTTTCACAGACACACTCCATTTCGCCGCTTCATGGTCGTCGTCTCTGCCAAGACGTGCGACCAGCGGCTGTTTTGTCTCATTGGCCGTACGGAAGCGGTGTCTGTCAAGAGGGTTGCGCGGGAATTGAAAAGCATGCTATTATCCAAGCATGAACAGGCTGAACGCAGCGACGCGCGAGACGATCATCCGGTGCTTGGTCGAGGGCACCAGCGTGAACGCGACGGCGCGCATCGTCGGCGTGCAGAAGAAGACGGTCCTGCGGACGCTCGTCGACGCCGGGCGGCTGTGCGCCGAGCACATGGACCGGACGCTCCGCAACCTGCCGTGCAGGCGGTTCGAGGTAGACGAGCTGTGGAGCTTCGTCTACTGCAAGGAGGGCAACGTG
>JAPPNY010000064.1 GCA_028818385.1 Spirochaetaceae bacterium
TGGCCTCTATCCTCTCAGTAATCCGGCTATCTCGGTGGTTTTGCAAAAGGCTCATAAAGATGATTTCCGGCGTCTACAGCAGGGACAGCGGCACGATCCACGTAAACGGCGAGGTCGCTCACATCGAGACCCCGATGGACGCGAAGAACTACGGAATCGAGACGGTGTATCAGACCGAGAGTCTGATCAAGATTCTGGATGCGCCCGCAAACATCTTCCTGGGCAGGGAGAAGGTGAGGGACGGCATCCTGGGACGCCTCTTCAAGGTCCTGGACTTCGACTTCATGAAGAGAGAGACCGAGCAGCTCCTCGAGCGCTTCGGCATCACGCTGATGGATATCAAGGGCGACACCCGCGACCTCTCCGGCGGGCAGGAGCAGACGGTGGCGATCGGCAGGGCCGTCTACTGGGGAGGCAAGATCCTCATCCTCGACGAGCCCACCAACAATCTCGGCGTGGTGCAGGAGAAGAGGGCGCTGGATCTCATCCGCACTCTGAGAGACGAGTTCGACATGACCATCATCGTGATCAGCCACAACCTCAAACACGTCGTAGAGCTCGTGGACCGGATCGTCGTGCTCAGAAACGGCAAGAAGATGAGAGAGCTGGTGAAGGACGATACGGACATGAACGAGATCGTGTCCCTGATCACCGGCGCGACCGAGTGAGTTAGGCGACCGGCGACGCCTCGGCGAGGATCCGCTCGGCCTTCTGCGCCTGCTCGGAGTCGGGGTGCATGGTGACGATCCGCTGCAGGTGCAGCCGTGCCAGCGGGTCGCCGCTGCGCGCCCGCTCGACCGCCTCGGCGAAGCCCTTCTCCTGGAAGCTGGTGTCCTTGTCGATCACCTCGAACTCGTAGTCGTGCCAGTAGTAGCGCAGGTCTTCCGAGCCGCTCCAGCCGGCGTAGACCTGGTCCCACGACAGCGGCTGGTGGCCGGACAGATGGGGGTCGAGCATGTGGTCGGTCACCGGGGAGCCCATGCGCTGGTAGCGGTTGTCGAGCGAGATGCGCAGCCGGTCCGGCGTCACGTTCTGAAGGGCGCCGTGGATGGTCAGGGCGTGGAAGAACAGCACGTCCCCGTGCTGATAATCGGTGGACACCCAGCCGTCCGGGTGCTCCTCCGGGTCGATGCTGAGGCTGCCGGCACCGAGGGAGAAATGGTGATCGACCACGCGGCCGACGCGGTGCGAGCCCGGCAGCACGGCCAGGCCGCCCAGGTCGCGCGGACAGTCGCCGACCGGATGCCAGCAGGAGTACACGTCCATGCTGCTCTGGAAATGGACGAAGTCCTGGTGGATGGGCGTTGTGTGCTCCGTGAACTGCGGGAACCAGATCCGCGCGATCTTGTGCGGGAACGCGAACACGGGGCCGCCGATGACCTTGGCAAGCACGTCCAGGACCTCCGGCCAGTGCCCGGCGCGGTGGAAGCTCTCCAGCCGGTACACCTGGTGGTACACGTCCACGTAGTCGAGGTCGCCTTCCGTGCAGCGCCGGTCCGGGTCGGCGATGCCGTCCATGGGATCGGTACCCGGCGCCAGCCAGCCGTTGCCGGCGATGACCTCCAGCATGTCGCGGCGCAGGGCCGTCAGCCGGCCGGGGTCGAGGAGGCCGCGGAAGAACAGGTAGCCCTCGTCGTCCATGCGCCGCCGCAGCTCAGCCGCGTCGGCCAGCGCGTCGTTGGAGGCACGAAACTCGCCAAAGCTCTCGATCATGGAGCCGATTATGCCACGAGTCCCGTTCGGTGCCGAAGGGCTATCGCGGTCCGCCAAGCAATACCTGCACGGCAAGACCGGGTACGCGGGCAAAGTGCCGCGTGTCACCGGTCACGACATCGTCGTCTCGGGACAACGCGGTCGCCGCGATGAGAAGATCCAAAGTGGGGCTTGGGAGACCCGCAGCTCTAGATTCGTGTCGACCTCTCCGAAGATGCGGGCGACCGCGAGAGTTATGGGAACGACCGGCACCGCCGGTGGCAGGCCGCGCTGCTCGGCGTGGATGGCGACCGTCGAGTCGATCAGGAGTCCCACGGGTGCCGGTGCTCGATCGGCTCTCCGGCAAGAATCTCCAACAGGTCGTCGCCAAAGCGGCCGTCCAGAACCACGGGCGGCCGCGCGCGGAGCAGACGCAGGCACTCGGACGCACGCCGTGTCTTCGTGTCAATCAGTGCATGCGGCTCGAACGGACGCCGCGGCTTCCTGTACCGTGAGGGGGACGAGCGCTACCATGGCGATCATCGAACCGGCAACTCCGTCCAGCCGTGCGGCCCCTCCGTCGCTCGACCAGATTCGCCCGAGGCTGGCCGAGTTCTGCGCCGGCCATGGGATCAGGAGAGCGATCGCCTTCGGTTCCTTTGCGCGTGGTACGCAGACCCGGAGGAGCGATCTCGACCTGGTGATCGTCATGGATACGAAGAAGCGGTTCCTCGACCGATACGACGAGGTGAACGCCATCCATGATGAGGTGCCGGGGGTGCATGTCGAGATGCTGATCTACACCGAGGACGAGTTGCGTGCCATAGCCCACCGGCCGTTCATGCGCCAGATACTGCGGGAAGGCGTCGTCGTTTATGAGTGAGGAGAAGAACCACGCCGAAGCGGTGCGGTGGCTGGAAACGGCGCGCGGTGACCTCACGACGGCGCGCGTCCTGCTCTCCAACGAGCGCTACGCGCACGCCTGCTTCCATGCGCAGCAAGCTGCCGAGAAGGCGATGAAGAGCCTGTGGTATTCGCTCGATCGTGATCCGTGGGGCCACTCGGTGCGCAAGTTGATCGATGACTTGAAGGAGCTCCACGCGGACTACTACGGCCGCTTGCAGGACATCGTTCCCATGGCCGCCGAGTTGGACCGCCTTTACATCCCGACTCGATACCCCAACGGCTTGCCGGACATCCTCCCTGACCAAGCGTACTTCGAGAGGGATGCGGAACGCGCGCTTGAGCTTGCGGAGCGGCTGATCGACCGCATCGATCATCTCCGCGGTCAGGTCAGCCCGCCGCCCTGTGAAGATTCGACGGAACCGCCCGACGCCACGCCAGCCGGCGGCCGACCTTGACACGGGGGCCGTCGCTTCTAGGCTACCGGGAGAGGTTCCGATGAAGTACGAGTACGAGGAGCTGGGCAACGGCGTGGCGGTTCCGTGCCTGCACATCGACCTGGGCGGAGCGAACGGGCCGCGGGCCGGCAGGCAGATCAGGGACCGGATCTTCGAGATCGTCGACCGGGAAGGGGCTCTGCTGTTCCGCGGCGCCGGGATCGACGGCCCGCGCGGATATGCCGGGTTTCTGGCGGCGATCGGCTTCCGCCACCACTCCTACGTGGGCGGCACCGCGCCGCGCACGGACCTCGGACGCGGCGTGTACACCGCGACCGACCTGCCTCCGGACACGACCGTGATGATCCACCAGGAGATGAGCTACCTGGACGATGTCCCCGACTACGTCTCCTTCTACTGCCACGTGCCGCCCGGGAACGGCCAGCAGACGAACCTGATCGGCGACATGCGCCGCCTGTCCGCGGAGCTGCCGGATGAGCTCAGACGGAAGTACCACGGAAGGCGCGCCCGCTTGCGCCGCACGCTGCGCACCGAGGGGAGCGAGCGGGTCGTCTCCCGCAGGGAGCGGAGCTGGCAGGAGGTCCTGGGCACCGGCGACCGGAGGGAGGCGAAGGCCCTCGCCGTGCGCAAGGGCTGGGACCTGACCTGGACCGCCGACGATTCGCTGATCTTCCTGCAGGAGCCGGCGCGTTTCTTCCGGCCGCATCCCGTGCACGGCGAGATGTGGTGCAGCCAGGGACTGCACTACCAGCCGACGGGCCGGCGCCTGGTCGCCGAGCGCGACGGCAGGATGGGAGACGCCCTGCGGATCGCCACGGCCATGCGGGAGGAGCCGGACAGCCTGGACGCCATGGTCATGGAGGACGGCAGCGAGGTGCCGCCGGAGGACTGCGCGGCCTGGTTCGAGCTCTGCTCGGCGGCGCAGGTCGCCTACGCGCTCGGCCGGGGCGAGATGATCATCCTGGACAACATGCTCATGGCGCACGGCCGATCGACCTTCACGGGCACGCGCACCATGTACGCGGCCCTGGGCGACCGCGCGGACTGACCGCAACCGGCAGCCGGCACCCCGGGCGCTACTCCGGCACCGCGATCGTCACCGAGGCGCTTACTTCCTCTCCGTTCACGGCGTAGATCGCGTGATCGTTGGTTGAGAGCTTCACCTCGACGGTGCGCATGCCGGGGCTCAGTTCGGCGATGTGATACCACGGGCCGTACAGCCGGGCGATCTTCACGCCGTCCACGTACAGGTGGGCGTGGCCCTCTCCCATGACGTGGGCGCCACTGGCGCGCTGCGGGGCGAAGGTGAAGTTCTCGATAGACAGCGCCACGTTCCAGCCGGTCATCGCGTCGCGGTCGACGGAGATGCCGACCGTGGGCGCCGTCGTGCCGGCCGGTACCTCGAAGGCCGTCTCGTGATCGTGAGCGCCATGGTCGTGGGCGGCGGCGTCGTGCACCATGCTGCCGCTGGCGCGCTCCACCCGAACCTCTTCGAGCAGGACGCCCCAGGTCTTGCCGGGGTGATCGCGCAGATCGTGCACCACCAGGTCGAACGTGACCTGCGTGACCCGGTCGGCCATGACGTGCAGGTCCGCCCGAACCGGGGTCAGCTCCAGGGGGACGTCGACCTGGTCGCCACCATGGACGGTGCCGCGGGCGCCTAACGCCAGGACCTCCGCCGCATCGTAACGGCCCACCGGCACGTGCTCTCGTACCAGCTCGACGGTGGCGCCGTCCTTGTAGCGTGTCAGGTCGATCTCGCGCGGGGCGACCGTGATCGCCAGCCAGCCCTGGTCGGTACGGGCGCCGCGGCGGTGCACGCGGACCCCGTCCACGGTGAGCACCAACGCGGTGAAATCGTCGATCGCCTCGCGATGGTCGGTGATCAGCACGACCACCTCACCCGTTTCCACCTCGTCGGACCCGGAGGCTGAGGCCAGCGCCGCGCTCAGGACAAGCAGGCCGGTCGCCAGGAGAGACATGCCGCGAGGGCACACGCCAAGACCGTGGTTCATGGTGAGGTAGTCTGCCGGGATTCGCGACGCATGCGGTGGCAGCGTTCGGTCGACCGAAAAGTATAGACTTCCTGCCATGGCATACACAAACGGCGCGTCGGCCGGGCCGATTCACGCGGGCGAGCGGTTCACGGAGGCCGAGACGAAGCGGATCATGGAGGCGTTGAGTCGCGACGGGTATTGCTTCCTGGGCACGTCGATCCTGGAGCAGGACGAGGTGGCCGCGCTCCGCGACGCCATGGAGCGCATGATCGCCGATCCCGCGATGCAGGAGGACCAGCCCGGCAACCATCGCAAGGCCAGGTCGCTGATGCGGATGTTCGAGTACGACCGCTCCTTCCGCGACCTGATCGTGCGCGAGCCGTTCGCCAGTCTTGCGGAGGAGGTGCTGGACGACCAGTGCCACGTCATGGGCCAGAACGCGCTGTTCACGGAGCCCAATCCCGACGCCACTGCCGACGGTCCGGGAGGCTGGCACCTCGACGACCTGGTGCAGTTCCCGCTGCCGCCGGAGATCCCCCGCCACGATCCCGGTGTGCCGCTGCCGTGCAATGTCATGCAGCTCTTCACGCCGCTGACCAGCATCGACTCGGTCGCGTGCGGGCCGACGCAGCTGGTGCCGCAGAGCCACTACGCGGGCCGCCGCCCGACGGTCCAGGACCGCCCGCACTTCGATGGCAACGGGCCGGTGTCGATCCTGGCCGAGCCGGGCGACGCCTACATCTTCAACAACCAGGTCTGGCACCGCGGCGCGCCCAACGCCTCGGACCGCCGCCGGCTGCTCGGCGGAGCCACCTACAGCAAGCGCTACGTCGCGCAGCGCTTCTACCCGTTCATCGACTACCACATGCCCGAGCACGTATGGGAGGGAGCCGGCCCGCGGCTGCAGCGGATGCTCGGCCGCCACAAGTCCGGCTCCTACGGCTGAGCGCTCCGGGCAGCCTCTGATGCAACGATGAGATAAGGGCGTGCCTCCGCTCGCCGTCGGCATCGTCCTGTTCTCGACGATCCTGCACGCCGGCTGGAACCTGGTCGCCAAGCAGCGCAGCGACTCGTGGGCGACGTTCCTGCAGATCCTGTTCACGATCAGCATCCCGGCCGTCCTCATAGCTGCCTGGGCCGAGCTGTTCATGAGGGGCATCCTGCCCCTCGTATGGCCGTTCCTGCTAGGGGCGAGCTGCTCGCAGGCGGTCTACTTCCTGGGGCTGACCCTGGGCTACCGCGCGGGCGACCTGGGGGTCGTATACCCGGTGACGAGGGCGCTGCCGGTGCTGTTCCTGGGCGGGTTCGACCTGGTCCGGAACCTGTCGCCGAGCGTGATGGGGTGGCTGGGGCTCGCCCTGGTCGCGGCGGGCTGCCTGATCATCTCGTCGGCCGGCAGTCCGCGCCGCGCAGGCGAGGCAGGCGTGCGGCGGCCCCGCATGCTGCATGCCACGCTCGGCTGGGCGGCGGTCGGCGCCGCCGGCACCGTCGGCTACACGGCATTCGACAAGCTGGCGGCCGAGGCGCTGTTGCGCGCGTACGGCGGCGGGCTGATCGACGCCATCCAGTACGGCCTCTGGGAGTTCGTCCTCACGACCGTCCTGTACGCGCCGCTGCTGGTCGTGGCCATGCGGGCCAGTGCCCGCAGGCGCGCGAGGTCGGAGTCGGGCGCACCCGCGTCGTGGCGGTCATGGCGTGCGTTCTTCGGCGACTGGCGCCTCGCCGCGGTGGGCTTCAGCATGTTCGCGGCCTATGCGCTGGTGCTGTGGGCCTATCAGCTCTCGGAGCGCGCCAGCTACGTGGTGGCGTTGCGCCAGTTCAGCATCGTCCTGGGCGTGGTCGCCGCCGCGGTCCTGATGCGGGAACGGGCGCCGGCGGTGCGCATCGGCGCGGCGGTCGTGATCGTGGCCGGAATCGCCCTGGTGTCGGTAGCGCCGTAGCCGCGGGCGGGGCGCCGGTCAGCCGATCAGCAGCGACTCGGCGCCGTCGATCCACACCTCCGTGCCGGTGATGTGGCGGGCGTCGTCGGAGGCCAGGAACGCCACCAGCTTGCCGATCTGCGCGGGATCGCCGGCCTTGCCCCCGGTCAGCGGAATCGAGCCGCGCGGGAACTCGGAACGGCCCGGCCGCATCTCGATACCGTCCACGTTGCGCGGGAAGGTGTTGTCGCCGATCTCGGACTCGAACCACCCGGGGCAGACGGCGTTGACCCGGATGCGCGCGGGTCCCAGCTCCACCGCCAGCTTCTTGGCGAAGGTGACCTGCGCCGCCTTGGAGGCGGAGTACACCGACGATCCGGTGACGCTGAACATGCGCGTCCCCTGCACGGAGGAGCAGATCGCGATCGAGCCGCCGGCGCGCTTGAGGTGCGGCACCGCGTACTTGACGGTGAGGAAGGTGCCCTTGAGGTTGATGTCGATGGTGGCGTCCCACTCTTCCGGGGTGATCTCCTCGACCGGCGCCCACACGCCGTTGATGCCGGCGTTGGCGAACACGATGTCCAGCCGCCCGCAGGCGGCGACCAGCGCGTCGACCGCCGCCGCCATCTGATCGGCCTGCGAGACGTCCGCGGTCAGCGCGAGCGCCTGTCCTCCGTCCGCCTCGATCTCCGCCACGGTCTGCTCGATCTGGCTGGTCGTGCGGGAGAGCACGCCCACGCTCGCGCCCTCACGGGCCAGCTCCAGGGCGGCGGCCTTGCCGATACCGGAGCCGGCGCCGGTCACCAGCGCGGCCTGTCCTTCGAACTTCATCTCTTCTCACCCTCCTGCGGCATCGGCGCCGCCCGCGAGGCAGCACGATACGCATTCGGCTTCGATTCCGCTACGCTCCGGCCCAGCATGAAACGCATCGCAATCGGGCAGGTCCGCCAGGAGACCAATTCCTTCAATCCCGTCCTCACCGAGCGCTCTCACTTCGAGGACTACGGACTGGTCACGGGCGCCGACATCGTCGAGCGCTACGGCGACGTGGGCGAGCTGTCCGGGTTCACGGAGCTGCCGAAGATCCTCGGCAGCCCGGTGGAGTGGGTCGGCCTGTGCCGGGCCGTCACCTGGTCGGGCGGGCCTCTGGCCGCCGGGCTGCTGGCGGAGCTGATCGAGATGGCCGTGCAGCCGCTGCGCGCGGGCGCGGTCGACGGGGTGCTGCTCTCCCTGCACGGGGCGCAGTCGGCGGTCGACGACCCCGACGTGTCGGGCCGCGTCCTCGCGGCCATCCGCGCGGCGGTCGGTCCCGGCACGCCGCTGGTGGCGACCCTGGACCTGCACGCCAACCTCACGCCACTGATGGTGCGCTCGGCCGACGTGCTGGTCGGCTACCACACCCATCCGCACGTCGACGAGGACACGACCGGCGCGCGCGCCGCCGCGGTGCTGGCGCGCCTCCTTGAAACCGCCGAGCGGCCGGCGGTGAGCGCCTGGAAGATGCCGATGGTCCACAACGGCGACGGCCGCTCCACCGACCGCGGCATCCAGCGCGACCTGTGGCGCCGCATCGTGGCGGCCGAGACGGCGGACGACGTGGCGTCGATCGGGCTGTATCCCGTGCAGCCGTGGCTCGACGCCCCGCACCTGGGCTGGACCTTCTACCAGGCGTACTGGGGCGCGCAGCCGCCGATGGATCCGCAGGCGGTCGCGCGGGAGTGCTGGGCGACTCGCGCCTACTCGGAGGCGGAGCGGTTCGTGACCCCCGACCGGCTGGTGGCCGCCGCTCGCGCCATCGACGGCGGGCCGGTAGCGGTGTCGGAGTTCCACGATTCCACCAACAGCGGCGCGCCCGGCGACAGCACGCGCCTGCTGGCCGCCCTGCTGGCCGAGCCGGTAGGCGAGGGCGGAGCGCTGGCCTTCTGCGTGGACCCGGAGTCGGTCGACCGCTGCACGCGGGCCGGCGTCGGTGCCACGGTGGACCTCGAAGTGGGCGGCAAGCGCGACCCGTACTCGGAGCCGCTGGCGGTGACCGCGCTCGTGGAGGGGCTGGGCACGCTGGCCTACCGGCTGAGCGGCCACGGCGGCCACAACTTCCCGGTCGACATGGGGCGCATGGCGCGCATCCGCGCCGGCGAGCTTACCGTGGTGCTGGTGGAGAAGAGCGGGCCCGGCAGCTCGCCGCTCCTCTACGAGGCGGCGGGGGCCGATCCGCGGGACTTCAAGATCGTGCTCGCGAAAAGCCCGGAGGGCTTCCGCAACGACTACGAGCCGTTCGCCGCCGGCATCCTGTTCTGCGCCGCACCCGGCTCCGCGTCACCGTACCTGGAGGAGTTCCGGTTCACGCAGACCACCCGGCCGCTCTACCCGTGGGACGACCTTACCGGCATGGAGCAGGCTGGTTGGGCCGGTCCCATGGACGGGCAGGGCAGGTCCTGATCGAGCCCTGACTGCTGCCATGCGCCTGCTCGTCATCGGCTGCGAGTACGCCGGCAAGACCACGCTGGCGCGCCGGATCTCGCGCTGGATGATCGAAGGGATGGGCCTCCCGTACGTGCGCTGGCACGATCACTTCGTCGTGCCGCGGCTCGACCGGCACCTCATCGTGCACGCGAGAACGGACGGGCCGGTGGTCGGCAAGGACGAGTCCGACCTCAACACGCCCGAGGACGAGGAGCAGATCCTGTCGCTGCGGCCGTCGGTGCTGGAGCAGCTCCAGCGGCACAACGTCTGGCGGCACCTGCACCCCGACCTGTTCCGGGAAGAGGATAGCCTGTTCGTCAACCACTTCTACGCCGAAGCCGTCTACGCGCCGCTCTACTACGGCTACGGCGAGCCCGGCTCCTTCGCCGACCGTCCGGGGCGGGCCCGCGCGTGGGACCGGGAGCTGCTGCTGAGGGCTCCCGACGCCGTGCTGGTCCTGGTGGAGTGCGACGCGGCGCTCATCCGGGAACGCATGGCCCGCTCCCGGCGGTCCCGCTGCATCCTGC
The DNA here is from genome assembly GCA_028818385.1 of Spirochaetaceae bacterium. The sequence goes on from JAPPNY010000064.1 coordinate 9,960, forward strand.
GCGACCGGGATGTGGAGCGGGTGCTCGCCGCGTTCCGGCGCGAGTTCGACGCCTCCCTGATCCCGCGGAAGTTCTCCCTCGACGCGGGCATGGCCTCCCCGGAGGAGGTGTTCGCGTCCTTCCGCCGGCAGATCGAGCCGCACCTCTCGGACGACGACCGCCGCCGGCTCGGGTGAGACCGGCTCGGGTCGTCAGGCCAGTTGGACGGCGCGCCAGCGGTCGTAGGAGGGCAGCAGGGCTGCCGGCAGGTTGGCGCGGACGTCGTCGCGGAGCCGCCAGCGCAGGCGCTCGTCGACCGGATGTGGCTCCGCGTCCGGCTTATGCACGCTCCAGCCTGCGGACACGGTCAGCCGCTCGGTGTCCCTGCGGTTGAGCCCGCGGTGGATGGTGTCGCCCGACCAGTAGACCGCCTGCCCGGCCTTCAGCCTGATGCTGAGCTGGCCGGGGATGTCGTCGTGGCGGGTCTCCAGCAGGCAGCGGCGTTCGTGCGTCGTGCGGTAGCGGCGATGGCTGCCGGGGACGAGCTGCAGGCTCTCGTCGTCCACGGTCGCCAGGTGCCAGCGCCAGGTCGACAGCGGCTTGCCCAGCACCGCCATTTCCGCGTCGTGGTCCAGGTCGCGCTCCTGCTTGCCCCAGTCGCGGTGCCAGCCGATCGAGTAGTCGGCGTGGTGGGGGTTGGTGAAGATCAGGATGGAGCCCATGGTCAGGTCGTCGCCGACGAAGGCGTGCACGTAGTCCATGACGGGGCTGGACGTCAGGTACTCGGCGAACACCGGCTCGGCGAACTCGGGGGCCAGCAGGCCGCGGATCGCCCACGGCTCGGTGCTCTGGTCGGTCGCCCAGTGGGTGTAGACGTCGACCTGTCCTGACCGGACCTTCTTCTTGACGCGGCGAGCGGCGGCGGCCAGCTCGTCGAACATGCCGGGCTCGACGGCGTCATCGGCGATGAAGTAGCCGTCGGTCTCGAACTGCTCGGCCTGCTGGCGGGTGGGCACGGGCACGCCTCCTTCGGGAACGCTACCACGGCGGGCCGACGACGTACTGGCCGACCGTCGCGCTCAGCGGTACCCCTCTGCCTGGGTATCGAACATCTCGGCGTACAGGCCGCCGGCGGCCATGAGCTCCTCGTGGTTGCCTTCGCCGGCCACGCGTCCGTCATCCAGGACGATGATGTGCTCGGCAAGCCGCACGTTGGAGAAGCGGTGCGAGATGACCACGGAGATGCGGTCGCTCATCAGCTCCGAGAACGCCTTGAAGACCTCGAACTCCGCGAACGCGTCCAGCGATGCGGTCGGCTCGTCAAGGATCAGCACGCCGGCGTCGCGCATGTACGCGCGGCTCAGCCCCACCCGCTGCCACTCGCCGCCCGACAGGTCGGTTCCGACGCCGAACTGCCTGCCGAGATAGGTCTCGTACCCCTGCTCCAGACCGGACAGCGTGTCGTGGATCCCGCTCTTGCGCGCCGCCCTCTCGGTCGCCGGGGCGTCCCCGACGCGATCGACGTCGCCGAATCCCACGTTCTCGCGCGCGGTCAGCGCGTAGCGCACGAAGTCCTGGAAGATGACCCCGAACGTGCGGTGCAGGCTCTCCAGGTCGTACTCCTTCAGGTCATGGCCGTCGAGCAGGATCCGGCCCTCGGTCGGGTCGTACAGGCGGGTGAGCAGCTTGACCGCGGTCGTCTTGCCGGAGCCGTTCCTGCCGACCAGGGCCACCGACTCGCCCGGCTGCAGCGTGAAGCTCAGGTGGTGCAGGACGTCGGCATCGGTCCCCGGATACCGGAACGAGACGCCGCGGAACTCGATGCCGCGCTCGACGGCGCGCGGCGCCCGGCGGTCGCCCCATCGCTTGGCGCCGCCGGCGGCGGCCGACTCGGGTGCCGTGAGGCTCCCCGGAATCGAGGCGGGGTTCAGGTCGAGGATGGAGAACAGGCTGCCCAGGTACAGCGCGTGCTGGTAGAACATGCCCCCCTCCTGGAACATCGCGATGAGTGTTCCCTTGCAGGAAGCGACGGCGGTCGTGAACAGGACCACGTCCCCGATGGTGATCTGGCCGTTCAGGGCGCGGATGCCGACGTAGATCCAGATCGCCGCGGCGCCCGCGTCGGTCACGACGCCGAGCGCCAGGTCGATCAGGTTGCGGCTCCGCCGCAATGCTATCTCCCGCCGCCGGAACTTCCGGTTCAGGCCCGAGAACCGTTCGATCAGGTAGTCGAGCAGCCCGAACAGACGGATCTCCTTTGCCGGGTCACGCTCGCTCATCAGCGCGGTCACGTAGTGGCGCAGGCGGGAGTCCTCGGCCAGATCGAAATGCATCGCGAACTGGCGGCGTGCGTGGTACCCCGTGGCGACCATCTGCGGCGCGGTGACCACGACGATCAGCACGGTCGCCAGCCAGTGCAGGCCGGTGAGGACCAGCGCAAAGGAAATGAACTGCAGGGCCGTGCGGATGAACTGGAACACGACGGACACCATCAGGTACGAGCTCTGGATCGCCCCCTGGGTGGCCCGCTCGAGCATGTTTCGATACTCCGGGTTCTCGTAGAAGGCGAGGTCCAGCCGTCCGGCGGTGCGCATCAGCAGCGTGTGGATGTAGTGCTCGGTGCTCAGGCGCACGTTCGTGTCGACCAGGCCGCCGATGCCGACGATCGCCCGGTCGACGATCCAGATGGCCAGCAGCGCCGCGATCAGGACGATGACGACGCGCGTCGCCTCGTCGCCCCCGGGTCCGGATGCCAGCCCGAGCGGCAACGCAAACCGGCCGTCGGAGGCGGCCGCGCCGATCGTGTCGACGACCAGCTTGGTCGTCCACGCGACCCCGACCGGCACCAGGCCTGCCGTGGCGGTCAGGAAGAACATCAGATACGCGGAGAACCCGGACGCCCGGAAGACGAGTCCCAACCCTCTCGCCATGGATCGAAACACGGTCCCGGCCTGGCTCAGTGTCGAAGCCAGTCCGGGCTTCCCCGGTGGCGGCGGTGTCGTCATCGGTCCCTCCCGCACCTCGCGGGTGCACTCCGTGGCACGACGCCACAGGGGTCCGGCGGCGTCCTGCTCAGGATCAGGGTACCGCGCGATCGATGGAGGCGGCGATGTCGTCGATCAATCGCTGCAGTGCAGCGCCCGGCAGATCGGCCAGGTCGTTGCAGGGATGGTCGGCCGCGATCCGCGACTCCGAGATGATCCGGCGGGCATCGTTCTTGGTGAGCGCGTGTCCCCGTGTCCTACTCCAGGAAATGAGGGATTCGCGCCATGCGTTGACCAGGCGGGACCGGGGCCGCGCCAGGATCCCGCGCAGCACGTGGGTGACGGCGTCATCTTCGCCATCCGGGGTCCTGCGCTTCAGGAAGACCGTGCCCACGTTCCCCTCCTGGAGCCGGTCGGCGACCTCGAATCGGCTTTTGACGAGGCGGCGCAGGGGATTCGGGTGCGCGAACAGGTCCGCCACCGCCCGCTGCGTCGCGCAGACCGCCAGGTCCCGGGCCTGGGAGCGAAGGCAGAGCCGGGCCAAGTAGTCCGCGTGGTCGGGATACAGGCTCGCGATGACCGTCTTCCGGCATCGCTCGAGGGTGCCGTCGGACAGATAGGCCGACAGGCTCATCCGTTCGGCGGCCGGAACCGCCGCCAACCGTTCCGGGTCGTCGTCGGCGACGACCGTGCGCTCGGATGCGGCGAATCGGCCCAGTTGCTCGATGACGGCCGCGGGAATCTCCGGCGCCGGCGACTCCTTGGCCGCGTGTCCCCGGGTGTAGATGCTCGCCGGTCCGGTCCATCGCTTCGCGGCGGCGCTGCTGCGCCGAGTCGGACGCAGCACGTAGAGATCGCTGCGGTTTCCCAGCGCGGGAGCGAGCCGGTATTCGTTGAATCCCGGCTCGACGGCTTCGATGACCAGGCGGAGATCTCCGACCACGGCCTGAACCTTGTACGCGAGCGCTGCCTGGTGCTCGCCGACCCCATAGGCGGCGCAGATCCGTGAGAAGGCGCGTTCGTTCAGAGCCTGGATGCCGCGCAGGAGAAAGAGCTTCACTCCGGCCGGGGTATACGGCGGATCGGTGAAGACCAGATCGAATCGGGCGGCAAGGCTGCGCGGAAGCTCCAGCCGCAGATCGGCGAAAAAGGTCTCGATCGGCGAGCCGCGCCGCCGCCGGACGCCGTCGACGAATTCCAGCACTCGCTCGTCCACGTCAGCCACGGCGATGTCGGCGTCGGGCGCGAGGCGGGCGAGGGCGAGCGAGGTCAGGTCGTGGTCGCCCAGCAGCAGCACCGACGCGCCGGTCAGGTCGAACCGCTGCGACAGGAACAACGCCCGCTTCACCACGGTGACCGCGGTGGCTGCCACCTGGTCAAGATGCCGGTTCGGGCCGGGGCGTCCGGCCAGGTCGGCGACCACCTCGGGCAGCAACGGGTGGCGGCCCGCCGCTTCGTCCCAGGGGTCCCGGCGGTCAGGCGGCGGGCCGAACGTCTCCAGCGCGGCGTCCCGCGACGCGTCCGTGAAGCGGACACGGTCGCCTTCCCGGCACACGAATGGCTGCAGGTGGTCGAGTATCTCCGTGACCGCCCGATGGGAGAGCCGGCAACGGGCGATCAGGTCATCCGGCATGACCGCGTTTCCCAGCTCGTGGACGACCGCCTGCACACGGCCGAACTCCAGCCCCCACCGGTCCCTGAGCAGGACGCATGCCTCCTCGAGACCGATCATCGATCCATCGCAGCGGCTACGGAGCTGTTCCGTCAGCGCCCACCCGCCGGGTTGTCGAGGCCGGCGGGACGGGTGCCGGCCCAGGGGCGGGCGGCCTCGAATGCGGCCGATGCGGCGAGCACGGTCATCTCGTCCTGCATGGCGCCGGCGATCTGCAGGCCGATCGGCATGCCGTCCGCGTCGAAGCCGCACGGCACGGTGGCTGCGGGGTTGCCGGACAGGTTGAACACGTACGTGAACGGCGTGAAGCCGAAGCGCCCGTGGACGACCGGCTTGCCACCCACCGTCTGCGGATTCTCGCCGATCGGAAACGCCGTGGTGGCGGTCGCCGGCGTCAGCAGCAGGTCGTGTCCGGAGAAGAACCGGGCGGCGTACGTCTTGTAACGGCCGATCTTGTTCATGCAGGTGAGGTAATCGAGCGCCTGCGCGCGCCGGCCCTGCTCCAGGTCCTCGGTGAAGTAGCCGGTGAGCTGCGCGGCCCGCTCCGGATCGTGGAGCTGCACGCTCCACCGTCCATACGCCCGGATGCAGAACATGTCCATGAAGGTCCGAAAGATCGCCTCGTGTCGGTCCGGGGCGTACTCGACCTCCTCGACGCGGGCGCCGAGCTCCTCGAAGACGCGCGCGGCGGTGGTTACCGCCTCCCGAACTTCGGGATCGCAGCCGGCGCCGCCCAGGCCGCTGGTGTCCAGTCCGATACGCAAACCGGCGACCCCCCGCGGAAGCGCGGCCGTGAAGTCAGGCGGTTCGTCTGGAATCGTTCCGAACTCGGCGTCGTCGGCGGGCCCAGCCAACACGTTCAGGAAGACCGCCGCGTCGCGGACATCCCAGGTCATCGGCCCGACCGAGGAATTGTTGAAGACGCTCCAGGAGTGCTCGTCCACGTGCTTGCGCGGCACGCGGCCCTGCGTGGCCTTGATGCCGTAGATGCCGGACAGCGAGCCGGGGATGCGGATCGAGCCGCCGCCGTCCGAGCCCTGGGCGATCGCGGTCATGCCTGCGGCCACCGCCACCGCCGCGCCGCCGCTGGAGCCCCCGGGCGTGCGCTTCGGGTCCCAGGGGTTGCGCGCCGGGCCGGTCACCCGGTTCTCGGTGGTGCCGTTGTGACCGTGCTCGGGAGTGTTGGTCTTGCCGACGATGATGCCGCCGGCCGCGCGCACGCGGTCGGTGCACATCGCGTTCGACGTTGCGACACCGTCGTCGACGAGCGACCCTTGGGAGAGCCGGACGCCCTCGACCGCTTCCAGGTCCTTGATCGGCACCGGGATGCCGTGCAGGGGGCCCAGCTCGCGGCCGTCCATGACCGCCTGCTCGGCGGCGCGCGCCTCGCCCATGGCGTGGTCGGCCATGACCGTGACGAACCCGCCGAACGACCCGTCGAGCCGTTCGATGCGGTCGAGCGTGAACTGCATCAGCTCGACCGGCGACAATCGGCGCGTGCCGATCAGGCCGCGCAGCACGTGCGCGGGCGTGTAGGCGAGATCAGGGCTGGACTCTGGCATGGGACATGGACCTCCGAATCGCGGGTTGGCGGCCGGCTTTCTTGAAAGGGTTTCCCGTACGCCGCCGTTATGCGTTATCATGCACCATGGCAGGGCTTACCCGCGGAGCGTCAGCCGTCCTGCCATAGCGCGCTCCGGAAAAAGGTTGTAGTACAGTCGGTCGAAATCGAGTCATGAACTTCTCCAGCGTCCCGCCCCGTCAGGGCCTGTACGACCCCGCGCATGAACACGACGCCTGCGGGGTCGGTTTCGTCGTCGACGTGCACGGCCGCCGTTCGCGGCGCCTGCTCGACAGTGCCCTGGAGGTGCTGACCAACCTCAACCACCGCGGCGCCCTGGGCTGCGACCCCAACACCGGCGACGGCGCCGGCGTGCTGATCCAGATCCCGCACGCGGCGCTCACGATCCTGGCGCGCGAGTCGGGGGTGGAGCTTCCCGGCGCCGGGGAGTACGGCGTCGGCATGTGCTTCCTGCCCACCGACGCCGGCCTGCGGCTGCGGATTCACCGCGTCGTCGCGGAGGTGGTCGCCGAGCAGGGGCAGTCGCTGCTGGGCTGGCGCGACGTGGCGACCGACGGGTCGGGCCTGGGCCGGGCGGCCCGGGAGCAGCAGCCGCACGTCAGCCAGGTGTTCATCGCCCGCGGCCGGGGCATGGACGATGACGACGCCTTCGAGCGGCGCCTGTACGTGATCCGCAAGCTGGTCGAGAACCGGGTGCGGGAGCGCGTCCCGCAGGCCGCCGGCCGTTTCTACACCGCCAGCCTTTCGCACCGCACCATCGTCTTCAAGGGCATGCTGACCGCGCTGCAGCTCCGCCCGTTCTACCCGGAACTCGACCATCCGGCGATCGAGACGGCGATCGCGCTGGTGCACTCCCGCTTCTCCACCAACACCTTCCCGAGCTGGGATCGGGCGCATCCGTATCGCTACCTCATGCACAACGGTGAGATCAACACCCTGCAGGGCAACGAGAACTGGATGCGCGCGCGCGAGCCGCTGCTGCGCTCGGAGCTGTTCGGCGACGACCTTGCCGCCACGCTGCCGGTGATCGAGCCGTCGGGCAGCGACACCGCCAAGCTGGACAGCACCTTCGAGCTGATGGTGCTGAGCGGACGTTCGCTCGCGCACGCCTTCATGATGCTGATCCCGGAGCCGTGGGCGAACCACGAGAGCATGAGCGCGGAGAAGCGGGCGTTCTACGAGTACCACTCCTGCCTGATGGAGACCTGGGACGGACCGGCGTCGATCGCGTTCACCGACGGCCGCCAGGTCGGCGCGGTGCTCGACCGCAACGGGCTGCGCCCGTCCCGCTACTGCGTGACCAGGGGCGGACTGGTCGTGCTGGCCTCCGAGGTCGGCGTGCTCGACCTGCCGCCCGACGAGATCGTGCTCAAGGACCGCCTGCGGCCGGGCCGCATGCTGCTGGTCGACACCGAGCAGGGCCGCATCATCGACGATGCCGAGCTGAAGGCCGAGATCGCAGGCGCAGAGGAATACGCGCTGTGGCTGCGCGATCACCTGGTGGACCTCAACGACCTGCCTTCAGGGCAGGAGCCGCCGAGCGTGTCGGGCGCCGAGTTGCTGAACAAGCAACGTGCCTTCGGATACACGTTCGAGGAGCTGCGCATGATCCTCGCGCCGATGGCGCGCACGGCCAACGAACCGATCGGCTCCATGGGCAACGACGCGCCGCCGGCGGCCCTCTCCGACGCGCCCAAGCTGCTCTACAACTACTTCAAGCAGCTCTTCGCGCAGGTCACCAATCCGCCCATCGACGCCATCCGCGAGGAGCTGATCACCGACACGGTCACCACCACGGGACCGGAGGGGAACCTCCTGGAGGCGCGGCCGGAGAGCTGCGGGCAGATCCGCCTGCACAGCCCCGTGCTGGCCATGGAGGACCTGGAGCGGTTGCGGGCGCTGGACGGCGCCAACGGACACCGCTCCGTCACCGTGCCGATGCTGTTCTCGCCCGAAGGCGGCGGCGGTGCGCTCGAGAAAGCGCTCGAAGGCATGTTCCGACAGGCCGACGCGGCCGTCGCTGCGGGAGCGACGATGATCATCCTCTCCGACCGCGGAGTGGACGCGAAGCACGCGCCGATCCCGGCCCTACTCGCCACGTCGGCCGTCCACCACCACCTGATCCGCGCCGGCACCCGGACCCTGGTGGGGCTCGTGGTCGAATCGGGCGAGCCGCGCGAGGTGCATCACATGGCCGTCCTGCTCGGCTACGGCGCCAGCGCCATCTGTCCCTACCTGGCCTACGAGAGCATCGATGCCGGCATCGACGAGGGGCTGTTCATCGATCCGGAGGAGGACGGCGCCAACGGGCACGGCACGGACAATGGCGCCGGCGACGGACACGCGGCGGCGTCCGGCAACGGCAGTGGCGCGAGCGTCCATGACGAGGAGTTCCACCGCAGCGCCCGCTACAACTACCGCAAGGCGCTGTTGAAGGGCATCGTCAAGGTCATCTCCAAGATGGGGATCTCCACCATCCAGGGCTACCAGGGAGCGCAAGTGTTCGAGTCGGTGGGCATCTGCCGCGACGTGGTGGACCGCTACTTCACCGGCACGGCGGCGCGCCTGTCCGGCGTCAGCCTGGAGGAGATCGCGGCCGAGTCCGCGGCCCGCCACCTGCGCGGCTACGCCGAACGGAACGGCGGCAACGGCGCCCTGGAGGTGGGCGGCGACATCCAGTGGCGGGACGACGGCGAGTACCACCTCAACAATCCACAGACCATCCACAAGCTGCAGCGCGCCTGCCAGACCGCGGACTACGGCGTCTTCAAGGAGTACAGCGCCCAGGTGGACGCCCAGCAGGAGAAGCTGGCCACCCTGCGCGGACTCCTGTCGTTCCAGCCGCCGGGAACGGCGGTCCCGCTCGACCAGGTGGAGCCTGCCGCCCAGATCGTCAAGCGCTTCAAGACCGGCGCGATGTCCTACGGGTCGATCAGCAAGGAGGCGCACGAGACCCTGGCGATCGCCATGAACCGGATCGGCGGCAAGAGCAACACCGGCGAGGGAGGCGAGGATCCGGCGCGCTACGTTCCCGACGCCAACGGCGACTCCCGCAGCAGCGCCATCAAGCAGGTGGCCTCGGCCCGCTTCGGGGTGACCAGCGAGTACCTGGTCAACTCGCAGGAGCTGCAGATCAAGATGGCGCAGGGCGCCAAGCCGGGCGAGGGCGGGCAGCTCCCGGGATACAAGGTGTACCCGTGGATCGCGGAGGTTCGGCATTCGACCCCCGGCGTGGGGCTCATCTCGCCGCCGCCGCATCACGACATCTACTCGATCGAGGACCTGGCCGAGCTCATCCACGACCTCAAGAACGCCAACAGCGACGCGCGCATCAACGTGAAGCTGGTCTCCGAGGTCGGCGTCGGCACGGTCGCGGCCGGCGTGGCCAAGGCGCACGCCGACGTGGTGCTGATCTCCGGCGGGGAGGGCGGCACCGGCGCCTCGCCCGTGACCAGCATCAAGCACGCGGGGCTGCCGTGGGAGCTCGGCATCGCCGAGACGCATCAGACCCTGCTGCTCAACGATCTGCGCAGCCGCATCGTCGTGGAGGCCGACGGCCAGCTCAAGACCGGGCGCGACGTCGTGATCGCGGCGCTGCTCGGGGCCGAGGAGTTCGGCTTCGCCACCGCGCCGATCATCGTGATGGGCTGCATCATGATGCGCGTCTGCCACCTGAACACCTGTCCGGTCGGGGTCGCCACCCAGGACCCCGACCTGCGCGAGAAGTTCACGGGCGACCCCGCTCACGTGGTCAACTTCATGCACTTCGTCGCCGAGGAGGCGCGCGAGCTGATGGCGTCGCTCGGCTTCCGCACCTTCAACGAGATGGTGGGCCGCGTGGACTGCCTGGAGCCGCGCCGCGCCATCGGCCACTGGAAGGCCCAGGGCATCGACCTCACCCCGCTGCTGCACCGGCCGGAGGTGGACGACTCGGTCGGCACCTACTGCCGGATCGCGCAGGACCACGGCCTGGAGAAGGCGCTGGACAACACGACGCTGCGCGACCTGGTGCTACCCGGGCTGGACCGGGGCGAGCAGGTGACCGAGTCGCTGCCGATCACCAACTCCGACCGGGTGGTAGGGACCATCATTGGCAGCGAGGTCACCCGCCGCCACGGCGCGGAGGGGCTGCCGGAAGACACGGTCACCCTGGCGTTCAACGGCTCGGCCGGCCAGAGCTTCGGCGCCTTCATCCCGCGCGGGATGACGCTGGTCCTTGCCGGCGAATCCAACGACTACATCGGCAAGGGGCTGTCCGGGGGCAAGATCATCGTCAAGCCGCCGCCGGGCAGCACGTTCGCACCGGAAGAGAACATCATCGTCGGCAACGTCGCCTTCTACGGCGCCACCAGCGGCGAAGCGTACGTGTCCGGCGTCGCCGGCGAGCGCTTCTGCGTCCGCAACAGCGGCGCGTCCGCGGTGGTGGAGGGCGTCGGCGACCACGGCTGCGAGTACATGACCGGCGGACGCGTCGCCGTGCTCGGCGCCACCGGGCGCAACTTCGCCGCCGGCATGAGCGGCGGCATCGCCTACGCGCTGGACATCGACGGCGAATTCCGCCTGAACTGCAACACGGAAATGGCCGACGTGCTGCCGCTTGCGGCCGACGCGGATATCGAGGAGTTGCGCGGGATGGTGGAGCGCCACCTGCGCTACACCGGCAGTCCGCGCGCCGCGCAGATCCTGGACGGCTGGGCGGAGATGATCCCGCGCTTCGTCAAGATCTATCCCCGCGACTACCGGCGCATGCACGAGGCGATGGCACGCGTGCAGCAGGAAGGCCTGACCGGCGAAGCGGCGGTCATGGCGGCCTTCGAAGAGAACGCCCACGACGTGGCGGCCCGCATCTCGGGGAACTGACCGCGCCTGCCGCGGTCGTACGAAACCATGGGAAAACCGACAGGGTTCAAGGAAGTAGAGCGTCACCTGCCGCCGGACCGCGCCCCCGCGGAGCGCATCGGCGACTGGCGGGACTTCCACGGTCACGCCCCTGAGGAGGAGCTCCGCTCGCAGGCGTCGCGCTGCATGGACTGCGGGACGCCGTTCTGCCACACCGGCGCGGGACGCGCCGACACCCGGCAGACCGTGGGCTGCCCGCTGACCAACCTGATCCCGGAGTGGAACGATCTGGTCTACCGGGGGCTGTGGCACGACGCCCTGCACCGGCTGCACAAGACCAACAACTTCCCGGAGTTCACCGGCAAGGTGTGCCCGGCCCCGTGCGAGTCGGCCTGCGTGCTGGCGATCAACGAGCCGGCCGTCACCATCAAGAACACCGAGTGGTCGATCATCGAGCGCGGCTTCGAGGAGGGGTGGGTGCGCGCGCAGCAACCGGCGGTGCGCACCGGAAAGCGCGTGGCGGTGGTCGGCTCCGGCCCTGCCGGGCTCGCCTGCGCGGACCAGCTCAACAAGGCCGGGCACCGGGTGACCGTCTACGAGCGCGCCGACCGCATCGGCGGCCTGCTCATGTACGGCATTCCCAACATGAAGCTGGAGAAGCACCTGGTCGACCGGCGCGTGCAGCTCATGCGTGAGGAAGGGGTGGAGTTCCGCACCGGCGTGGAGGTGGGCCGGAACCTGTCCGGGGCCGAGCTGCGGACGCAGAGCGACGCGGTCGTGCTCTGCTGCGGCGCCACCAATCCGCGCGACCTGCCCATCCCCGGCCGCGAGCTCGATGGCGTCCACCAGGCGATGGAGTACCTGACGGTCAACACCAAGTGGCTGCTGGACGGCGAGCAGGGGCGGCCGCGCATCGACGCCGCCGGCAAGGACGTGCTGGTGATCGGCGGCGGCGACACGGGCACCGACTGCGTGGGCACGGCCATGCGCCAGGGCTGCACCTCCATGACGCAGATCGAGATCGTGCCGGAGTTCCCGCCGGAGCTGCCCTGGCCGGAGTTCGGCCGCACCTCGACGCCCGACTACGGACAGGAGGAGGCGGCGGCCGCCTTCGGCACCGAGCCGCGCCGCTACAGCGTCACGGCGCAGCGGTTCACCGGCGACGCGGACGGCCGCGTGCAGGAGGTCCACCTGGTGGACGTGGAGTGGAGCCAGGGCAAGCCGACCCCGGTCCCCGGCAGTGAGCGGGCGATCCCCGCCGGCCTGGTGCTGCTGTCGATGGGCTTCCTGGGGCCGGAGAGCCCCTTGCTGGACGAGCTTCGCATCGACCGCGACGAGCGCTCCAACGCCGCCGCCGAGTACGGCCGCTTCACCACCAACGTCGAAGGTGTGTTCGCCGCCGGCGACGTGCGCCGCGGCGCCAGCCTGGTCGTGTGGGCGATCATGGAAGGCCGCGGCGCCGCCCGCGAGTGCGACCGCTACCTGATGGGCTCCACCCTGCTGCCGTGACCCTCGCGCGGCAGGCTACGGTATGCCGCGCAGAACCCAAGGAGTAGCACATGGAGACGATTCGCTTCGATCTGCCGCAGTCGGAGATTCCGACCTCCTGGTACAACATCCAGGCCGACGTGCCGGAGCCGCTGCCGCCGGTGATCCATCCCGGCCGCATGGACCCGATCGGTCCCGAGGACCTGGCACCGCTGTTCGCGATGGAGCTGATCAAGCAGGAGGTCAGCCAGGAGCGCGAGGTCGAGATCCCGGAGCCGGTGCGCGAGATCTACGCCCTGTGGCGTCCGACCCCGCTGTTCCGGGCACGGCGCCTGGAACAGGAACTCGATACTCCGGCGCAGCTCTACTACAAGTACGAGGGCGTCTCGCCCGTGGGCTCGCACAAGCCCAACACCGCGGTCGCGCAGGCCTTCTACAACCGCCAGGAGGGAGTGACGCAGCTCACCACCGAGACCGGCGCCGGACAGTGGGGCAGCGCGCTGGCCATGGCCGGCGCGTTCCTGGGCGTCGACTGCGAGGTGTACATGGTGCGCGTCTCCTACGACGGCAAGCCGTACCGCCGCTCGATGATGGAGGCCTACGGCGCCAGTGTCACCGCCAGTCCGTCGAGCGCGACCAACGCCGGCCGGCAGGTGCTGGAGTCGCAGCCCGACTCGCCGGGCTCCCTCGGCATCGCGATCTCGGAGGCGGTAGAGGCCGCGGCCACCAGTGGCGGCAGCAAGAAGTACTGCCTGGGCTCGGTCCTCAACCACGTGCTGATGCACCAGACCGTGATCGGCCTCGAGGCGCAGGCGCAGTTCGAGCGCGCCGGCGTCTACCCGGACGTCATGGTGGGCTGCACGGGCGGCGGCTCGTCGTTCGGGGGATTCATCTTCCCGTTCGTGCCGGACAAGCTGAGCGGTGATCGCGCCACGCGCTTCGTGGCGGTCGAGCCCACGGCCGCGCCCAGCCTGACCGGCGGCCAGTACCGGTACGACTTCGGGGACTCGGCGGCCACCACGCCGCTGATCAAGATGTACACGCTCGGCCACTCGTTCGTGCCGGCGCCCATTCACGCCGGCGGCCTGCGCTATCACGGCATGGCGCCGCTGATCTGCCACCTGTACGACCTGGGCGTGATCGAGGCGTGCGCCGTGCCGCAGATACCGGTGTTCGAGGCGGCGCGGCTGTTCGCGCGCACCGAGGGGATCGTGCCGGCGCCGGAGCCCGCGCACGCGGTGCAGGTCGCCATCGAAGAGGCGCTGCGCTGCAAGGAGTCAGGCGAGTCGAAGGTGATCGCCTTCAACCTGTGCGGCCACGGCCACTTCGACATGCAGGCGTACCGCTCGTTCCTCGACGGCCAGCTCGTCAACTACGAGTACCCCCAGGAGCGCATCACCGAGGCCCTAGCAGAGCTGCCCCCGGTCGGCTGAGCGGCGCGGCGCCGTCGTCGCTATTGGGAACCGCGGCGGAGCGGGATCCGGTCGTAGACCTGCTCACCCGCGATCGAACGGTGGGCAAGGAGGAGACACGCCCGGATGTCCTCACGTTCCAGGAGTGGGTACTCCGCGAGAATCGTCTGTTCGGTGTCTCCGGCGGCGAGCATTCCGAGGACATGCTCCACGGCGATCCGCATGTCGCGAATGAGCGGCTTTCCGCCAAAGGCATCAGTCCTTACGGTGATGCGCTTGAGGAGTTCGGATTCCGTCACGAACGGACGTTCCGTTCCGATAGAGCTTGTTCGAGCGCCGCAGCAAGACCAGCTTCGCCCACTGCCCGAAGCTGTCGCGGAAGCTCGGGACGGGACTGTGGATGCACTCCGGCTTGCGCCAGACGCGCCCACGAACGGTGCGTGAGATAGGAGATCGTAAGTTCGCGGGCTGCATCTTCGTCTCCTATGTCATGTAAGTCATGGATTCGTTCTTGTGCCTTCCGGGCACGCTCCATGGATATCGATGGGTCAGGGAGAGGCAATTCATCCATCCAGCGATCCACGATGCGTCGCCAGTTTCCGTCTCGGTCCAGCAGGGGATGCCCATAGCGTACGGCCCAGATCGCCAAGTCGCGTCCAGCTTGAATTTCCTGTTCCACAGTATCGACGTTCGTAGTACGCACATCGATCTCGATGGGAGCTCGTGCTTTCAGAAAGGTTCTGTCGCCGCACAGGACGAACAGGTCAAGATCGTCTGATGGCACCCTCGATCGTACCGAAGAGCCAATGGCTACCACAGCGATTACGTTCCGATCCTGACGCGCTTCTGCAAGGAACGAGGTGACCCATTCCTTGGCTCGGGCCGTTGGCCATCTATGAATGAGCCGTTCAGGCGATTGAGAGATCATTACGCTCATTGTTCGTCCACGACTGCAGCAACTGAATCGATGTACTTCTCGATCGTGGTCGCCACCTCCACCGCGTCCAGCTCCGTAGCTATGGCGTCTCCATACGCTTCGCGCTTCCGGACGTCATTGAGATCGCCAATGAGTTCGGAGACGTCATCAAGTCCATGTTCGGAAGACAATTGCTTCGCGGCCTCGACGCGATACCAGTGTGCTGGTTGTATCTCCTTCTTATGGAATAGCAGGGCAGCATCAACAGCAGCCTCAAGGGCATACAGACCGTAGAAGGAAAGATCTGCCCAGTCGGTCGGATCTTCCCACGCGACTTGCACACGTTCCAGGTGCCGGCGTGCAAGTTTCATCTTGTCCTCGGGCGACGCCATCGCTCGAAACTCCTCCAGTTAGCTGTCGTCGAGTCAGCTCGGGGACATCCGTTTCGTCATTTCAGCGTAGTTGTCGCGGGTAGAAGCGTCAAACGGCTGCTGCGTTCTCGGCGGGTCGCTCGTTCCTCGACGGCCAGCTCGCAAACTGCGAGTCTCACAGGCCGGCCTGACGAGCCGCGGTCTCGGTGTGGTGGCGGAACTCGTCGAAAGAGCAGCTTCCGTACGACTGTGGGCAGGCGAAGGTCTGTTCCGTGCGCAGGAGGTCCGCGCGCGACTCGTTGAGGCGCAGGTCGCGGGCGATGAACTGCCCCCAGGTGCCGAGCCCGGCCTTGTGCTCGCCGCTGTACCGGACCAGCGATGCGGCGTAGCTCGTCGGGTACACCTGCAGGAAGTGCGGGGTGGCGTTCAGCCACGACCCGGTGCCGATGCGGGTGACGTGCGGGGCCCTTGCCTCGACGTCGGAGGAAAGCTCCAGCATCCACGCCGCCAGCCGCCGGCGGTCGCCGAAGGGCGAATCGGGGGGCACGTGGTTCTGGATGTGGATCTCGGCCACGTCATCCCGGGGCTCGCGCCAGTGCGGGGGAAAAGCCGGCTTGCCGACCGTATAGCGGAAGCAGCCGAACCAGCGCAGCTTCCGGTGCGCGGCCAGCATCGCGCGGTGCCCGCCGCCTCCCAGCTCGCGATCCTCCGCCGCTTCCTCGGCCAGATACCACGGTTCGAGCGCCTCCATCGCCTCCTTCACGAAGGACGCGGCGTCCTCGCGCGTCGCGTAGCGGGCCGCGATCCCGGTGATCAGCGCCGAGAACTCGCTCCAGATCGGATTCGTGACGGCCTGCGGATTCTGCGGCACCGCCCGCGCCCGCCACGGCAGGAAGCGCCAGATCATCGTCCAGTCGAACAGCCCCGACTCCAGGCTCCTGATGCCCATCTGTCCCATCTGGAACACGTGCCAGAGGCAGAGCGTGGTGATGTCGCGCTTCAGGCGGTGCAGCCGCTGCCGGGTCGCCTCGTCGTGGTGATAGGACCAGCTATAGATCACCGGGACCACGGTACACTATCCGGCCGGCACGCGATGTGGGTTGCAATGTGGCGATGCTGTCGCCACATTGAGTCTCAAAATGGCGTTTGTAGGTAGATTTTTCGACCCTCCCGGGCAGAGCTACTACCTGTTCGGCCCGCGCGGCACCGGCAAGTCGGCCTGGACCCAACGTCACTACCAGGACAGCGTATGCATCGATCTGCTCCATCCGGCCACCCAGCAGCGCTACCGGGCGCGTCCCGAGCGCCTCTTCGACCTGGTGCACGCTCAGCCTGACGGGCAGGTGATCGTCATCGACGAGGTCCAGCGAGTCCCGGATCTGCTCAGTGCCGTCCATGCCCTCATCGAAGAGCAGCGCGGCTGGCGATTCGTGCTGACGGGATCCAGCGCGCGCAAGCTCAGGCGCAGCGGCGTGGATCTCATGGCCGGCCGGGCCGTGGTGCGGACCATGCATCCCTTCATGGCGGCGGAGTTGGAAGCCTCGTTTGATCTGCCGGCAGCGCTGCAGCGCGGCATGCTCCCGCTGGTGCTCGGTGCCGACGATCCCGTCGACACGTTGCAGAGCTACGTCGCCGTCTACGTGCGCGAAGAGGTGCAGATGGAGGGGCTGGTGCGCGATCTGGACGGGTTCTCCCGGTTCCTGGAGGCCGTCTCGTTCTCGCACGCACAGCTCCTGAACGTCAGCAACATCGCCCGCGACAGCGAGGTGAGCCGCAAGACCGCGGAGGGCCACCTGGGCGTTCTGGAGGACCTCCTGCTGAGCTTTCGCGTGCCGGTGTTCCGCAAGCGTGCCGCGCGCGCCACGGTTGCCCACGACAAGCTCTACCTGTTCGACTCCGGGGTGTTCCGCTCGCTGCGTCCGTCCGGACCGCTCGATCGGCCCGAGGAGATCGCGGGAGCCGCGCTGGAAGGGCTGGTGGCCCAGCACCTGCGGGCGTGGGTCGCCTACCGCGGTGGTGGCGATCGCCTGTTCTACTGGCGCACGCGGGCCGGGGCCGAGGTGGACTTCGTCCTTTATGGACCGGCGCAATTCACCGCCATCGAGGTCAAGCACAGCGCCACCGTGCGGAGTTCGGATCTGCGCTCGCTGCGCTCGTTCCACGCCGACTACCCGGAGGCGGACCGCCTGCTGCTCCATCTGGGTGAGGAGGAGTTGTCCATCGACGGCGTCCTGTGCCTGCCGTGCGACCGCTTCCTCCGCCGGCTGCATCCGCGAGACGCGCTGTCATCGTGCGACTACACTCGCCCCCGATGAGATTAAGCGCGCAACAGATCGAGCGTTTCCGCCGCGACGGATTCCTGACCGTGCCCGGCTTCTACGGCACGGACGAAGTCGCCGCGCTGCAGGCCGAGGTGGAGCGCTTCAAGCGCGAGGGGCTGGTGCGCAACGTCGCCACGGACGGGGACGGCACGACCCACTCGACCACCAAGGCCAACCTCCAGCTCATCCCGCTGTTCGACAAGAGCGACCTGGTCCGGGCGCTGCCGTTCGACGGGAAGGTGGTGGAGGCCGTGGGCCAACTGATCGGCGACCCGTTCCTGCTGCACCTGGACCAGATGTTCCTCAAGCCGGCCCGCCACGGCGTCGGTACGGCCTGGCACCAGGACAACGCCTACTTCAGGATCGCCGATCCCCTGCGCGGCACGGCGATGTGGATCGCCATCCACGACGCCACGCTCGCCAACGGCACCCTGCACCTGATCCCCGGCAGCCACCGCGAGCGCTACGAGCACCGCCGCGACCTCGACTCCGACCACCACATCCGCGCCTGGCCGCCCGAGGAACGGGCCGCGCCGATCGAGCTGGAAGCGGGCGGCGTCGCCTTCTTCTGCTACGGCACCGCCCACTGCACCCGTGCCAACACCACCGACCGCGAACGGGCCGGCATGGCGTTCCACTTCCTGCACGCCGACTACGCGGCCCCCGATCTGGTCGAAGGCGACCGCCGCCGTCCCTACGTGACCGGCCCCCGCGCCACCGGCGGCCGCGCGGAGTATGGGGTCGAGGTCGCCGGCACCTGGGAGCAGGAAGTGGAGCGCATCAACGGACCTCAGCGCTGACTCTTCACGGGGGGCGATTGAGCAACGAGCGGATCGACGATGACATCCAACGCTCGATTGCGACGCGCGTCTGTGAGGCATAGCCCGAGGAGGAGTTGTGTCTACGAGTGTCTACAAGGAAAGACATCCTCATCTGTTGACGTAGGAGCGTGCAGGCGCGCGACCCCCATAGCACACTCCCTGCTGAGAACAGCAACGTTCGTACGCCGTCGTCATCTCCACGATCGCCCCTCCGCCGCAGTCTGCCGCGATTTGGGCTGGACTCGGCTCTCTGTGGTGGTATACTCCGAACGAGAGGAATACTGTGGCTATCGATGTAGTTCGCGGCACCAACAACAAGCCGGCTACTAGTGCAGCACTCGAGGATTGCCTCGGACAGCTTCCTGATTTCAGTGGCGAGTTGTTCATCGGCTATCCCATAATCGTGACGCCAAGCGGCTCGTATCCTATCGACGCTCTCCTTATTTCAACCGACACTGGGATCGTAATATTCGACTTAGTTGAGGGCGTTGACCCTGGAGACTATCAGGCACGTCAGGATGAGTCTTACAACCAAATCGAAGCCCGTCTAAAGAAACATTCCGAGTTGGTAGACCGAAGAAAGCTCGTCATTCCAATTCACCCGATGTCTTTCGCCCCCGCAATGAGTCTCTCTATCGGAAACCGCGACGACATATACCCGTTAACGAACGTCGATACCCTAGTTGCTCGCCTGAAGCAATGTCAACCTCAAGTTCCACCATCAGTCTACCGAGCTGCTCTTTCCGTAATCGAGAGCACTTCAACCATTCGCAAGAGCCGAGCACGTCGAGCCGTCCAGCACAGTAACTCGCGGGGCGCAAAGCTAAAGCGCCTTGAAGACACGATTGCGACCCTTGACTCTATACAGAACAAAGCCGTCATCGAGACTGTCGATGGAGTCCAGCGTATCCGCGGCCTTGCTGGCTCGGGAAAGACTATCGTTTTGGCACTCAAGGCCGCGTACCTCCACACACAACATCCAGACTGGCGCATAGCCGTAACGTTCAATACACGCTCTCTCAAGGGGTTCTTTAGGAGGCTCATAAACATTTTCTGCCTAGAGCAGACTGGCGAAGAGCCCGATTGGGAGAATCTTCGCATAGTAAACGCGTGGGGTGCTCCGGGTCGAGCCGAGAGAGATGGCATCTACTTCGAGTTCTGCCGCACTAATAACGTCGACTATCTGGATTTCCGAGAGGCGCGTTCGAAGTTCGGCTCAGAGCATGCCTTCTCCGGTGTGTGTAAGCTTGCGATGCGCCAAGCGGGTTCCATCAAGAAGATCTACGATGTAATACTAATTGACGAAGCGCAAGACTTCGCGCCAGCGTTTCTTCAGCTTTGCTATGACTGTATCGGCAATCTGAAACGACTGATCTACGCATACGATGAACTCCAGAATCTGACGGGAGGATCTCTTCCTTCTCCGGAGGTGATTTTCGGAACGAACGCAGATGGTTCGCCTCGCGTGCGACTTGATGCCGAAGGTGACCGGACGATGAGAAAGGACATCATCCTTGACAGATGTTACCGCAACTCACGTCCTGTATTGGTTACGGCTCATGCTCTGGGATTCGGAATCTATCGACGCCCGTCCGCAGGAGAGGAACTTGGACTCGTACAGATGTTCGATCATCCACAACTGTGGGAAGAAATAGGATATAGGCAGTCCGACGGCGTCCTCCGCCCGGGCTCGAATGTGACTCTGGCTAGGGGTGAGAACACCAGTCCGAGGTTCCTGGAGAACCACTCTCCAGTGGATGATTTGATTCAGTTCAAAGTATTTGGCAAAGCGTCAGAACAGGCGGATTGGTTAGTGGAGCAGATCGTAAAGAACATCCACGAAGAAGAGCTCCGGCACGATGACATTATCGTAATCAACCCTGATCCACTCTCGACGCGCTCTGAGGTTGGTCCGATTCGGAAACGGTTGCTCAGTGCTGGAGTAGAGTGCCACGTGGCAGGTGTCGATACCGATCCGGACTACTTTACTAGTTCCTGTCCGGCAATCCCCGGTTTCGGGAGAGCGAGTCAGGAGGAGCGCGTC
>JAPPNY010000040.1 GCA_028818385.1 Spirochaetaceae bacterium
GATCGAGGCGCGGGCGCCGGAGATCACGGTGTCCAGCTTCATGGACCGCCACGAGACAGGCGCCTGGGGGCTGTTCGGCGGCCAGCAGGGACGCCCGGGAGCGCTGCGCATCCGCCGGGACGGCGACGATTCCTGGCGCACCTTCAGCGAAGCGTTCGGCACCGTGTCGCCCAACAAGTTCGCGGACATCCGGGTGCAAGGCGGCGATCGCATCGAGATCGTCAGTCCCGGCGGCGGCGGGTACGGGCCGCCGGCGGAGCGCGACCCCGAGCTGGTGTGCGAGGAGGTACGCGACGGGGTGCTCGGCCCGGATCAGGCGCGCGAGGTGTACGGAGTGGTGCTGGCGCGGGACGCCGACGGCGGCTGGCGCGTCGACGCGCCGGCAACGGCGCAGCTACGCTCGGAACCGTGAGCGCCGCCGACGGGCACGCCGCCGAGGGACACGCCGCCGAGGGACACTGGGAGCCGGTCCCCGACGCGCTGTACGCCACCACCACCGCGCGCTGCGACCTGTGCGGGAAGATGATCGTCGGCCGTCTCTGGCGAGCGCGGCACGGCGAGCGTCGCTTGAGCTTCTGCGACCGCCGCTGCCAGCGCACGTGGCTGGAATATTGGCTGCCGCGCTACGGCGGCGCCGAACCCGCCGCAGACAGCACCCGCGACGCGTCCGGATAGGGACCGTTCGGCCGGCGAGGGCAAACGCGCCGTCTTTGGCTTCGCCGCGCGGGTCGCTATGCTCGGCTTCATGAAAGCGGTCCTGTACGAGAAGCCGTGGGCGATGCGCGTCGTCGATCTGCCGCAGCCCGAGCCCCGCGACGGCGAAGTGCTGCTGGCGGTCGACGCGGTCGGCATCTGCGGCAGCGACGTGCACGGCTTCACCGGTGAGAGCGGCCGACGCGCGCCCGACATGGTCATGGGACACGAGGTCGGCGCCCGCGTCGCGGCGCTGGGTCCCGGCGCCGGCGGGCCGCCGGTGGGCACGCCGGTCGCCCTGTACAACATCATCGCCGACCATGCTCCGAGCCCGGAGGAGGGCGATCCGAGCTTCCTGAACAAGCAGATAATCGGCGTCAATCTCTCCCGCCGCGGGGCGATGGCCGAGTACGTCACGGTCCCCGCGGGCAACGCCATCCCCATCCCCTCCGGGGTGGGGCCGGACATCGCGGCGCTGGCCGAGCCGGCGGCGGTGACCGGCCATGCGTTCGACCGCCTTGCCGCCCACGACCGCCGCCCCGGACCGCTGGCCATACTGGGCGCCGGCACCATCGGCCTGTGCGCGGCCACGGTCGGCCACCTGCGGGGCTTCGACCCGATCGTCGTGCTGGACACGGTGGCGGACAAGGCGCAGGCGGCCTCGGCCTTCGACGCACAGCCCTATCACCTGCAGGCGGGCGAGGAGCCTGCGGCTACCTCCGCGGCGGTGGAGGCCGCACTCGGCGGTCGCCCCGGGGTGGTGATCGACGCCGTCGGCACCGGCCCGTCGTTCACGCTCGCGTTCCAGCTCTGCCGGCCCGACGCCACGCTGCTGGCCATCGGCAACCTGGCACGGGAGGTGAGCCTGCCGCTGCAGGACCTGGTCTCAGACGAAGTCACGGTCGTCGGCAGCTACGGCTTCGACCGCGCATCGTTCCAGGCGAGCGTCGATGCGCTGCCGCAGCTCGCCGGCCGGCTGGCCACCTTCATCGAGGCGCGGTGTACGCTGGACGACGTGCCGGAGGTGATGACCGCGCTGGCGCGCGGCGAGCGCCAGGAGCGCAAGGTGATCATCGATGTCGCCGGTGCGGAGGGTTGAGGAGCATGAAAGAGACACGCGCAGCCCTGATCGGCTGCGGCGGACGGGGGCGCGGCCACGCGCGACACATCGCCGCGATCGACGGAGCCGTGATGACGGCGGTGTGCGACTTGGACGAGACACGCCGAAACGCCGCGGCCGAGGAGCTTGGCGGCGTTGCCACCTATGCGGCGCCGGAGCGGATGCTCGAATCCGAGTCCCCGGACGCCGTGGTCGTCGCGGTGCCCCCGGAGTTCAACGCTCCCGTTGCGCAGATCTGCCTGGAGGCCGGCGTCCACACCCTGCTGGAGAAGCCCCCCGGACTCCACGTGTCACAGACGCGTGCCCTTCTGGAAATCTCCGAGCGCACCGGCGCCCGCTGCATGGTCGGCCTCAACCGCCGCTTCAACCCGGCGATCCGCGAGGCGAAACGGCTGATCTGCGAGCGCGGCCCGCTGACCACCATCGTCGGCGAGTTCCACAAGAACCTGGTCGACATCGAGGAACGTGGCATCCTGAAGCCGCCGGTGCTCGACCGGTACTTCTACGAGACCCCCGTGCATGCGCTGGACTGCGTGCGCGCCCTGGCCGACTCCCCGGTTGCGGAGGTGCACAGCTTGTCCGGGAGCTTCTTCTCCGGGTACCGCGACGTATATGGGGGACTTATCCTGTTCGAGAGCGGCTGCGTCGCCCACCTGATCGCCAACGTCACCGCCGGCGCCCGGCTGGAGCGCTACGAGATGCACGGCCGCAGCGCTTCCGCCTACCTGGAAGGCGTGCGCAGCGGCCAAGTGATCATCGACGGGCAGGTCACGGAGCTCACCTGCTCCGGCGATGAAAGCAGCCGCGAACAGAACCGCTACTTCATCGACCGCGTGCGCGACGGCCGCCCGTTCGGCCCCCCCGCGTGCGACCTGCATGAAGCGATCCTGTCCATGGAGCTGATCGACCGCCTGTTCGGCTGAGCGCCCTCCGCACGTTTTTCGGACGTATTTCTGCCATTTACTCCATAAAAACGTCCGAATGATCGCCAGATCCGGTCGTTCCGGTCTAAGGTTGCCCCATGCGACGCGACGCCTACGACCGCCTGCTCACCTGGAAGCGAGCGCCGGGACGCAAGCCGCTGGTCATGCGCGGCGCACGGCAGACCGGCAAGACCTACCTGCTGCAGGCATTCGGCAGGGAGGAGTACGCGGCGACCCACTACTTCAACTTCGAGAGGACGCCCGACCTGGCCGGTTTCTTCGAGCGCGATCTCGATCCCGCGCGCATCGTTCGCGACCTCTCCATCTTCGCGGACGAGCGAATCCTTCCCGCGCGTTCGCTGATCATCTTCGACGAGATCCAGGCCTGCAACGCCGCCCTGAACGCCCTGAAGTACTTCGCCGAGGACGCCGGGCAGTACCACGTCGCCGCCGCCGGCTCCCTCCTCGGGGTCACGCTTTCCACGCCGCGATCGTTCCCGGTGGGCAAGGTGGACTTCGTCGATCTGCATCCGATGACCTTCCCGGAGTTCCTCGATGCGCTCGGCGAGGGACGCTACCGCGGTGTCGTCGAAGACCATGCCGAACCGGTGCCGTTTCCCGAGCCATTCCACCGCGCCCTGATCGATCTGCTCCGCGCCTACTACTTCGTCGGCGGCATGCCCGAGGTCGTCGCCCACTACGCGGCCGACCGGGATGTGGCCGCCGTCCGGGCCGTCCAGCAGGCGATCGTGGATGCCTACGTGCTCGACTTCGCCAAGCACGCGGCGGCGCAGCAGGTCGCGCGGATCATCGCCATATGGGAGTCACTGCCGAGGCACCTGTCCCGCGAGAACAAGAAGTTCATCTTCTCCGCCATCCACAAGAGCGCCCGGGCCCGCGACTATGAGGATGCGCTCGTGTGGCTGGAGCGCGCCGGCCTGATCCATCGGGCGTTCGCGGTCGAGACCGCGCGCCTGCCCGTGCGCGGTCATGCGGACCGCCGATCGTTCAAGGTGTACGCGCTGGACGTCGGGCTGCTCGGCGCGCTCGCGAACACCGCCCCCCAGTTGATGGCTCACCGCGATCGCCTGTTCGCGGAGTATCGCGGCGCGCTGGTCGAGAACTACGTCGCGCAGCAACTCATCGCCTCGTCGGCGGGCGAGCTTCACTACTGGCGCAGCTCCGGGGGCAAGGCCGAGGTGGACTTCCTGCTGGAACGGGACGGAGAGATCCTGCCGCTGGAGGTGAAGGCCGGCGTGAACCCCAAGAGCAAGAGCCTGCGGTCGTTCGACGCCCGGTTCGCCCCGCCCCTGCTGGTCCGCAGCACCCTGTTGAACCTCAAGAGGGACGGTCGGGTGCTGAATGTTCCCCTCTACGCCGTTCCCGATGGACTGCGCTTCACCCGGACCCCGGGATAACGGAACCCCGCTCAGCCTTCGGCGCGTAATCCCGAGTCGGCCACGCGGTACAGCTCGCCTCCGAAGAAGGTGACGTAGAGGTCGGTCAGGTCGGGGCCGCCGAAGGTGCAGTTGGTGGGCCGGTCGGCCGGCGTGGGATGAGTCGAGAGGGGAAGCCCCTTGGCGTCGAACACGTAGATCGCCGGCCCGGGGCCGCGCTCCTGGTGCCCGGCGGTGGCCACGATCAGCCCGCCGTCTGCCCGGCACATGCCGTCGACGCCGCGGCCGGCGCCGAAGTCGTGCAGCAGCGTGTAGTCGCCCAGGCTACCGTCGGCCTGGATGGGATAGGCGCGGAGCTGGCGCCGCTGGTCGAGGCGGCGCGGGCTCTCGGCCACGTACAGGATCGACTGGTCGGCCGACAGCAGCACGCCGTTGGGGCGGTTGGTGTCGGTGGTGACCTCGATGACCGTCCACCCCGAGCCTGCCGGGTCGCAGCGGTACACCGACTCGCGCGCCTGCGCGAGCGGGCGCTCGCCGTAGTTGGGGTCGCTGAACCAGACCCTGCCGGCGGCGTCCACGGCCAGGTCGTTGGGCTCGTTGAAAGGCGCGCCGGCATGCGCGTCGGCAATCACCTCGGTCGGCTGTCCGGCAGCGTAGCGGACCACGCGCCGCGCGATGCCCTCGCAGGCGTAGTAGCGGCCGGCGGCGTCGAAGATCGTGCCGTTGGCGCCGCCGGTCGACTCCCGCCACACCTCGCGACGACCGTCGGCAGGTGTGTAGCGCCACAGCCGGTTCGCTTCGATCTCCGTGTAGCGCATCCCCTCGCCGTCCCAGGCCGGCCCCTCGGTGATCACGTCGTGCCTGGCGATCAGTTCCCACGTCCACGTGTCCGTCATCTTCCCTCCTCGGCCTGATTCGGAGCCCCCGGCGTGGGCGTGCTCACGGTCCGAAATTCGCCCCTGGCGTCCGGCAGCCGGGCGAAGCTGGTGCCGGCGTCGGCCTGACCCTCGTCCCAGTCGACCGCCGCGGCCAGGGCGCCGGCGGCCGTCCAGACGCCGAGCTCCTCATCCTTGCCCAGGGCAAAGCCGGGCCAGCCGTCCTTGTCCAGCTCCACCCGGAGATAGCCACCCGCCGGGATCACGAGGTCCGCCGGGAACGGGACGCGCTTGCCGGCGTCCTTCAGGTCGTCGGCGATCACGAAGTCCGCCAGGGCAAGGTCGGCATCGGCAGCATTGTACAGCTCCACCCAGTCGAGCGGGTCGCCCTGTGCGGCGACCTCGTTGATGACCAGGCCGGCGTCGATTTCCAGGCCGGCCTCCGGGGCGGCAGCGCGTTCCTCCACGGGTGGAGCGCCGAACCCGAAGGCGCCGGAGAGCCGGCCCGAGATCACCGCCCCCCGTTCCGTATCGGCCGCGGCCAGCTCCAGCGTGCCCGCCACGATCGGGACGTACGCTTCCGGGGCGGCGGCGCCCGGCGGCATCGTCCATTGGACGCCGCCGACTCCGCCTTCGCCGATCGTCAGCTCGGTTCCGGCGGACAGCAGCTCGACCGGAAGCCACACGGTGAATCCCTCGATGGAGAAGTCCGCCTCCAGCCTCATCACGGACAGGAACGCGCCGTCCTCGAGTCCGACTTCCGCCGCTTCTTCAGCGTTCGCGAGGCCGGCGGTCGCCCCCGCCGTCCCCGGCGGCTGGTCGGTCCCGTCCACGGCCAGGCTGGTGATCGTGCCGGTCTCGAACGGATTGGGGCTGTCCTTCGTCCCCCAGGTGGTCTTGAACGCCACCTCGAACGTCGTGGCCCCGCTGCCCTCGCCCCAGCACACGTCGGCCGCGTCGACCAGCGGCCAGGGCCAGTCCGGCGGCTCGGGCTCCAGATCCGCCAACAGCTCGCCGCGCCGCTTGAGGATAAAGCGCCGCACCCGGACGGTGTCGTCGGCTGCCTCCTCGCGCGCTTCGGGGGATGCGTGGGCCTGCACGATGGCCGCCAGCTCGCCGGCGCTGCGCAGCAGCTCCTCCTCGTTCCAGGCGGTGTCCAGCAGTTCGCGGAGGCGGCCGGCGTACGCCGCGCGTCCGGTCTCGTCCCGGTACAGGCGATGCGCCAGGACGCCGTGGGCGTTCACCGACGGCGGCGACACGAAGTCGTCGAACGGGACGTCGGTCGTTTCGAACACGGCGTCCACGCCCCAGGGGATGAACACGAAGCGTCCGTCCGGCTCCCGGTAGAATTGGTAGTTGTTGCGATTGCCGGCGTACCCGTCCCAGTGGCCGACCAGCACCTCGGTCGCCCAGAACGACAGGAACCGGTCGACGTCGACGATGGCATCCAGCGCCGCCAGGCCGGCGGGGGAGGGATCCTGCAGCGCGGCGATGACGGCGTCGATGTCCGACCAGTCGTCCTCGGCCTCGTTCGTCTTCTTCTCGAAGGTCCCGCGCCAGCCGGGATCGAAGTCACTGAGGGTGCCTTCGTACAGGTTGCCCGCGGCGCTGGCGAAGTGGCGCGCCAGGAACGGCGGCTTGATCTCCTCGACATGCACGTAGAGGCCCAGGTCGGCGCCGTTCACGGTCACCGTGGCGAAGTTGCAGCGCGGCGACGGCAGCCCGGCGTCGGCGAACACCTGGTAGGCCAGACAGGTGCTGATCATCGACGCGTCCTGCAGGCTGTTGTTGAGGGTCATGCGGTCGATCGCGCCGCCGAGCAGGCGGCCGTCCACGTACTTGTCGAAGCGCAGCTTGAGCGACGGCTTCTCGGTGCTGAGCGAGCCGAAGAACCCCTTCTTGCGGACACCGACCTCGGCGTA
Source organism: Spirochaetaceae bacterium (assembly GCA_028818385.1). Next base: position 6,931 of record JAPPNY010000040.1, read on the forward strand.
GGGCGCGCCGTCCACGGTCACCGTGGCCTCGAACCAGGTGAAGATCTCCTCCACGGGCTCGGCCAGGCAGTCGTCGCCCCCCAGGATGTCCTGCAGGGTGCGTGTCTGGGCGCTCAGGTCTTCCCAGTCCGCCTGCACCATCTCGATGGCGATGTCCAGCACGTGCTCGCGCGCGAACCAGGGAACGCGTGGGTCCGGGTCCGCGCCCGTTTGCGCCGCCGCACGGGCGCCGGCAACGAGCAGGCAGACGCAGCACAGGGCGGCGCATCGTCCGGTCAATCGACCCATGGATGTCCTCAGGTGATGAACTCGAAGATGGTCACGATGGTGGCGCTGCAGATCGGCGGCCCCGCGCCATGCCCACCTCGCTCATACCATACCCTCATGCCATACCGTCGTGCCATTCCGTCATGCCGGATGGTACGATTCCGGCGTTGAAGAAACGGGTCGACTTGGCGTACGGCCGCAACGGGCTTGCCATTGAGGTGCCGGCCTCCGCGCAGGTGGTGCTGCCCCGTCACGTGGACGGCGTGGACGACGAGGCGGCGGCGATCGACGCTGCGCTGGAAGCGCCCACCGGTTCGCCGCCCCTGGCCGAGCTGGCGGCGGGCAAGCGCCGGGTGGTGGTTACCCACTCGGACATCACGCGCGCCACGCCCAACGACCGCATCCTGCCGGTGCTGCTGCGGGCGCTGGAAGCCGCCGGGGTGGCGCGCGGCGACATCACCCTGATCAACGCCCTGGGCACGCACCGCCCGCAGACGGAGGCGGAGCTGCGGCAGATGCTCGGCGACGGGGTCGTCGACCATTATCGCTGCCGGCAGCACGACGCCTGGGACGACGCGGAGCTGGTCGCCGCCGGTACCACCAGCCGCGGCAACGCCATCCGCCTGAACCGCACGGTGATGGAGGCCGACCTGGTGATCTTCACCGGCTTCATCGAGCCGCACTTCTTCGCCGGCTTCTCCGGCGGCCCGAAGGGCGCCCTGCCCGCGCTGGCCGGCAGCGAGAGCGTGCTCACCAACCACGGCTACGCCATGATCGGCGACCCGCGCGCCACTTGGGGGATCACCGACGGCAACCCGATCTGGGAGGAGGTGCGGGAGGCGGCGGCGCTCATCGAGCCGCTGTTCCTGCTCAACGTCACCCTCAACACGGAGGGCCGGATCACCGGCGTGTTCGCCGGCGACGTGGTGGCCGCCCACCGGCGCGGCTGCGACTTCGTGCGCGGGAGCGCCATGGTGGCGGTGGACGAGCCGTTCGACGCGGTGGTCACCACCAACAGCGGCTACCCGCTCGACCAGAACCTGTACCAGACCGTGAAGGGCATGCAGGCGGCACGCGGCATCGTCCGCGCAGGAGGCGCCATCATCATGGCGGCCGAGTGCTCGGACGGGCTGCCCGGCCACGGCCGCTACGCCGAGCTTCTGGCGGAGGCCGGCTCGCCGGACGCGATCCTGGAGATGTTGCGGCAACCCGGCTTCTCCGCTCACGACCAGTGGCAGGTGCAGATCCAGGCACAGATCCAGCGCCACGCCGACGTCTACGTCTACAGCGACGGCCTCAGCGACGAGGAGATCCGCGCCGCGCTGCTCACCCCTACCCGCAACATCGAGTCCACCCTGGCCGAACTCGCTCCCGAGCGGCTCTGCGTGCTCCCGCAGGGCCCCCTCACCATCGCCTACCTCGACACCGGCTGACCGTTTCAAGGCGTCACTTCGCTGTCCTCACCGGCCTTTCCGGAACCGGCAACTCGAATCTGCTCGCGGAACGCTTGACCTCTGCGGGTATGCCGACGCGATGATGGGAGGATGAGAACAACCAGTCTGACCCGGCGGCGTGTTCTGGCGGGCGCGGTGTTGCTCGCTCTCCTCGTCTTCGGCATGCCGGCTGCCGCCGAGCAGTCGCTGACCGTGGTGTCCTTCGGCGGGTCGTACGCGCGTGCGAGCCAGCAGGCGTATCACGAGCCGTTCACGGCCGCCACCGGGATCGAGGTGAAGCTGGAGGACTACAACGGCGGGCTCGCCCAGATCCGCGCGCAGGTGGAGACCGGCAACGTGTACTGGGACGTGGTCGATCTGAACGTGGCCGACGCCGTACTGGGCTGTGACGAGGGTCTGCTGGAGTTCATCACCGTCGAGGACCTGCCGCCGGCGGCGGACGGCACCCCTGCGGAGGAGGACTTCGTCACGGGGACGCTCACCGACTGCGGGTTGGGGACCATCTTCTTCTCCTCCATCTACGCATACCATCCGCAACACTTCCCGGACGCCCAGCCGGCAACGATCGAGGACTTCTTCGACCTGGACCGCTTCCCGGGGCGCCGCGGCATGCGGCGCGTGCCGAGCGACAACCTGGAGATGGCGCTGCTGGCCGACGGCGTGCCGCTGGAGGAGGTGTACGCCACGCTCGACACGCCGGAGGGCGTGGATCGGGCGTTCCGGAAGCTCGACACGATCAAGGACCACATCGTGTGGTGGGAAGCCGGCGCGCAGCCGCCGCAGATGCTGGCCGACGGCGAGGTGGTGATGAGCACCGCCTACAACGGGCGCATCTTCAACGCGCAGGTGCGGGAGGACCAGCCGTTCGTGATCGTCTGGGACGGCCAGATCCTGGACAACAGCCAGCTCGTCATCGTCGCGGGCGCCCCCAACCTGGAGGAGGCGCGCCGGTTCATCGCCTTCGCGGGCAAGCCGGAGTCGATGGCTGGGGTGAGCCGCTACATCTCCTACGGACCGGTGCGCCGCTCCGGCACCGCGCTGGTCACCGAGCACGAGGAGACGGGAGTGGACATGGCGCCGCACATGCCGACGACGCCCGCCAACATGGAGCGCGCGCTGCACCACGACTGGCGCTGGTGGAGCGACCGCGGCGACGAGATGAACGAACGCTTCAGCGGCTGGCTGGCGCGCTGAGCAGGTGCCCTGCGGCCGGGCGCGGCGCGCGGCGGCTCAGCGATCGGGGAAGGGGCGGAACATGTCCAGTTGCGCTGCCGTCATGCGGGCGCGCGTGGCATCGGTCAGATACGGCGGCTCATCCATGGTGGCGATGTTCTGGGACATCATGAAATAGGGGCCGTACCCGACGTGCAGGGTCTTGCGGACCTGCGCGGAGCGATTGGTCAAGCCGCCGTGGCGGAGCGCTTCGGTGAAGAAGATGGCGTCGCCGGCCTTGACCTCGAGGCCGACCACTCCGGGCTCGATGTCCGGGTCCCTGCTCTCGTAAGGGCATTCGAAGTTGCCCTTGTGGGTGCCGGGGACGACGCAGAACGCTCCCTGTTCACGGCTGACGTCGTGCAGGAAATACACCATGCGCACCATCATGCAGTCGATGCCGTTCCGGTTGACGTCGTAGCGGTATTTCGCGGAGCGCGTGCCACCGTGGTTGCCGGTCTGGTTGCCGCTATAGCGGATACGGATCTCCGAATTGTTGATCGTGGGGCGGCCCCGTATCACCGAGCACACGCAGTCCATGGTCGGCGGATGCCCGATGAGCAGATCGAAGGCGGGATCGGCGTTCCAGAAGTCCTCGATGATCACCGTGTCTCCCTCCTCCCGGGAGCCGTGGGCGTGATACCCCAGGTCCGGATCCTGGTGATATTCGTACCCCCGCGAGCTGAGCTTGCGCGGCGGGGCGGCGATACGCGCCACGGCGTGCTCCTCCAGGGAGTCGACCGCCTCCGCCAGGCGTGCCACCTGCGCCGCGCTCAGCATGCCCTCGATGACCAGAAAACCCTGCCGGTCGAACTCGTAGCGCTGGATTTCGTTCACGTCAGCTCCTTTCCTCCATCATGACGGAGAGTCATCCCGTACGGCATCGCCGCCGGCGCGCTTGGCGGCATACATGGCGCGATCGGCGTCGGCGATCAGCCGATGGGGGTCGCGGGCGCCAGCGGGCGCAACGGCCAGACCGATACTGGCAGTCATGCACACCGACCCCGCCGGGGTAACGACCGGCCGCTCCCGTAGGCCGGCGGCGATGGCGGCGGCCGCCCGCGCCGCGCCGCGCGCGGCGCCCGTTCCGGCGATGATCACCACGAATTCGTCGCCGCCGTAGCGGCCGACCGGGTCATAGGGCCGGACCACAGCGCGCATGCGCGCGGCCGCCTCGCACAGCACCGCGTCGCCGGCGGCATGGCCCTGGCGGTCGTTGATCCGCTTGAAGCGGTCAAGGTCGATGAACAGCACGGCCACGCGGCTGCGTTCCCGCCGGGCGCGCGCAAGCTCCCCGTGCAGCAGCTCCACGACGGCGCGCCGGTTCCACGCCCGCGTCAGCGGGTCCAGCCGCGCCAGACGGCGCGCTTCGGCCAGCTCGGCGCGCAGGCGCTCCAGCTCGCCGGCCATGCGCGCTGCCCGCTCAGCCGGCCAGTCGCTCGGTCACCCGCTTCGCGAACTGCGCGCTCGATAGCGCGCCGCCGATGTCCGGCGTCCCGGCACCGCCGGCCAGCGCCCGCTCGCAGGCGGCGCGCATGCGCTCGGCCGGCTCGGCGTGCCCGAGCCACTCGATCATCATGGCCGCGCTCAGGATCGCGGCCGCGGGATTGGCGATCCCCTTGCCGGCGATGTCCGGCGCCGAGCCGTGCACGGGCTCGAACATCGACGGGGCGCCGCGGTCGGGACGGATGTTGGCGCTCGGCGCCATGCCCAGGCCGCCGACCACCATCGCCGCCAGGTCCGACAGGATGTCCCCGAACAGGTTGGAGGAGACGATCACGTCGAAGTCCCGCGGCCGGCGCACCAGGTCCATCGCCGCAGCGTCGACGTACAGCCGGTCGGTGCGCACGGCCGGGTATTCGGGGATGAGCTCCTCCAGCACCTCCTCCCAGAGCACGAAGCTGTACTTCTGGGCGTTGGACTTGGTCACCATCGTGAGGTGCTGGCGCCGGCCGCGCGCCTGCTCCAGCGCAAAGCGCAGGATGCGGGTTACGCCTGCGCGGGTGTGGATGGCCGACTGCACGGCGATCTCGTCCGGCTCCCCGCGGCGGAAGCGCCCGCCCTGGTTGACGTACTCCCCCTCGGAGTTCTCGCGCACCACCAGCAGGTCGATCGCCCGCGGCTCCATGCCGGCGAGGGGGCTTTGTACCCCGTCCAGCAGCAACGCCGGCCGCAGGCAGGCGTACTGGTCGAACGCCTGGCGGATCCGCACCGGCGGCTCCAGCGAGACCGGATCCGGCATCTGGCCCGGTGCCCCCACCGCGCCGAGGTAGATGGCGTCGAATCCTCGGAGCTGCTCGATGTAGTCCGGCGGGGTGGGCGAGCCGTGCTCCAGGTAGTAGTCGACCCCCCACGGAAACTCCGTGCAGTCGAGCTCGATCTGGCCGTCAATGGCCTGATTCAGCACGTCGAAGGCCAGCGGCGTGACCTCCCGGCCGATGCCGTCGCCGGGGTACACGGCGATTCGGTAGCTTGGTTTCTGACTCATATGCCGCCGATTATAAAGCCCTCCCGTCGGTGGTAGCATCCGGACGATGCCGCGGAAGATCGTCGTGGTCGGGGCCGGCAGCACCGGCTTCCAACTCGCCAGGCAGCTCATCGCAGACAACCAGGACGTCACCCTGGTCGAGCGCAACGCCGATACGGCCAAGTACGCGCTCAACCACCTGGACTGCATGGTCATCACCGGAGCCGGCAACGACCTGCGCCTGCTCCGCCGGGCGGGGATCCAGGACGCGGAATTCTTCATCGCCCTGACCGACTCGGACGAGTTCAACATGGTGGCCTGCGGGCTGGCGTCGCGCGAGTTCTCCGTCCCCTTCAAGATCGCGCGCGTCCGCAACCAGCAGTACCACGCCCGCTCGCACCTGTTCGACGGGTCGATGCTGGACATCGACTACATCGTCAATCCCGAGATCGAGGCGGGGCGCGCCATCGTGCAGACCGTCGAGCACGGCGCCACCAGCGAGGTCGTGACCCTCGGGGACACCGACATCGAGATGCGCGTGCTGCCGATCATGGGCGACTCCGCCTTCTGCAACCGCACCATCGCGCAGGCGCGCGCCGAGCTGCCGCTGGAGTTCCTGGTGTGCGGGCTGCTGCGCGGCGAACGGTTCTACCTGCCGCGCGGCGACACGCGGGTCCGCGAGGGGGACGAGCTGTACCTCAGCGCCTCCGAAGAGGTCCTGGACCAGCTCTTCGACCGCGCCGGCCGGCCGAAGCTGCGGATGCGCCAGGTCATCCTGGTCGGCGGCGGACGCGTCGGCAGCTTCGTCGCCGAGTCTCTGATCGAAAGCCGCGAGCGCGGAGGGCGGCTGCGGTTGCTGCGCGCCTTCGCGCGCAGGCGGCGGCTGAAGATCATCGAGAGCGACACGGCCCGAAGCAAGGCCCTGGCGGACCGCTTTCCGGGCGCGATCGTGATCAACAGCGACATCTCCGACGAGGGATTCTTCGAGGAGGAATCCCTCAAGGACCATGACCTGATCATCACCACCACCGCCAACCAGGAGCTCAACATCCTGGCGGCGATCTACGCCAAGACCTACGGCATCAAGCGCTCGATCGCGCTGGTGAACCGGTACAACTACCTGACGCTGGCCAACCGCCTGGGCGTGGACGTGATCATCAGTCCCAAGAACAGCGTGGTCAGCGCCGTGCTCAGGATCGTCCGCCGGGGGAGGGTGCGCAGCGTCGCCAGCCTGTTCGGCGGTCAGGCGGAGGTGATCGAAAGCACCGTCGAGGATGCGTCCCGCATGGCCGGCCGGCGGATCCAGGAACTGAGCCTGCCGGAAGAGTCGCTGATCGTCTCCGTGCGCCGCGACGGCGAGACCCTGCTGCCGCGCGGCGACCTGGTCGTGCAGGACGCCGACCGGCTGACCATCATCGCCCGCACCGACGCGATCGGCCGGGTGGAAGAGCTCTTCGATTCTTGAACGTCCGCTCCATCCTCAAGACGGTCGCGGCGCTGCAGCTCGTGATCGTCGGCTGCATGGCCGGCTGTGCGCTGCTCGCGCTGGCGCTCGGCGAGCCCGAGCAGGTCGCCGCCTTCCTGGTGCCGGCCGCGTTCGTCGGGCTGCTCTCGGCGACCGTGCTGGCAGGCCTCCGGCACGTGGCACGGGAAGTGCTGCTGACACGCGAGGGGTTCCTGTTCGTGACGCTGAGCTGGATCAGCGTGTCGCTGTCGGGGTCGCTGCCGTTCGTGCTCTCCGGCGCGATCCCGGACTACGCCGACGCCTTCTTCGAGGCGATGTCCGGCTTCACCACCACCGGCGCGACGATCCTGACCGACATCGAGGCGCTGCCGCGCTCCATCCTGTTCTGGCGCTCGCTGATGCAATGGCTCGGCGGCATGGGAATCGTCGTCCTCACCGTCGCGATCCTGCCGCGCATGGGGATCGGCGGGCTGAAGGTTCTGCGCAGCGAGGCGCCGGGTCCGACCGTCGACAAGCTCACGCCGCGCATCGCCCAGACGGCCAAGATCCTGTGGCTGTTGTACCTGGGCATGTCCGCCCTGGAGGTGGCGCTGCTGATGGTGGCGGGCATGCCGCCGCTGGACGCCGTGATGCACACCTTCAGCACGGTCGCGATCGGCGGGTTCTCGCCCCGCAACGACAGCATCGGCAGCTTCCAGTCCGGGTGGGTCGACCTCGTGGTCATCGTCTTCATGCTGGCCGCCGGGGTGAACTTCTCCCTGTACTTCCGGCTCGGGCGCGGCGGACTGCGCGTGCTGGTGTCCAACGTGGAGTTCCGCGTCTACCTGGCGATCGCCGCTGTCGCCGTCCTGGTCGTGACGCTGACCCTGTACGGGAGCGTCTACGACTCGGTCATCGACAGCCTGCGGTACGGCGCCTTCCAGGTGGTCTCCATCCTGACCACCACCGGGTTTACCACCGCCGACTACAGCCGCTGGCCGGAGTTCGGCAAGGCCGTGCTGATGGCGCTGATGTTCGTGGGCGGCTGTGCCGGATCCACCGCCGGCGGCATCAAGGTGGTGCGCATCATCACCCTCTTCAAGCTGGCGGCCAACGAGATGCGCTACCTCATCCACCCCCGCGGCGTGTTCCCGACGCGGGTGACCGCGCGCCCGCTGAAGAAGGACATCATCCATCCGATCGTCACCTTCTTCTTTCTGTACATCGCGATCCTGATCGTCACCATGCTGGTGGTCGCGGCGGCCGGCACCGACCTGCTGTCGTCGTTCTCGACAGCGCTCTCCACCGTCGGCAACATCGGCCCCGGGTTCGGGGCGATCGGCCCGGCTGAACACTACGGCCACTACCCGGCGGGCGTGAAGCTGTTCCTCTGCCTGGCCATGCTCACCGGCCGGCTGGAGCTCTACAGCGTGGTGGTGCTGCTCACGCCCGCGTTCTGGCGGAAGTAGGCGCTACCACGTCACGACCACGGCCTCGCCCGCCATCTCGAAGCGAGCGGCGCGGCGGCCGCTGGCAGCCAGGGTCCGCTCGATCAGTTCGTCGTGGCGCAGGTGGCGCCGGCGTCCCAGGCTGCCGGTCGCGGTGGAGATCACCACTACCGGCGCGGCGGCGCGGCGCACCAGGTCGACGCCCGCGCCCGGCTCCAGCCGCTCCAGTGTCGGCACGGTCTTCAGCATCAGCACCACGTCGTCTCCGCCCGGCGCCGCGGGAGGCTCCAGCACGTCGCCCACCTCGACCTCCGGCGGCTCGCGCAACGCGTGCACCTCCAGATGCGGCACGGCCGCCCGCGCCAAGTCGACGACACGGCCGTCCGCGTCGACGCCCCGGTAGCTGCTGCCGGGCGCCAACCCCATCCACGGCAGCGCGAACGGGCCCAGCCCGCATGCCAGGTCGAGCACCCGCACCGGCGTGTCGCGCGGCAGGCCGCGAGCGTCAGCGGCAGCCTGCCAGATGCGCTCGTACAGCTCCTCGATCACCGGCAGCCGCTCGGCGCTGGAGGCGTGCATCCCCAGCACCGCCCGGCACACCTGCCGCCGGCCCTCGGCATCCGCGACCGCCATCGACCGCACCAGCCGCTCCGCGCGGCGGCAGGAGTCCGCGTCCAGGAAGGCGCCGGCAAGCTCGTGCAGCGCACGCTTGGCCGCCTTGAGGGCATCGCGGCGCCCGTGGGTGGCCAGCGAACGGCGGGCCACCCGTCCCAGCACCTCTCCGTGCACCCGTCCGTACTTGCGCGTCGCCCGCAGCGCCCGGAGCAGTTCCTGCTCCGCGGCGAAAGGATGCGCCCCGCTCATTCCGCCACGGCGCCGACCACGCGGCCGTAGACCCGCAGGTTGTGGATGGAAGCGAGGCGGGGACCGAGCGCGTCGCCGATGCGAAACAGGTGGTGCAGGTAGGCGGCGGGGTAGGTCCGGCATGCCGTGCAGTCGCAGCCTTCCACCGCCGCTTCCTGCCGCCGCGCGAACCGCTCGTCCCGGATCGACACCGACCCGCCGCCGTCGTCGTACAGGCGGCCGTGGCGGGCATCGCGCGTGGGCAGCACGCAGTCGAACAGCCGGTAACCGGCGGCCGCGGCTTCGCGCAGCGCGCCCAGGCTGCCGATCCCCAGGCCGTGCAGCGGCACCTCGGCGGGGGCCAGCTCAGCCACCGCGCGCACCATGTCGTCCAGCCGGCCGTCCGTGATCGGCCAGCCGCCGAAGCCCAGCCCGTCGAACCCGAGCGCCAGCAGCTCCTCCACGCAGCCGGCCCGCAGGTCGCGGTGCGGGCCGCCTTGCACGACCGCGAACAGCAACGGCACGGCGGCCCCGGCCTCCGCGGCGCGCGCCAGCTCGTGCCGGCACGCGGTGGACCAGAGTACCGTGCGCCGCACGCTCTCCCGGTGCGCGGCGTAGTCGGCGTCCGGCCGCGGACAGTGGTCGAGGCAGAAGGCGATGTCGACGCCGAGCTGAAGCTGCCGGCGCACCGTCCGTTCCGGCGTCAGGTGCAGCCGGCCCGACCCTCGGCCGGTGACGCTCAATCCCCGGTCGGTGACCCGCACGCCCGCCATGGACAGCGCCTGGAACCCGCCCGAGTCGGCCGCCAGCGGGCCGCGCCAGCCCATGAAGGCGTGCAGTCCGCCGACACGGGCGATCGTCTGCGTCCCCGGTGCCCGCGCCAGGTGCAGGCAGTTGACCATGAGCGCCTTTACCCCCGCGGCTGCCAGGTCGTCGGGCGCCAGCGTGCGCACCACCCCGCGGGTCGCGTCGGGAAGGAACGCCGGCAGCCGCAACGCTCCGTGGGCGGTGTCCAGCCGCCGGGGGCGCGCGTCAGCGGACGAGCCGCCGGTCGTTGCCGGCGATGACAACGCACACCTCCCCGCGCAGATCCATCCCGTCGACGCGCTCGATCAGCTCGGTCAGGTAGCCGCGGTGCACCTGCTCGAACCGCTTGGTCAGCTCGATGCAGACCGCGGCCCGCCGATCGCCGAGCGCGGCAGCCGCCGCCTGCAGCAGCGCCGCGACCCGCCCGGGTGCCTCGAACAGCACCAGCGTATGTTCCCCGTCCGCCGCCCCGGCCAGCAGGGTCTGCATGCGCCCCGCCTTGCGCGGTGGGAAGCCCAGGAACAGATAGGCACCCGTCGGCAGGCCGGAGACGATCAGCGCGCAGGGCACGGCGCTGGCGCCCGGAATCACATCCACGCAATGGCCGGCCTCGATCGCCTGCCGGACGACCAGGTGGCCGGGATCGCTGATGCACGGATAGCCGGCGTTGGACACCAGGCCCACGGACTTGCCGCGCGCGAGCAGCGCCAGGATGCGCGCCCCGGCAGCGGCTTCGTTGTGGCGGTGGTAGGAGAAAACGCTCCGCGGCCGCGGCAGGTCATAGTGCTCGTAGATGGCGCGGGTGCGCCGCGTGTCCTCGCAGGCCAGCGCGTCCAGCTCGCCCAGCACGCGCATCGCGCGCAGGGTGATGTCCTCCAGGTTCCCGATCGGTGTGGCGACGACGAAGAGCGAACCCGCCTCTGCCGCCACGGACGGATCATCCCCGCCGGCCACGCGGACGGTCAAACGGCGTGCCGCCATCCTGCTGGTATACTCTCGGCTTCTCCACCGTGACGGGACTCCGCGACCGCTTCCATCGCCTGCGCGAGACGATCCGCGGCAAGGCGACACGCCTGCAGCGGTCGCTGGTCATGCACGGGGTCACCTTCGCCGGCATCAACGCCCTGCTGCTGGGAATCAACGCGGCCACCGGCAGAGACCCGTGGTTCCTGATCCCGTTCGCATGCGGGGCGGCTGCGCTCGTCCAGCACGCCGTGCACGCCGCCAACCGCCGCCGCGCCGCCGACGAGCTGGACGCGGCCGGCTACCTCGGCGAACAGCGGTTGGAGCTGGTGCGGGCGTTCCAGAAGGCGCGGGCCCGACTGCGCTCGCACGGCGCTGGCGCGGCGGCGGTGAGCGGCGTGTTGTTCTTGATCAACGTGGTGGCGGGCCGCGATCCGTGGTTCCTGATCCCGTCCGCCATCCTGGGCGTCGGGTTCGCACTGCATGCCGTCCGCTCGTCCTACCGGCGCACCGCGCTCCAGGAGCAGATGGCACAGTTGGGCCTGGACTGGCAGAAGATCGAGGCGGGCGCCGCTACAGTGGCCCCGTCAGCTCGTCGCGAGGCGCGGTCGCGAAGGATCGTCGATTCGAGAACTCCTCGGTAACCGGCCGCCCGCCCGCGCACGGGGATCTTGCATGCGACCACGCTTCTGCAACGTCGCCTGCTGCGGCCGCGACGATGACGTCGTCTACAGCGTCCGCTTCAGCTCGTCGACGGGCACCGTCGCATAAAACCGGCGGTAGAATGCCGTCTCGGTGAGCAGCTCGCGGACATCGGCTTCCGCGCGCGCGGTGTCCGCAAGGTTGGCCTCACCGCCGTCGGCAAGCGTCACCGATTCGCCGTCCTGCCGCACGATGGTGAGGTCGCCGCGGGCGGCGAGCCACTCCAGGCCGGCGCGCACCGTCGCTTCCCGGTGGGCGCTGGCCGCGGCCAGCCGGGCGATGGCGACGCGGCCTTCTCGGTGACGGACCGCGTGCTTGCACAGCCCGGCCAGGCACGCCAGAAACCGGTCGGCCCGTGCCGTGTCGGGATCGACCGCGAACAGGTGCACCGTGCGGGGCTGCGCCCGCCGCAGCACCTGCTGCAGCTCGTGGCGCCCCGGCGGCGTCGTCCACACCACCAGCGTCTGTGCCGAACCGATCCGGTCGCGTCCGCTCGCCGGTTCGGCAACGCCGTCCTCTCCCCAGATCACCGGCGGCTCCGCCAGCTCTTCCACCAGCTCCGTCAGCATGACGGCAGCGTCACCGGCGCGGTGGTCGACGATCGCCGGCTGCTCGCCCCCGGAGACGATGACCGTGGGCGCGGCGGCCGGCCTGGCGTCGATCCACTCCACCTGCAGCGACCGGCTGCCGCGATAGTCGTGGGCGGAGATGCGATACGCCAGGTCGATGTGGCCTTCGGGAGGCAGATCGCCGCCTGACTGCCACCACATCACCGATCGGGTCGCCCCGGTGCGGTCGGCGACCAGCATCTTGCGGTGATCGCCTCCCTTCCCGACCTCGGTGACGCCCTTGATGGTGACGCCGTGGCTGGCGAAGGTGAGCGCCCGGTTGCCGGGACCGAACGGGCCGAGGCCGGCGAGCGCGGCCACCAGGTCCAGGTCGGTCTGCCCCAGGTCGAGCACGCCGTCGATCGGCAGGCGCGGCGCGGGCGGCCCGTCGCCGATCTGCTCGCGCAGCGCGGCCTGCAGCTCCCGGCGGAACGGTTCCAGCCGTTCCGGCTGCAGCGAGACGCCTGCCGCCATGGGGTGTCCGCCGTATCCGTCCAGCAGCTCCGCGCAGGCGGCGATCGCCGCGGTGACGTTGCAGCCGGCGATCGACCGGGCCGACCCGCGCACGGGGCCGTCCGGCGAGGCGAGCAACAGCGTGGGCCGGTGGAAGCGCTCGACCAGCCGGCTGGCGACGATGCCGATCACGCCGGGCGGCCAGTCCGCGTGGAAGAGGACCAGGCCGGGATGGTCGAGGGTGCCCGGGTCGGCGTCGATCTGGTCGCAGGCCGCGTCGAACACCTGGTCGGTGAGCAGGCGCCGCCGGGCGTTCATCCGCTCCAGCTCCTCCACCTGCCGGCGCGCCGCCTCGCGCGAGTCGGTCGTCATCAGCTCGACGATCGGGTTGGCGTCACCGAGCCTGCCGATGGCGTTCAGGCGCGGCCCCAGCGCGAAGCTGATCTGTTCCTCGGCAAGCGTCTCCCGGTTCAGCTCGGCCAGCTCCATCATCACCTGCAGGCCGACCCGCCCGGTACGGCGCAATACCATCAGCCCCACCTGCAACCAGAACCGCGTGTCGTCAACCTGCTCGGCCAGATCGGCCACCACCCCCAGCGCCACCAGGTCGAGCAGATCGCGCGACTCCTCGATGCGGCCGGCGCGGCCGAACAGCTCGCGCGCCACCTGGAACGCCACGCCGACCCCGGGCAGGGTCCGCAACGGGTGAGGCCGGTCGATCCTCTTCGGGTTGATCACCGCGAGCGCCGGCGGCAACTCGGGGGGCAGGTCGTGATGGTCGGTGATGATCACGTCCACCCCGCGGCCGGCGGCGTACTCCACCGCTTCGTTGTCGTCCACCCCGGTGTCGCAGGTGAGCAGCAGCGTCACGCCGGAATCCAGGAACCCGCGCAGGGCCGGCACGCCCACGCCGTGCGATTCGGTCGCGCGCACGGGGATGTGGTAGGCCGGATCGGCCCCCAGGCGCCGCAGCGTCTCCACCAGCAGAGTGGTGGAAGTCTGGCCGTCGACGTCGAAGTCCCCCCACACGCCGATCCGCTCGCCGTCGCGCAGCGCCCGCTCGATCCGGTCGGCGGCCGGCGTCATGTCCGGCAGGTCGGCGGCCGGCGCCGGCCGGTAGTGGCGGGGTTCCAGGAACGCCAGGGCTCGCTCCGGCGTGTCGTGGCCGCGCCGCACCAGGGTCTCGGACAGCACGGGGGGACCGCCGACGGCGTCCCGCAGCGCGGCCGGCACGTCCACCGGCGCCGGCTCCTCCCAGTGTGGCGCGATCCTGCCGGCAGCCATCAGAACGACACCTCGCCGATCTGGCCGAAGTCGAGCCCGATCGCCTCGTCGCCATCGTCGATCGACAGCGGGACGTCGGCCGCCGCGTCCTCGTCGACGTCGCCGTCTCCGGCCTCCCGCCCCCGGCCGCAGAACGATCGATACGTGCACAGCCGGCACCGCCGGTGATCGTCGGTCCGCTCGAAGCCGTCGGCCGGACGCCCGGCGATCTCCTGCAGCAGTCCCGCGAGGTACGCGCCGTCGGCTTCGAACCGGTCGCGGTCGTAGCGGATGACGGTGGGCTCGTTCGGGAACGCGGCGTACCAGTAGCGCATCTCGATCCGCTCGGGCGCGAACGGCGTGCCGCCGTTCAACGCGCCTCCGGACCGCGCCAACAGGTAGGGATACACGCGGGTCTGCAGCCTTCCTTCCACCGTCGCGTCCCGCGGGCGGCGGCCGGCGGTCTTCCAGTCCAGGATCATCGCGCCACCGCCTTCCTGCACGACGACCAGGTCGTACTTGGCGGCCAGCCGGCGGCCGGCCACTTCCGCCGCCAGCGTCACCTCCGGATAGCGCTCGCCCGGCAGGTCCGCCGGCCGGTGCTCGCTGAACGACCGCCACCAGTCGGCCAACCCGTGCCCGTCCCCGGAGGAACGGTGCTCGGCCAGCGCCCGCAGGCGCTCGGCCGGCACGCCCAGCAGGTACTGGTGGACCATGCGGTGGAACTCCGCACCGTCGCGGCGCAACCGCTCGTTGCGGCCGGCCGGCGCCGCCTCCACGGCCGGCCACTCCAGGCGGTCCAGGTACCGCAGCCGGAACCGGTACGGGCATTCCACGTAGTCCTGCAGGCTGGCCTGGCTCAGCATCAGGCCGTCAGCGATCGCCATGGGTCTCCTTCTCCCGATCCGTCCACCACGCGGCCAGGGCACGGAACGCCTCGGCGGGCCCGACCTCACCGGACTGACCGGTGTTCCAGGTCACGATCAGATCGCACCGGGCGCGCGTGATGCCGACGAACAGGAGCCGCAACCGCTCCCGAATGTAGTCGATACGGGCCCGGCAGGTCGCCTCCAGCCGGCGGTACCCGGTGCCGGCCAGCAGGCAGCGCGCCTCCTCGCACGCCTCCATGGCGGCGTTGAGGCGGTCCGCCAGGTACCACTTCTCCGGGATGAAGCGGTCGGCGTCCGGATCGGCCGGGTAGTCGTAGGCGTTCACGGAGGTCAGGTAGACCCGGTCCCACTCCAGGCCCTTGGCCTTGTGCATGGTGGCGACCACCACCGCGCCGCGGTGCGCGGCGGGGTCGAAGCCGGACTGATCCGGCGCGAAGCCGGCGAACCGGCGCCGGTTGCCGGCGATCGCCTTCAACTCGTCGACCATTTCGCGGATACCCCAGCGCGGATGCACCCGTCCGGCCTGCCGCAGGCTGACCGCCAGCTTGAAGGAGACCGCCAGTTCGTCGGGCTCCTCGAACAGGTCCTGCGAGACGGTCAGCACGAGCTGGTCGATCGGCAACGCCGCCGCCCCCTGCCAGCGACGCACCAAGTGGGCGAACTTCGTCAAGAGCTCCCGCTCCGCGCCGGCCATGTCCTGCTCCGCCAGCCAGTCGCGGCCGAGGCGCGGCCAGAGGTAGTCCTCCAGCGCCTCGCAGCCCCGCAGCAGCCGCGCACCGGCTTCCGCCGCCGCCCATCTCTTCGGCTCGTCCCTGTCGGCGCGCCGCCACGAGAGGTAGCAGTCGGCCAGCGCGAAGGCCGAGGCGGGTTCCGCCAGGGCGCGCAGCACGTGGCCGACCACCTCGGCCACCGCTCGGGTGGCGCCCGTGCTGGACAGCAGGCTCTCCACGCAGCGCACGCCGCGCGCCCGGATGGCCTCCACCAGATCGGCCGCGCGGTGGTTGCTCGGCGCCAACACCGCTACCGTCGCGTCCGGGTTGGCGGGCAGGAAGCGGCTGACGGAATCGGCGATCGCCGCCGCCTCGCGTTCCGGCGCGAGTGGCTTGTCGATGAAGGCCACGGTGGCTTGCCCGTCCGGCGGGTTGGGCTGCGGATCGCCGGGCGGCGTCGGGCTGACGTGCGGCAGGCCGAGCGCATCGCGCGCCTCCGCCACCGGGTGGCGGCCGGTGGTCCAGTCGATCATCCGGTTGGCGACCGCGATGATGCGGGGCGCGGACCGGCCGGACTCGGGGAGCTCCCGGGCGGCCACGTCGTCGCGGAGCAGGAACGCGCGCAGGAAGCGCGGGTCCGCGGTGGTGAAGGTCTCGAAGATGGCCTGATTGGGGTCGCCGACGCGCACCCAGTTGCCCTGCTCGCCGGCCAGCAGGGAGAGGATCCGTTCCTGCACCTCGCTGGAGTCCTGCGCCTCGTCCTCCAGGATGAACGGCCACCGCTCGCGGAGCCGGCCGAGCAGCTCCCGGTCCTGCTCCAGCAGGTCAAGCGCGCGCCAGATCAGGTCGTCGAAGTCCAGGGCGCCGCGGTAGTCGAGGGCGCGCTGATAGTCGGCGTACAGGGCCGTGCCGATCTCCGCCAGGCCGGCATCCGGTTCGCCGTCGCCCGCGCCGGCGCGGCGATCGCCGAGCACCGCCTGGAGCTGATCCGGCCGCACGCGCTCGCCCTTCGCGTAGCGGATGAAGTCGGCGCCCAGGCCTTCTATCAGGTCGGGCAGCCGCTCGCGGCGGACGAACGCACGCCGCTCCTCCGGCAGTTCGGGATCGAGCAGCCACTCGCAGCGGGACACGTTGCCGCGCAGCCAGGCGACGGCGACCTGCCGCCGGATCTGGTCGCACTGTTCCTGGTCGACGATCCCGAAGGCATCGGTCAGCCCGACCGCTTCCGGCCGCTCGCGCACGATGTCGGCCGCAAGCGAGTGAAGCGTGCGCACCCGGTAGCCGACGCCGGGCATCAGGGTACGCGCCGCGGTGGCCTGATCGACGCGGCGCGACAGGTTGTCGCAGGCGGCGTTGACCAGGGTGACCACCAGGATCTCCTGCTCGCCGTCCAGGACCTGGAGGTCCAGGATGCGGTCGACCAGCATCGAAACGGTCTCGGTCTTGCCGCTGCCGGGCACCGCGGCGATCCCCATCAGCCCGCCGTCGTAGGACAGGACCGCGCGCTGGCTCGGCCGCGGCGTGAACCCGCGCGGCGCCTGCCACGCCGGAGCGGCGGTGGCCGCTGCCGGCTCGACCACGGATGCGCTCATGCGGCTTTCGCCGAGCGGAGCACCTCGTCGATGGCCCGCAGGAACCGGCCGCGGTACTCGGAGCCCTGCTCGTTCACGTCGCAGAGGCCCAGGTGAATGGCCGTGCGGCAGCGGCGGACCAGCCCGACCGCCAGCCGATACAGGTGATCCCGGCCCTCCCTCGCCTCGTCCTCATCCCCCCAGATCCGGCCCGCCGGCCAGCCGCGGCTGAGCACGTACGGCTGCGTCAGCGGCTGCCGCAGCGGCTCGGACCATCCGCGCGCGCCCACCTCGATCCAGAACTGGTGGTCGACACGCCGGTTGCTCATCAGGAACGTCCAGGCCGGCGTCAGCAGCACCGCTTCCTGCGCGTCCGCATCGCGCGCATCGACGTACTGCGCGGCGATCAGGCCGTCGGCCACCGTGGCCACGTACTCCCGGTCGGAGGAATCGCCTTCCCCGGCGAGCTGCCGCTCGGTCACCCACCGGAACTTGCGGACCGACTCGACCAGTTGTGCCGCGACCTGGCCGTGGTCCCGAGCCTGGGGGTGGGTGTGGTGAAAGCCGTATCCCGGCTGCGACAGCACCTCTCCGAACAAGCGCCGCAGGAAGTGGTCGAGCCGGTCGATGGCCGCCGCGGACCGGTAGTCGTCGATCCAGACCCGCAGCCCCTCGTAACGCCCGCCGACGGTGTGGGTGATGCGTTCGTGCATGCCGGCCGGAGCGGACGCGAACGGCCGCAGCGCGCCACCGTCCTTCTGCGCCGGGTCGAACAGGGCGTCGGCCAGGACCCGCGCCCGGATCAGGTCCAGCCCGTCGATCGCGTCGACCAGCGCGTGGGCGATCTCGGCCGCCGCGACCGGCAGCCGCCACGACGGATGGGCCAGAGCCGCCAGCGTCAGCAGGCAGCGCGTCGCCCGCTCCTCCCTCAGCGCGCGCGACGGCCGGTGCGAGTGCGCCGGAACCCCCCGCTGGTCCAGCCGGTCGACCAGCGCGAACCGCAGCGAGTCGGACAGGAACGGCGCCAGCACCACGATCTGGCCGGGAGCGACGCCCTCCTCGATCAGCCCGGCGATCCGTGCCGCCACCCAGTCGAGCATCTCCGGGTAATAGCGGTGGTGGGCGAACCGCAGCACGCCGTCGCCGCCCGCCGGGAACGGGCCGCGCCCCGGGCCATCCGCAGGCCGGCGCGCCGGCGGCTGCAGGTGCCAGGCGAGCCGGCGCTCGAACGCCGGCAGCGACGGGTCGGACTCCGGGAGGCGGTCCAAGCGCACGTCACTGTCGCAGGCGTCGCGCAGGCGCAGGCCGTCCTCGGGGTCGGCGCCCAGAAAGCGCCGGTAGCCGGCGTCGTCGTCAGAGATCACCACGGCGGAGGCGAACTCGCCCAGCCAGGACAGCAGCAGGTCGTGCGCCACCGGGGTGTCTTCCTCGACGTTGTCCGCGATCAGGTGGCGATGCAGCTTGGCAAGGTAACGCCGCGCCGGTTGCACGTCCATGAGATGGCGCGCGAACACCTCCATCTGCAGCGAGAAGTCCAGCAGCCCGTGCTCCAGGCAGAAGCGGCGAAAGGAGGTGGCGCAGGTCTGTACGTCGCGGTAGACGCGCTCCTGTACCACGTCATCCCCACACGCCGCGCGCAGCCGGTCGCCGATAGTGAGGTGGTCGAAGCCCACCACGGCCGACTTGTTGAGGTTGTCGAGCACCTGGCTGTAGATGCGGTTGCGGTCGATCTCCAGCGAATCGAAGCAGCCGTCGCGCAGCAACGGCTGCATGACGCGCGCCATGTAGTACTGGGCGGTCTCCATGGTCAGAAAGACCGGCTCCCGCTCCGGCTCCGCGAAGCCGGCGTCCCCGGCGACCAGCGGCCAGAACAGCTCCGCCACCCGTTTGGCCAGCCCCCCCACGGTGGCGACGGCCACCGCCGCCCCGGCCGCCAGACCCGGATCACGAAGCGCATCACGGTACGGCCCGACGAGGGTCCGTTGCGGCAGCAGCACCAGGATCGAGTCGGCGCGCACGCCGGCCTCAAGCAGGCGCCGCAGGCGATGCACGGCCGCGGTGGTCTTGCCGGCACCGGCGGAGCCGGATACGAACAGGCTGCCGCGCAGCGCCGGATCCGCGATCTGCCGCTGTTGGTCGGTCAGCAGGATGGACGCGGTCGGCGACTCGCCGGCATGACCCGTCCCCTCCCGCACCGACATCCGCCGATTGTACGGGCGTGGGGGCCTTGGTGCGACCTCGGCCGGCCGGCCGCCCTAATCGGAGCCGGCGAACACCGCGTCCCTGCCCATCCCTTCCGGCTCCATGCCGAGGTAGCCGCCGATCCCCGACGCCGATCTCAGAACCACGCGTCGTCACTCGATCGTGGCAACGCCGAAGCCGCGCAAGACCGCGGCGGTGCCCTGATGCCGCGGCGAGGACCCCAATCGGACCTCAGCCGCCCATCTTGACTCGCCTCGAACCCGCTACGGACTTACGACGACAGTTCCGTTGTTTCCCACCGCCACGAATCGGTCGCCACTCCACGTGAGGTCAGCCAGATTGTCCGAAACAACCTTGTCGCTCGGCAGCCAATTGGCCCCGTCGCTGCTGTAGACGGTCGTGCCGCCTCGCCCGACCGCTACGTACCGCTCGCCATTCGAAGTGACTCCAGTGAGATACCATGAGCGATCGATGCGGTTTGCTGACGTCCAACGATCGCCGTCGGAGCTGTGCAGGATCGTACCGGCGTTCCCAACCGCGACGAAGCGTGTTCCGTCCCATATCACCTCTTGGATATTGAAACGGGAAATGGGGCTGTCGGTCGCCTCAGCCCAACGATCCCCGTCGCTGCTGTGGGCGATCACTCCACCCTCTCCGACTGCCACAACTCGCTCACCGTTCCACGCAACGCCTCGGAGCCATATCGAAGGAACCGGTTCATTGGCCGCAGTCCAACGATCGCCATCACTGCTGTGAATGATCGTTCCATCGTCCCCGACCGCCACGAAGCGTGACCCGCTCCAAACAACTCCTCGGAGTGACTCCGATGTACCGGTATCGCTCGCCCGCGTCCAGCGGTCTCCATCGCTGCTGTGTACGACGACGTTCCATCCCACCGCCACGAAGCGCTCCCCGTTCCAGGCGATGTCAAAGAGCCAGCGATCGGTCGCACTGTCACTCGCCGCCCGCCAGTGGTCCCCGTCGAGGCTGTGCACGATCGTGCCCCATTGGCCGACCGCCACGAACAGTGCGCCGTTCCACTCAACGCTCGTGAGCCCCAGTAGAACGTCACCGGGACTGCCATCCGCCTCACTCCAATCATCACCATCGCTGCTGTGCACGACCTGCGGACCCACCGCAACGAAACGCGCGTGCCGTTCCACGCGACGCTTTGGAGCCATGCCGACGTAGCGCTGTCGCTGGCCTCAGTCCAGCGATCCCCGTCACTGCTGTGCATAATCGCGCCGTTGTAACCGACCGCTACGAAGCGCTCCGAGTTCCAGGTCACCCCGTAGAGCCAGTAGCCGGTCCCGCTGTCACTCGCCGCTGTCCAGTGATCTCCATCGCTGCTGTGCAGAGTCGTTCCCTCCGCTCCGACCGCCACAAAGCGTGTTCCGTTCCAGGCGACACCGCGGAGCTCTCTGGATGTAGCGCTGTAGCTCGCCGCTGTCCAGCGATCACCGTCGTTGCTGTGAACGATCGTTCCGGACTCCCCAACCGCCACGAAGCGTTCCCCGTTCCAGGTCACCCCGTAGAGCCAAGCCGATGTAGCACTGTCGCTCGCCCTCGTCCAGTAGTCTCCGTCGCTGCTGTGGGCGATCGTGCCTTCGCCGCCGACTGCCACGAAGCGTTCCCCGTTCCAGGTAGTAGAATAGAGTCCTCGTACGTAGTTCGTATCCCCAATCAGTTCCTCGGTAGGGTTGTTACTCGCGCTTGTCCAATGAACACCATCGCTGCTGTACACGATCGTGCCCCACTCTCCGACCGCTACAAATCGTGTCCCGTTCCACGTGAGTCCATAGAGCCCAGCTGACGTCGCCCCGTCACCTACTGCCGTCCAACGTTCACCGTCGCTGCTGTGGGCGATCGTGCCGTTGTCCCCCACCGCCACGAAGCGTGTCCCGTTCCCGGCTATACTCTGGAGGCTCTGTCCTGACTGTCCGTCTGGGGCCGTAAATCCCCCACCTTGCCGGACCAAGCGCCACTCAATCCCGGCCCTTGGAACGATCGCTGGATCCTCGGGCGTCGTGGGTTGTTCCGTACTCCCAGGTCCGGCTTGGCATCCGCTGTACATCACTCCCGCGAGAACGACCAGAGCTGCCAAGCTCATGCTGCCGCCACCTCTACGTCTTGTCATCGTTCACCTCCCTTGTTCCTCGCTCCTGGACTCCGCCCCGCGTCCCGTTGCTCCGTCGCTCGACCTGCTCCGCTGCTCCATGGGTTCCCGCCAACAAAGTTTCGATTACTCCCCGAGGTCCGGCTCGCCGTTCTGCCTATCGGCGCCTGCTCATTGGCAGATTGTAATATCCATAGGGCAAGTGGCCGTTGTCCTTCCATTGCATCGCCTCCGAATCGTATTCGTGCTCCGTGTCGTAAAACGAGAACACTACTTCGTTGGCGACATCCGTGGGAACGAATGCAATCCTCAACGTATGACCCCCATATGGCTTGTCATTGTCCACCGCCCCGTCCCTTTCTGACCTCCACACGTCAAGGAAAATGAAGTAGCGATCCAATGCGACCACTCTCATCTTGCTGCGACCGCTGTGCAGCTTCATCGGTCAACTCCTCGCGCTTGTCGTGATTCCGAGACCAAGGCCATGGGCCCAACTCGCGAGCGCCTTCGATCCGGCCCAACCCACGCGAACCCAGCCTCCACTCGCACCTCGAATCTCGCTGATGCTTTGCGGACGGAGTTGGTTCCCCATTTCGCCTCCCGCGAAGGTCAGTTCCCCCGAGTGTTCAGTTACCTCACAATGCAGCGATCGTTGATTCATGGTTCCGACTCACTTCCACCACACCAATTTTCCCCACACCAACTCCGGACGGCTCCCCCCGAATGCGTTCCGAACCGAGCTCGCGCCTCCATTAGAATCGATCGACGTTACCGCGGAAACCTCTATCTGCCCAAATTGCGAGGTTTTTCCTGAATTTCCTTCCTTTTTCCTGGACTACCGTTCATCTCCCCAAGTCGACCGGAAAGGGCAATTTGGGCACAGAGCGACCCGCGTCTTTTCAAAACCTGGTTTCCGTCCCCAGCCCGCGTGCCGCGATCGCGTCCCAGGGACGAGCCTGGTTCTCGGTCGTCTCTCCTCCGTCGGGTCGCCAGACCCGACTTTCACCGAGCGCGTACGCAGCTTGGTGGGACAACCCTCGGATGTGCGGACGCCACACGCTGTCGGTTATCCGGATCGCCGACTCTCGTCGTCCTATGGTGTCAGCCGCCGGTCCTCGATCTCAGACTGAGCGTACGATAACTGGCTGATTCCTCGCCATTCGGATAACGCGGCGGACACGCGAAACAGACGGCCGACTTACCGGTATTTCGATGCCGGTGGAAAGATACAACACCATCCGATGTTTCCCTCTTCAGACGTACGACATGATCGTAGGATGCCCAATAGGAGCGATGTATCTGCATTCCGCGGTCCCTGAGCGCAGTGATCGCGTCCGAGAGTCACATCATAGTGAACGCGGCTGCGGACGTCGTGACCACCTCCACGTAGTGCCCAAACACGCGCACATACACCACGTCGGTACCGACCGTTGTGGGCAAGTGCGCCGAGTCTCCCGGATTGAGTTGACGGCCCATTTTTCGCAAGATCCTGGACTCTTCCATCGTCGTGATCTACGTCGGATGCCGCGCGGCGCCCGCTGTGTGAGACGCTCGCATCGCCCCTTTCCGGATACGGCACAGTCCTCACAGACGTTCCCGACGCGTTGGCCTCGTCTGCAGAGTTCGTTCCTGTCCGTAAACTCACAAGTTGTTGAACAGGCGTGAATTGATGGTTTTGAGGGGTTGAAGAAAAGGGTGTTTCGGTTATCATCGCTGGTGACCAAAACCACGAAACAACCGAAACACCCCGGAGAGCCCGATGCGCATGACTGTCAGTGCCCGCGATCTGGTGGTGGAAAAAGGCTGAGATTCCCGCTTTGCTG
>JAPPNY010000125.1 GCA_028818385.1 Spirochaetaceae bacterium
TTCCCGCTTACCAGATCGCGGGATTCCCATCTACCAGATCGCGGGCGCTGACACTCCACCGCCACCTGTGCTTTGAACTTCGCTGTGAACCGGCGCCGTTTCGTCGCCATCTCGTTGGCCCTCCTCCTGGCCAGGGTTACACCTTAACCACCTGTCCAGTTTTCCGGGACCACCTCAAACCGTCCAGACGATCACAAGCCCCACGTGTGCGGCCTCCAAACTTTGTATCGAGGAGCATGTGGGCGAACACGCGCGCGAGGTGGCGATGTCCTTGGGCAACGACCTTGCGCGGAAGCTGGAGCGGTATTCGCCGCCCGCCGTAGCCCACCTTCCGGACGGAGGATCACTGCAGGGGATGCCGGTCGCGTACACCGTCAGGTTCGAGCATTTCGAACTGAAAGAGGTGGTTACCATCGTCGGTGTGATGGCTGAGGAGTTCCCGGGCGCGAGGATCCTTGACAAGGTAGTCGATCGCGGGTCGGCTCTCAAGGTGTATTCCTACCAGACGACGGCCAGCGCCGCCAAGCTCGAAGAGTGGTTCTCGATACTTCTCCACGACATGGGGTTCGATGTTAACGACGACATTCTGTTTCGTCTTGACGGCGTGAATGTCACGATCTCCAAGATCGTTCCGACTCAGGATCGCTGGCAATCTGTGGACGAACGTCGGCGATTCAACTGATCTGAATGCAAATGAGCTCCGCGGCTGATCCCTATCATCGCTGGCACCGGGTAGGCGCGTTGATCGTTGCTTTGGGAGTGATGACGAGTTCCAACCTGTCGCTGCACGCGCAAGACGACCGGCGCGAGCGGGCGATCGAGGATCTGGCGGAGCGCTTGGTCGCTGAAATCCTGCGCACGCTGCCCGACGACAGGAAGCCGGAGGAGACAAGCGTCGCCCTGCGACCGCTGTCGGTGGATCCGACACGGCTGTCGAGTTTGCCGGATCGCATCCGAGATGATCTTTCCGATTGGCTGTCCGATTGGCTGGGGGACGAGTTCGCTAAGGCACGAATGACTATGCGAACGCGGGAGCGGCTCATGGACGTGTACGGCACGCTCGAGGAGTATCGTTCCGACGCGAACCTCAGCGAGTTGCTGCGGAAAGCCGGCGCGGACGTGGAGATATTCTGTCGTACCGTTTTGAGTGGCGGTGACGTGTATCAAATCATCCTGCGATGCAGTGCGGAACTGCTGCAGAGCGCACAGAAACTCGGGGAGGAACGGATAGCGATTCCAATCGAGCTCGATGATGTCTTCGATGTGGTGATGACAGACTTGGCGTCTCAAATCGCGGAGGCGCTACCGGGCGCCGGCGAGGTCGTCGGCATCCAGCTGACCGAACACGGGCGGCCAAGCTACCTGAGTGATTTTGTGGGGAGTCACTTGTCGAGTGTGGTCGCCGAGCGCATACGACAGCACGAGCAGTGGGGAAAGTGGGAGCCAATAGGCGTTGGTGAGGAACCGGGCGGAGCAAGTGCGCCGGAGTACATTCTGAGCGGGCTGCTGACGTGTGATGCGGACGCGGGTCGGATCGATCTGTATCTGCAGGTCCGTGTGAAGAAGGATGGCGGGACCGATGCTCCGTTGTTTTCTCGCCGAGGCTACCTGCCTGTGTCGGCTCTTCCGCACGGTTTCACGTGCACGGGCGCCCCGACGCTGACCTTGGTGATCACCGTAACGAACGCGTTGCGGGTGTATGGCGGGGGCGACGATCTGAGCTTTACCGTGACGGGCCTGACGGACGGAGACACGGCGGCGCAGGTGCTGACCGGCGGGCTGGGGCGGGCGAGCGGCAGCAACGTGGGCACATACGCGATCAACTTCGGGACACTGGCGGTGACGAGTGCGTTTACCGGGAAGTACGTGCTGCCGGAGGTCCCGACATTGGGCAGCTACACGATCACACCGCGGCCGATCACGGCGATCGATGGGGTGACGGTAGTGTCGGACAGCGCGGATGGCGCCACGACGGCGAGCTTTGACACCGAGCAGGCGACCGGAACAGGGGTGCTGGCGTCCGAGGTTGCCGACTTCCGGGCCGGCGGGCTACTAGTGAGGGAAGCGCCTCCGTCGACGGAGGCCACCACGTCCAGTGTGACCGTGACGTACACCCTGGCGAACTCCGGGAGGTTCAAGGCTGCCAACTACGAGCTGCGCAGCGGCGTGGAGACGGCGACACTGCAGCCGCCTCCCCCGGCCCACCCATTTACGCGGCAACTGGAGCCTCCTTCGCAGCCGCACGAGCTCCTTCCTCCTATCGCAACACTCCCTGAGCCCATACCGACGCCCCCTGAGCGGCTAGCGGTTCATGCCGCGCGAGACGACGAGGCGTTTGCGCGCGCAAACTCGGCAGGCACGGCTGCTGCATACGAGGACTACCTTAGCTTAGGGCATATCCGAGTGGGAGAAATGCCGCGGCGGCTCGAGGTCTGCGAGCCGAAGTAGTTTCCGAGGACGATCATGGCGATGTACCAAGTGAAGCGACGCTGCTGACGACATCGGTCGATGGGGAGCTGGGTTCGAGTGAAGACGTTGACGTTTTCAGATTCGAGGTAGGCCCGGAGGAGCGATGGGTAACGGTCTACGCAACGGGGGAGATTTGGCCGGAAGTCACGGTTATTCGGTTAGCTGATGATGGGAGCTTCAAGCAGGTAATGGCTGGATCCAGTGACCCCAGTGTAACGACGTGGATGTTGACGCCTGGCACGTACTATGCGGTGGTGGATCAGGTGTCTTTTCAACCAAACTTGGTTGGGGAATACACTGTCCATCTGGTTGTTTCCGATCCAGATTGGCTGACAGCGTCGGTCGATGGCGAGTTCTCTCCTGATGACGCTGTGGACGTTTATCGGGCTTCGGGAGCGCGGCTGGTGACGATGACCTTTTCGGGTCCGTTTGGGTACGTCAGACTCGCGCGGATGGCTAGCGACGGGAGCAAGGAATTGATCGCGGCCGAAAGCGGTGCAGAAGTCAAAATGAAGGTCAATCTTAAGTCTGGCGTACATTACCTCATCGTGTCAAACTGGAGGCCGGAGGCTGACGAACAACGCGAATACAACGTACAGATGATAGCCGAAGAAGTTCGCTGAGCGGCGCACAGTACAGCGACCGCAGGATTTTGAAAGACGGTCTCTGGTACGTTTGGTTCTTATGTATTTCGTATGATGGAGATCACTTACTTATAACCACGAATGACGACACACAATTGATAGCATCTATGGTGGCCTCGTGATGGTCTTAGTGGCCCTCAAAATCGACCCGATCATCAACGACGCCTGCGATCTAGGTACGAACGCCCTTCGCCCCGACACGGTGCTCCGCCATGGCTGTAAGGGATGAAGATAGGAGACGTGGCTTTTCAGGCAAGAGTGGATTGTCATCGAAGAAAGAATTGGGACCTCGAGCTAAGGCCCAGATACATCGTGCTCGTCTCGACAACAACGAGCTCCAGTTTCTCTTGGGATTCGGTTCCTTTGCTCACCATAGGAGCCTTGATGCTTAGCTCTGCAGATGGCACAAATCACGATTACGCTGCTACTGTACGGCTTCACTAGCGCGCACTCGTAGACGGTGGTCAAGAGAGGACCCGCCGTGGCAATTGGCTGATGTGCTCGAACTGCGCGTCGCGGTCAGCACACCTTCGTCAGGGATGGGAGCATCCGACCGGAGGCACCCCGGGCAAGCGCAGTTACGCCTCCATAAAGACCCGCCGCTTCAGGTACAATCAGGAGCGCACGCACACCCCACAGGAGTACTGAACCGATCGCTGGCTGGACCCGGTACGCTGAGGGATGCACCGTACTGCCAGGCCCGCTGCGGATCGGGTGCCCTTGACACTCCTGCCGGGGAGGGGACAATAGAGCCTTACAGAGTTCGTCAACGGAGCCGCCGAAGACTCACTGTCATCGCAAGGAGATTGATGATGAAGAAGTTCGTGCCCGTGACCGTTCTACTGCTGCTGCTGACCTCCTTCCCAGCCGTCAGCCAGGAGCAGATCGACCACGCAATCCCCTACAACCTCAGCGAGTACGAAGGGATGACGGGGACCACGCTCACCTTCAACGAGGCGCCGGCGGTGGCCGCGCTCGTCGCCCAGGGCAGCCTTCCCCCCATCGCCGAGCGGCTGCCGCTGGAACCGCTGGTCGTGCAGCCGGTCGACGGGATCGGCACCTACGGCGGTACGTTGCGCCTTCCGAACACCGGCAAGGCCGCCACCAACTACATGATGGACTGGGGCTACGAGTTCCTGGTCTCGTACACCCCTGACATGGCGCGGCTGTTCCCCCGGCTCATCGAGGGCTGGGACGTCAGCGCGGACGGCATGACCTTCACGCTGCACCTGCGCGAGGGCATGAAGTGGAGCGACGGCACCCCGTTCACGGCCGACGACCTCATGTTCTACTTCGAGGACGTGGCGCTGAACACCGACCTCTCTCCCAGCCCCTCTTCCCGCATGCTGGTCGATGGGGTGCCCGGCGTACCCGCGAAGATCGACGACTACACGTTCCAGATGACGTTCCACAAGCCGTTCGGGGTGTTCATCGAGAACCTGGCCCGGTGGCGGCCCAACAACTATCTGCCCAAGCACTACCTGCAGCAGTTCCACCCCACCTACACCAAGATGGCGGACATCGAAGCCACCATGAAGGCGGAGGGCTACGACACCTGGGTGAACCTCTTCAACTCCAAGATGGGCGGCCACCTGGATGCCTGGGGGATGCCTGACCGCCCGGTCCTGCTGGCGTGGATTCCGCAGAACACGGTCAGCGAGCCGGTGCAGGTCATGGAGCGCAACCCCTACTACTTCATGATCGACACTGCCGGCAACCAGCTCCCCTACATCGACCGCATGGAGCGGGTGCTCACCGAGGACAAGGAGGCGCTGCTGCTCAAGACCATCGCCGGCGACTTCGATTACAACAGCTGCTTCGACTGGGGCTGCTTCCCCAACCACCAGCTCGTGGTCGACAGCATGGAGCGTGGCGGCTACCGCATCGAGCAGCACTGGTGGCCGCCGGACAACCAGGGCAACGTGCGCTTCAACTTCCACCACGAGGACCCGGTGCTCAGCGCGTTGCTCAACGACAAGCGGTTCCGCGTCGCCCTCTCGCTCGCCATCAATCGCGGGGAGGCGAACAGCCTGGTGTTCAAGGGACTTGCCACGCCGACCCACACCGGGCTCCCGGAGGGGCCTCCGTTTCACGGCGAGAACCTGTTCAAGAGCCACCTGGACTTCGATCTGGCCCAGGCCAACGCACTGCTCGACGAGATCGGCACGATCTCGGACCGCGACGGCGACGGCTTCCGGGTGCGCTCCGACGGCGAGCGCCTGCGCTTGGTGAACACCATCAACGTGCTGTGGCCGGAGACCGTGGAGCTGGCCGAGCTCTACCGGAACTATTGGAGGGAGCTCGGCATCGAGGTGGTCAGCAAGCCGGTCGAACAGGGCATGGCGAGTGCGACGATCGAGTCCGGCCAGTACGACATTTTCACCGGCACCGGACAGCACGGCGGCAGGCCGATGAACCCGTTATTCCGCGCCTCGCTGGTGCCGATTTCCGAGCGCTGGGGAACCGCGCCGCAGTGGGGTTCCTGGATCGTGAGCGGCGGTGAGAAGGGATTGGAGCCGCCGGAGGACGTGAAGACCATCATGCGCCTGCGCGAGGAGGCGCTCGCCTCCGGCGACGAGCAGGTGAGAATCGCCAAGACCATCGAGATCGCCGGGATCTGGGACGACAACCTGTGGATGGTCGGCGGCTTCAACATGCCGATGCAGGCGCAGTACTGGGTGGTCAACAACCGGATCAGGAACTGGCCCAGGAACAGCAACTACAACATCTGTTACGAGATGCTGGCGCCGATCTATATCGACGACTAAAGCGCTGAGGAGAGCATCCCCGCTCGTCGGGGATGCCCTCCCCGGCCGGCGGGGAGCCCCTCTCGACTGCCCGGAACGCCTCTCTTCACTAGCCGGAGGTCCGCTTCGATGCATCATGGCGAGGTGGCGAAGGACGACGCGCTGCTCAGCGTGCGCGACCTCAAGACGTACTTCTTCTCGCGCGAGGGAACGCTGAGGGCCGTCGACGGCGTGTCGTTCGACCTGCAGCGCGGTGAGACGCTCGGCATCGCCGGTGAGAGCGGCTGCGGCAAGAGCGTCACGGCGCAGTCGATCCTCCGCATCGTGCCGCGCAACGGCCGCATCGTGAGCGGCGAGATCCTGCTGCGCACGGAAGCCGGCGTGGTGGACCTGGCGAAGCTGGACTGGAAGGGCAGACAGGTGCGGAGCATCCGCGGGGCCGAGGTGTCGATGGTGTTCCAGGAACCGATGACCGCCTTCAGCCTGGTCTACACCATCGGCAACCAGATCATGGAGGCGATCCGCCTGCACCAGGAGTGCGACAAACGCACCGCGCGGGAGCGCGCCGTCGAGATGCTGCGGCGCGCCGGCATGCCGAACCCGGACCAGACCATCGACGCCTATCCCTTCGCCATCAGCGGCGGCATGCGGCAGCGGGCGATGATCGCCATGGCGCTCTCCTGCCATCCCAGCCTGCTGATCGCCGACGAGCCCACCACCGCGGTGGACGTCACGATCCAGGCCCAGGTCCTGGAGTTGATGAAGGAGCTGCAGCAGGAGCTGAACATGTCGCTCATCATCATCACCCATGACCTGGCCGTGATCGCCGAGCTGTGCGACCGGGTGATGGTCATGTACCTGGGGCGGGACGTGGAGTCGGCGCCGGTAGAGACGATCTTCCGCACGCCGAAACATCCCTACACGGTCGGCCTGCTGAACTCGATCCCGCGCCTGGGCGAGGGATCGGCCCACGAGATCGAGGCGATCGGCGGCAGCGTCCCCGGCCCCTACGAGATGCCGGGCGGATGCCCGTTTCACCCCCGCTGTGACCACGTCATGGAGGACCGGTGTGCGCAGGCGTTCCCCGGCTCCGCCGAGGTGGGACCCGGCCACACCACGAGCTGCTACCTGTACCACTGAAGGCGCGCATGAAGAGAGAGAAGATCCTCGAAGTCATTGCCCTGGTGATGCACTTCCCGGTGATTCGGGGCCTGCTGCGCAGCACTGTCAACGTGGTACGCGCCGTGGACGGGATCAGCTTCTTCGTGCGCCGCGGCGAGGTTCTGGGGCTGGTCGGGGAGAGCGGCTGCGGCAAGACCACGACCGGCAGATGCATCATCCGCGCCCTGGACCCCACGTCCGGATCGGTCCGCTTCAGCGTCGACGGCGGCGACCCGATCGACGTCGCCAGCCTCGAGGAGGCGCAGCTCAAGAGCGTCTGGCGCCACATGAGCATGATCTTCCAGGATCCCTACTCGTCGCTCAATCCGCGCATGAACATCCTGGAGACGGTGGGAGAACCGCTGCTCACGCACGCCATCGTGCGCCGGAAGAACGAGCTCGAGGAGAGAGTGGCGGGGCTGCTGCGGGACGTCAGCCTCGATCCCGAGTACATGCGGCGCTATCCGCATGCCTTCTCAGGCGGCCAGCGGCAGAGGATCGCGATAGCGCGGGCACTGGCGCTGAGCCCCAGGTTCATCGTCGCCGATGAACCGGTATCGGCCCTCGACGTCTCGGTGCAGGCGCAGATCCTCAAGCTGATGCAGGAGCTGAAGCAGCGCTTCCACCTCACCTACCTGTTCATCGCCCACAACCTGGCGGTGGTGGAGTACGTGAGTCAGCGCGTCGCCGTGATGTACGTGGGGAAGGTCGTGGAGCTTGGCGACACCGACGACATCTTCCTCCGTCCCCTGCACCCCTACACCGAGGCGCTGCTCTCCGCGGTGCCGAAGACCGAGCCGGAGTCGCGCCACGAGCGGCGGCGCATCGTGCTCACCGGCGATGTCGCCGACCCGGCCAACCCCCCGACGGGCTGCTACTTTCATCCCCGCTGCCCGTACGCCGAGGACATCTGCAGGCGCGAGGAGCCGCCGCTCGTGAACCGCGGGGACCAGGCGGCACGCCCGCACCTCGTCGCCTGCCACTTCGCCGACAGCCTGTCGCTCGCCGGCATCAAGCGGGCGCAGCGCCGCACCCGGTACACGGTCGGACAGCGCACAACCGGAGCCTGAAGCGCCGGCCGGCAGGGCGCGTCAGCGCGCAGCCGTGAAGCGGAAGCTGTAGAGCTCGGCGTCCCGGAGGTGGAAGCGCAACGACACGGGCGTGCCCCGTAGCGCCCCCAGCGATCTACCGCCGTTCCAGCGCA
Source organism: Spirochaetaceae bacterium (assembly GCA_028818385.1). The sequence goes on from JAPPNY010000125.1 coordinate 8,226, forward strand.
CCACGTGGCGCACGCTGTCCGTGCTGATCGGGACACACTCGCTGCTGCCGAACCCGTCCACGGCCGTGCCGTCGAGATCCAGCACCTCCACCTTCACCAGGCCGCCGCGGGTACGGGTGTTCACCACCAGCGCGTCGCCGGCGACGGCCAGGGGCCGGGTGGTGAGCGTTCCGCCGTCGGCGCCGGCATCGAGCGAGACGAATCCGTCCAGGCGCAGCCGCCCCAGGCCCAGCGCCCCGCCCCGGCGCGGCTCGTCGCTGCCCCACGGCTCCTTGTACCAGTAGGAACCGTGGTCGCCGTCGTGCCCGTCGTAGTAGATCCACACCTCGTCGCCGACCACGAGCGGCCGGCCGGCGGCATGGATGTAGCCGCAGTCGAAGCTCTCCTGGGGGCCGATCGGGATCAGCGGCATGCGGCTGAAGGCGCGCTCCCAGGCGACCCCGTCGCGGCTGTGCACCAGTTGTCCGTGGATGCCGCCGTAGTTGGTGCCGCCGGGCACCTTGCCGGTCACCCGGAACACCCACAGCACCCCCAGGTACATGCCGGCGTACGGGAACCCGCAGAGCCCGTAGAACTCGGTGTGGTGCCCGGGACGGCCCAGGGTCCAGCCCTCGTCCGCCTCGTCAGGGGCCAGAATCAGTTGCGGGTCGCTCCAATGCATGAAGTCGGGGCTGGTGCCGCGGCCCACCAGCCGGCGCCGGTGGCCCTCGTACTGGTCGTGGACCTTTGCGAAGCTGACGTACTGCCGCGCGCGCTCGTCGTAGATGGTGGGCGCCACGTCGCCGGTGATGGGCCACACCGGGTTGCCGGGAGCATCGGTCCAGTGGATCCCGTCGGGCGAGAAGGCGGCCTGGTAGCCGCCGGTGACCCAGGCCAGCATCTTGTAGCGCCGCCGTTCGTCCGGCTCCCGGTCGGGGCCCGTGTGCACCACGCCCTGCAGCCAGCGCCCGCTGTCGATCGCGTTGCTGCGCTGTGACCCGCCGCACTCGATCAGCCCGAGATCGGGCTTGTCCCAGTTGATCCCGTCCGCGGAGGTGGCGTAGCAGGACCGGATCTCGAACCGGGACTTGGCTCCCGGAGTGGTGCGGGCGTCCTGGTTGTCGCCGCACAGGTACCAGGTCTTGAACCGCTGCTCCGCCTCGTCCCAGAGCACGCTGGTGTATTCGATCGAGGTCCCTTCACAGGGGAGCTCGGGGCGCAGCACCGGGTTGGCCGGGTCCTTCTGCACCGCGTGCAGGCGCCGGGTGAGCCGCTCGGTCGCGGCGACCACGTGGTCGTCCACGAACAACTGCGATTCCTCGCCCACGTGCAGGATGTCGGTCGTTGCGGGTCTCGGCATGTTCTTCCCTCCAGTTTCACACGGCCGTATAGGGATCCGCCGCGTCCCGCAGGCCGTCGCCCACGAAGTTGAACGCCAGGATCGCGACGATCACGAAAATGCTCGGCGTCAGCAGCCAGGGGGCGTTGGCCAGTACCCGGATGTGCTGCGCTTCCTTGAGCAGCACGCCCCAACTGATCGCCGGCGGCTGCAGCCCCAGCCCGATGAAGCTGAGCGAGGTCTCGCCGATGATCATGCCAGGGATCGACAGGGTGAGCGAGGCGATGACGTAGCTGTAGAACGATGGCAGCAGGTGGCGGGCGATGATGCGTCCCCTGCTGCAGCCGTTCAGCCGCGCCGCCTGCACGAAGTCTTCCTCTTTCAGCGACAGGAATCGGCCCCGTACCACGCGCGCGAGGTCCGTCCAGCCGACCAGCGAGAGGATGATCACGATGCCGAAATAGACCTTGATGATCGACCAGTACGGCGGCAGCGCCAGGCTCAGCGCCATCCACAGCGGCAGCGTCGGGATCGAGCGGATGAACTCGATGATCCGCTGGATCGTCATGTCCGCCAGGCCTCCGAAGTACCCGGAGATGCCGCCGATCAGGATTCCCAGCACGAAGCTGATGGCGATGCCGACCAGCCCGATGGTGAGCGAGATTCTGCCGCCGTAGATGATGCGGGTCAGCAGGTCGCGCCCCATCCTGTCGGCGCCGAGCAGGAACAGGGTTCCTTCGCGTACCCCGAACAGATGAACGCGCGACTCGAACAGCCCCCACATCCGGTACGGATCGCCCTTCACGAAGAGTGCCAGCGGATGCCTGGCCGAGGTGTCCATCTCGAACACCAGCGCCATCCGTACCGGGTCGACCTCGGACTTCAAGCCGTACACGAAAGGCCGCAGGTGCAAGCCTCCCTGGTCATCGATGAAGCGCAGCCGTTGCGGCGGCGCGTGCAGGTACTTCGCGTCGTTGTGGTAGGGATCGTAGGGCGCCACGAACTCGGCAAAGACCACGACCAGGTAGAATATCCCCAGAATCACCAGGGCGACCACGGCCATCCTGTGGCGCAGGAAGCGCCAGACCGTGAGCTGCCACTGGGACGCCACGACGTAGCGTTGGTCGCGCGTCCGCCGTGTCTTGCGACGGCTTTGGTGTTCGCCCATGAGCATCCCGATCACACGGCTCCGCGCATTCTCGGGTCCAGGAACGCCAGCAGGACATCCGAGAGCAGCGTGCCGAGCACGGTCAGTATGCTGAGCACGAAGACGATGCTGCCCGCCAGGAACATGTCCTGAGTCCTCAGGGAAGTAAGGAATATGGGGGCGAGCGTCGGAATCCCGAGCACCATCGAGGTGAGCAGCTCGCCGCTCACCAGCGTCGGCAGCGTCCAGCCGAGCGTGCTGATCGCCGGGTTGATCGCGATGCGGAACGGGTACTTGTACACCACCTTCTGCTCCGACAGGCCCTTGGAGCGGGCCACCATCACGTACTGCTTGTTGAGCTCGTCGAGCAGGTTCGCCCGCAGCGTACGGATCAGGAACGCGGTGCCTGCCGTGCCCACGATCAGGGCCGGCATCCAGACGTGCTTGAGCAGATCGATCAGCTTGGCGAAGCTCCAGGGAGCGAGCTGATACTCCTGCGAGAACAAGCCCACGGCGACGCGTCCCGTGAGCTGATAGGACCCCCAGAGGAGGACCAGCGCGAACAGGAAGTTGGGTATCGCAAGCCCCAGGAAACCGATGACCGTGAACACGTAGTCGCGCACCGAGTACTGGTGAATGGCCGAGATCATCCCCACCGGAAGCCCGATCAGGTAGACGATGAACAAGGCGGCCAGCGAGATGGTCACGCTCCACGGCAGCCGTTCAGCGATGAGCTCGGTCACCGGCCTGTTGTAGGCCATGGAGAATCCCATGTTGCCGCGGAGCATGCTGCGCAGCCACTTGAAGTACTGAACCGAGAGCGGTTGATCCAGGCCCCAGCGCACCCGTAACGCCTGCGCCTGGTCGTCGGCCACCTGCTCGCCGCGGGATTCGAGCTGGCCGATGTACACGGTGAGGAAGTCGCCCGGCGGTGCCTGAATGACGAGGAAGGCGACGATGGACACCGCCAGCAGCGTCGGAATGATGATCAGAACGCGCCGCAGGAGGTAGATCAACATTCGCCACCATGGTTTCGGGGCAGCAGATCACTGTCAACGGACGCACGACATCCGCCTGCAGCGCCCGCTTCGCGGCAATGCAGGGGTTGATCTGTGTGCGTAACTGTGTCGATGATATGGGACGCAATTGTGATGCAGCGAGGGAAGACGCGATGAAGTTCGTTTCCGTCCGTGAGCTTCGCAGCCGTACGTCGCAACTCTGGCGAGACCTCGCGCAGGAACGGGATCTGGTCGTGACGAATCATGGCAAGCCGATCGCGATCCTGAGCGCCACGGATGAGGACTCGTTGGAACGCTCGCTTGCCGAGATCCGGCGGCATCGGGCTCGTGACGCGCTTCGCACGATTCAGCGGGATGCGGCACGACGCGGTCTCGACCGGCTGTCGAACGAAGACATCGACGCCGAGATCCAGGCGACGCGCAGACGCCGCGACTCGGCTTGAGGATCGTACTCGACACCAACGTCCTGGTAGCGGGATTCATCTCACCGAGCGGTCCGCCCGGCGCGATTCTGCGGTCCATTCTGGCGGGCGGGGTCACGGTCTGCTTCGATGAGCGCATCTTGGCGGAGTACCGGGACGTGCTGACACGGAGCAGGTTCTCCTTCGACGGAGACCGGGTGGCCGAGGTCCTGGACCTCATCGAAGCGATGGGAGAGCCCGTGTTGGCGGAGGACCTCGGAATCGCGCTGCCGGACGCCGCGGACGCGATGTTCGTCGAGGTGGCGACCGCTGCCGGCGCCGATTGTCTGGTGACCGGCAACCGCAGGCACTTTCCGAACGAGCAGCTTCCAGGTATGCGCGTGTTGCTCCCACGCGAGTTCCTGGACCATGTCCGGGACTCACGGCGCCGCCCCTCGACTTGACCGCGCAGCATTGTCCGCCCACGATCATCGGATTACGGCGACGTGAAGTCGTCACCGACGAATCGACCACCTCGAGGAGGGAGTCATGAAACGGTTCTTCATCGCGGTTCTGATCTGCGCGCTCGCGCTGCCCGCCTTCGCCACCGGCGTCGAGGAGGAGGAAGCCACCTACCAGGTGCAGGTCATGCTCATCGACGGACACGACGGGCTGTGGGATCTCACGCCGACGGAGAACACCACGCCGACCGCCGAGCAGCCGATCGTGCGCACGGCCATGGCCACGCTCAAGGCGGAGTTCGAGGAGATGCACCCGGACACGGAGATCGTCTTCCTGCGTTATCCGCCCATGGACCGCGCCGGGCTCTCGCAGTGGTACGCGACCAAGCGCGCCAACGACGATCTGCCGCAGATCGGCATCGATCCGCTGCTCACGCAGATGGAGGGTGGCACCACTCCCGAGTGGTGGGTGAATCTGGCGCCCTACCTGGAGGCGCCCAATCCGTTCGTCCCGGGCAACGAGCGCTGGCTTGACCTGCTCAACACCGGCGATCCGGCGTTCTGGTTCCAGTGGTTCCAGGACACCTGGACCAACGACCCGAACCCGGACAACCGCTACATGTTCCCGCTGTCGATGGAGCCGTTCGGGCAGTTCTTCATCGTCAACCGCGCCGCCTTCGAGGACGCCGGCCTCGACCCGGACATGGAGCTGGGCGGCTACGGCGATCTGATCGCGGTTTGGCAGCAGCTCCAGGAAGCCGGCTACATCCCGTACCTGCCGCAACACAACGTGGTCATCGCCGCGCACCTGACCATCCACCCGATCATGGCCGACTCCCTCATCGAGGCGGCGTCGCTGCCGATGGCATGGCGGGTGCCCGGCGGCCGCATGCGCGACAGCGTCCAACGGGAGGAGACCATCCGCGCCTTTCAGCAGAACGAGCTGCTGACTGCGAACGACCCGCGCGCCGTGACGTGGTGGCGCTACGCGAAGGAGATGGCCGGCTACTACGCGCCGGGCTGGGACACGCTCGACGCGGACCAGAAGCTCAGCCTGTGGCGGTCCGGCAAGGTGGCCATGAAGGGCGCCTTCGCCAAGGACGTCTCCGCCGACATCAACGATCCGCAGCGCCCGTTCGACATCGGTATCATGCCGATCCCGGTGATACAGCCGGAGGAGGAACCGCTGGTGAGTACCGCGGCGACGCCGATCGTCAACGCCGGCATCGCTTACCAGGGCGACTTCATGTGGGTCGGCAAGCCGATGGTCGGCATCATGGCCGACGCCACCGAGGATCCGGAGCTGCTCGACCGCACGGTGAAGTGGTTGCAGTTCATCACCACGCCAGAAGCCAACGAGCTGTACATCAACGAGGCCGGCAACCTGATCCCGTCGGTGCAGGGCGCCGCCTACCCGCCGGGCTTCGAGATCGTCGCCGACATCCCGTCGCCCGGAGCGTGGAGCATCGTGGTGAGCGCGCCCGGCCGCGCCATCGGGGAGATGGCCGTGGGCGCCCCGCCGCTCGGCACCGACGCCGAGGCGGAGTCCAAGATGACGCGCCTGTCCATCCAGTACCGCAACGACCAGATCTCCGAAGAGGAGTTCCACGAGGAGTGGCGCAAGATCCAGGAGGCCAACGTCGAGCGCGCCCTCGCGCAGTACGGCTACGACACCTCCAAGTGGTAACCTGATCCGGCCGCGGATCATCCGGAACGCCAGAGAGCGGCAGCGACGCACGCTGTGGTCGCTGCCGCTCCTTTTCACCCGGCTGCGCCGGTACCAGCGACATGAAGCCAGTTGAGTTGCGCGGGCGCGCCCTGCCGAACCAGGGCCTGCTGCGCCGCATCGGCAAGGCCGGCCCGATCTACGCGATGCTGCTGCCGTCGCTGGCGCTGGTGTTGCTGATCGCCTATTACCCGGCGCTGTCGGCGATCTACCATTCCTTCTTCGACTGGAACTACGCCGGGAGCTCCACCTTCGTCGGCTTCGACAACTTCCTGCGGATGTTCTCCGACGAGATATTCGGGGCGTCGTTCCTCAACCTGATGCAGCTCACCGCGTTCGGAGTGCTGGTCAAGAGCATCATCGTTCCCATCGTCATCGCCGAGATGCTGTTCGCCATTCGCAACTCCCGCGCCCGCTACTACTACCGCATCATCCTGCTGGTGCCGCTGGTGGTGCCCGGCGTGGTGATCTGGTTCATCTGGAAGTTCATCTACGAGCCCAACGTGGGGTTGCTCAACTCGATCTTCACCGTGATGGGCCTGGACTTCCTGCGGTTCAACTGGCTGGGTGAGCCGCGCACCGCGCTGTTCTCGATCATGGTGCTGGGGTTTCCCTGGGTGTCGGGGACGGCGGTGCTCATCTACTACGCCGGGCTGATCGGGATCAGCGACTCCGTGCTCGACGCGGCGCGGCTGGACGGCGTCACCGGCCTGCAGCGCATCCGCCGCATCGACATCCCCCTGATCCGGGGGCAGATCAAGTTCTTCCTGGTGGTCGGCATCATCGACAGCATGAAGGGGTACGAGATCAACCTCGTACTGACCAACGGCGGGCCGGGTTACTCGACCATGGTGCCCGGTCTGCACATGTACCAGGAGGCGTTCGCCTACCAGCGCATGGGCTACGCCAGCGCCATCGGCGTGGCGCTGTTCGCCCTGATCCTGATCCTGACGATCGTCAACGCCCGCTTCATCAAGAGCGATCCGGGGGCGTGAGATGACGGTCATGACCTCCCGGGAGCGGGCCGGCCAGATCGTCATCCACGGCGCGTTCGCGCTGCTGTTCGTGCTGGTGCTCTATCCGTTCTTCATGACGCTGTCCATTTCGGTCAAGGACGAGCTGCAGTTCATCTACAACCGCTTCGGGCCGAGCTTTCCGTTGTGGTTCTGGACCTACCGGCGGGCCGCGGTGGCGGTGATCGGCTACCTGGTGAATACGACCGTCAACGGCGTCATCACGATCGTCGCGGTGCTGGTGCTGTCGTCGTTCACCGGCTACATCTTCGCCCGCCTCAAGTTCCCGGGCAAGGAGATCCTGTTCTACATGATCTTCTCGCTGCTGATGATTCCGACCATCCTGACGCTGGTGCCGCAGTTCATGATCGTCAAGGGACTGGGGCTCTTGAACACGCGCTGGGTGCTGATCCTGCCGTGGACGGCCATCCATCAGGTGCTGGGCATCTTCCTGATGCGCACCTACCTGGAGGGACTGCCGGGAGACCTGTTCGAGTCGGCGCGCATCGACGGCTGCGGCGACTTCCGCACCTACTGGCACATCGTATTGCCGCTGTCCAAGCCGATCCTGGCGACGCTGGCGGTAATGAAGCTGGTCGACATCTGGAACGACCTGATCTGGCCCAGCGTGACGATCACGGACTACACCAAGCAGGTGCTGTCGGTAGGAATCTGGGCGCTCACGACCGAGTTCTCCGGACAGTACGGGCCGATGTTCGCCGGCTACGTGTTCGGCTCCTTACCCCTGATCCTGGTGTTCATGTTCGGCTCGAAGTACTACGTGGAAGGGTTGCTGTCCGGTGCCCTCAAGTTCTGATCGTCCGGGAGAGCCCGGCGCCGGGACCGACGTCCGCAGCGGAGCGGCCGCCAGATTCCTGATCAAGCTGCTGTGGCTGGCGGTGCCGGCCGCGGTGCTGGCCGTGTTCTGGCTCATCGACTCGAACCGCGTCGTGAACATCGACATCTCGGTCTCTCCCGACCGGCTGCCGGGCAACGGCTTCGATCGCGCGCAGGTGCACATTCGGGTCAGCGATACCGATGGGGTGCCGCTGCCCGATCACGTGCTGGTCCTGTACGTGGACGGCTTCGGACAGATGACGCGGCAGCGGGTGAAGACCGACCGCAACGGCGCGGCGGAGGCCGAGTACGCCGTCTACGCCGTCAGCCGCTTCAAGCCGCCCGGCGTGGACACGATCCGGGTGGCCGACACCTCGGTCGGCAAGGTGATCGGCGTGTTCGTCGAGCAGTCGGCGGAGGTCACGGTGGAGGACGCTCCGCGCCTGTCCCCGGAGGAGGTGCAGAAACGCATCTCCGGCGCCACCGATGCGAAGGCTTCGACGGAGAACGAGGAGGATTGACTCCAGCACAAGCCGATGACAGCGTGTGCCTCGGCGTTGCAACCATGGGAACGGTCACGGTTTCGGTGCGTCTTCCGGAGAGCGAGGCGGGGCGCATGGACCTCGCAGCACGGGAGATGGGGGTCGACCGTTCCACGTTCTTGACGCTGGCGGTAAGGAAAGGTGCTCAAGCGCTCAGGCTTGAACATATGCCTGCGACGCCCGACACGGAGAAGTGACCCTCTCCCGAGCTGCTGAAATGGCCGACCTCAGCCTGCGCCCCATGGTGCTCGAACTGCAGAATCACGGCATGGAGTTGAATTACGGAGTGAACGAGTTGGAAGAGGACCTGCAGGTTGAGAACACTTGGAACTGAACGCGCAAGAGGCGAGAGTCTTTCGGATCACGCACATTGCCAACGTCGGGTGGCTGCTCAAGAATGGTCTGCACTGTCGAAGTTCCGGCCATACGGATCCGGACTTCGTGACCATCGGGAATCCGGAATTGATAGAACGACGGGATTCGCGACGCGTACCCATTCCACCCGAAGGCACGCTCTCGGACTACATTCCCTTCTACTTCACGCCACATTCGATGATGATGTACAATATCGCGACTGGCTACGGAGGCATAAGAAGATGCGCCAACTCCGACATCGTGATCCTTGTGGCTCGGTTGCGGCACGTCGTCCAGCACGGTGCCTCCGTAGTGTTCACGGACCGGCACGCGTACCTGAGGACGGCGAGGTATTTCTCGTCCATGGATGATCTGGATGAAATCGACTGGGCGCTTCTGCAGGGCAGGGACTTCAAACGTGATCCGGACGATCCCGAGAAGACGGACCGCTATCAGGCTGAGGCACTCATTCATCGTTACTTGCCTGTGGAACACTTGGCAGGCATGGTGTGTCACGGAGAGAAGGAGATGAAACAACTTGAGCGAGACTTGAGAATCGCTCATGCAAGGATCAAAGTTGCCGCAGTACCGAGCTGCTACTTCTGATGATCCGGCTGACACAGGGCAACTTGCTCGAAGCCGAGGTAGAGGCGGTCGTCAACACCGTCAATACTGTAGGGATCATGGGAAAAGGGATCGCTCTCATGTTCAAGGAGCGGTTTCCCAAGAATTACGATACGTACGTTCGTGGCTGCAAGAACGGAGAGCTCGAAGTCGGGAGGATGTTCGTTACGCGGAATGAGGAGCTCTTCGGGCCGAGGTGGATCATCAATTTCCCTACCAAGAAGGGATGGCGTGCCAATAGCAGACTGGAGTGGATCGAAGATGGTCTGCGGGATCTCGTCCGAACCATCGAGGAGAAGAGGATCAAGTCCATCGCGATTCCGCCCCTTGGGTGCGGCAATGGAGGTCTCGACTGGCACGACGTACGACCGCTGATCGAGGCTGCGATAGAAGGGATCGACGACCTCGAGGCAGTGGTCTACGAACCGACTGGAGAGTACCAGAACGTGGCGAAGCAGAGGGGTGTAGAGAAGCTGACACCGGCTCGGGCGCTGGTCGCGGAGATGGTGCGCCGCTACTGCGTGATGGGAATCGATTGCTCGATCCTCGAAGTGCAGAAGCTCGCGTGGTTTCTCGAGCGAGGCTGCACTTTGCTCGCGGCGGGAGGTCCGTTCAAGTTCGACTTCAAGGCTGACAAATACGGTCCGTACTCCGACAGGCTTCGAATGTTGCTCGACAACTTGGACGGCAGCTACCTGCGGTGCGAAAGGAGGCTCGCCGACGCGCGCCCGCGGGATCTGATCTGGTTCAACGAGGCCAAGAAGGATCTTGTGGCGGACTACCTGAGTACCGGCGACGGTCATGCATACGCTAGCGTGTTGGAGTGGACTTCCGTGACCATTGATGGCTTCGAGTCGCCTCTTGGCATGGAGCTATTGGCGACCGTTGATTGGCTGATACAAGAGGAAGGTGTGGACCCGACGATCGCGGGGGTTCTGGAGGGGCTGCGCAATTGGCCGGCGGGTGCGAAGGCGGCCGAGCGCAAGGTGCGGATCCTCGATGGGCGACTGGTCGACGTCGCGCTGCATCAACTCTCCTCGCAAGCGGAAGAGAAGCCCTCGGTCTGACGGTTGGCTCCTTGAGAGTCTGCGGGGTGGTGGGGGTTGGCTGCGGACTCAAGTCGCTGTGCTGATCCATCCCGGTGAGGAGAACGCTATGTTGCTGACGTCTCGGCCGCTGCACTCATCCACCGGAGGAAGCCTCGCGCCTGTCCCCGGAAGAGGTACAGAGACGCATCTCCGGCGCCACCGAAGACAAAAGCGGCGACGACGATTGAAGGCGTTCGAAACGCGGGTCGTGCTGTCAGACGCGGGCGATCTCGGCCTTGAGCGCGACTATCTCGCTTTCGATCTCCACGTCGTCCCGCAGTTCGCGGTCGGCGCGCCGGTACCAGTAGCCGGCGTTGGAGCGATCGCCCTCCATCAGGTGGACGATGCCGTGCGCCCAGCTCGCGAGCTGCGAAGAGTCTTTCTGCACGACGGTGTGAGCGGCCTGCCAGTCTCCGTCCTCGATCAACCGCACTGCATCGTCAAGAGTAGCCATGAGCCGATGCTACACGGTTTCGAGCGGCATCGAACACGCGCTAGTCCGGGGCCGGTTATCCGCGTGGCTCGCTTCCCTTGCCGTCGGGGAACAGGTAACGGATCTCCAGCTCGACGTCCGCCACGTCGATGGGCGCTTCCTCCTGCACGTGAAGGGGGAGGTCGCGCGAACGCAGGCGGATGCCGACCGTGTTCGCTCCCCGATGCGCCAGCTCGGGCGCAGGCTCGTAGCAGAGCCACACCGGTGTCGCCATCTGACCGGGAGTCAGCGGGTTGGCGCAGGCGAGCTCGACGCCGTTGAGCGTCACTTCGATCCGGTCCGTGACGCCGAAGTCGATCAGGTGCAACCAGAGCCGGCAACGCTCCAGACGGTCGGCGCCTCTGCTGAGGTCGTCGGCCACGCGCATGTCCAGCAGGAGTCGCTCCGGCCCGAGCCGCGCCGGGAGCGGCAGGATGACCAGATCGACCACACCCTTCCTGGCCGCTTGCCTGCCGGACGCCAGGCGGGCATGGTGGGTCGCGGAGATCGCCGGGGCCGCACGAATGATGACCGGAGAGACCGACGAGCCGAAGACGATTCTGGATCAGGGTTATCTGATCGTGCGCGGCGCGATCGAGCGGGAGCGGCTGGAGCCGGTCCGCGCCACCGCCGAGCTGTTCCTGGAACGGGCGCGGGAGCGCTCGCGCGGCGACCCGAACGTGGGCTGGGATGCGCACCGCGTGCCGCACCCCGGCCTCTACGACTTCATCGATCCGGACACGGCGGCGCTGTTCGATCCGCTGGTGTCCGACCGCGTGCTGGACGTGAACCGCCGGCTCATGGCGGCGCCGGAGGTGGGGCTCAACACCGCGTCCCTGTTTACGGAGCCGGCCAGGCCGCTGAGCAAGATCTTCCAGTGGCACCGGGACTCGGTGCTGCGGCCGTCTTCCCCGCTGCCGCTGGGCGGCCTGCAGGCCGACTGCCAGGCCAACGCTCCGGGCGTCCTCTCGTGGAACATCGCCCTGCACGACGACGACTCGCTGTGGGTGGTGCCGGGAAGCAACCGGCGCGGCAACACCGCGGCCGAGCAGGAGGTGTTCGACCGCCCGGCGCAGCTCGCCGACGAACCGCTGCCGGGGGGGCGCCGCTGCGAGCTGGCCGCCGGCGATGCCGTGGTGTTCGATGCGGCGATGGTCCACTCCGGCAGCGCCGACGCGGATCGCCGCCGGCGCACGTTCAACGTCGCATACCGGGAGTTCGGCGGTCCGGTGCTCGCGCACAGCCGCGCCACCTGCTGGAAACCGGATCTGTTCGAGCGGCTGGACCCGGAGACGGCTCGGTGCTTCGAGCGCTTCGAACGGTTGCTGCGCGACGAGCGAGATGAGATCGAGGCGGCCCTCCGGGCCGTCATCGAACGGGACGGGGCTGCGTTCCGGGAGCACCTGGCGCTCCTGCATCCCGGGCGGATGGGCCGCATGGTCTGCGTGGTGCAACTCCACAAGATCGCGCACGCGCTCTGGAAGCTCGCCGAGGTCGGCGCGGAAGCGCTGTCCGACGCGGACTATCAGAATGTGACCCTGGATCACGCCGGCAACCGGTGGCGCACCGCCGCGCTCCTGGAGCGCTTCACCGGGGCGGAGGTGAACCGCCTGAGGGACGGCTTCGCCGACCTCGACCGCAGGCTGCGCCCCGCCGGCCACCGGCCGGCGGCCGGCGGGCCCGCGGAGCCGACCGAGTACGAGCAGTACGAGATGCCGCGGGATTTCGACGTTGACGACTTCGTGGCGAGCTGGCCGCCCGCCTGAGGACGCTCGGCGCGGCAGCGAGCTACGGCGCGCTCAGCGCGTGACAGTCGTCACATGCCCCATACGTCCACGTGCAGCCCGCCGGCGGCGCGCTGCACGCGGAATATCTTCTCCTCCCAGCTCCGGTTCTCCCGTTGATCGATCACGACCAGGTGCCCTGCCTCGGCCGCGCAGCGCTCCACGTACCCCGCCGTCTGCTTCACGCCTTCGTCGATCACGCTCTCCAGCCCGTCGCGTTCGCGCACCACCTTGCACTCCACCGCGAACTCCTGAACCCGCTCTGCCAACGGCCACACGATCAGCAGGTCCACCCGCCCGCTCCCCAGCGCGTACTCACGCTCGATGCGCCCGCCGCCGTTCACCACCCGTTGCAGATACGCCTGCAGCAGCAACTGCGGCCACGCCTCCTCGTACGCGAAGCGGTTCCTCCAGTGCTCGGAGTGGCGGCGGAAGAAGCCTTGGAACTCCTCCATCAGCAGCGCCGCGTCCAGACTGCCGGCCGCCTGCACGAACGGCGCCGGGTCCTGCTCGAGCTCTTCCTGCACCACCCACGCCAGCTCGCGCGGTATCACCTCCGCGTAGATCGCGTTGGCGATGCGCACCGGCGCGCCCTGCGCCACCAGCCCCAGGTCGCGCGCGTACTCGACGTCGCGCCCGGAGGCGCGGCGCTCGCCGCCGCTCAGCATCGGCTCGATGACCCGCCGCACGCGCTCCTCCCGGAGCTTGTCCGCCAGATAGTCCAGGTGCGTCACCCGGTTCACGATGAGGTTCTCGCGCACCGCGGCGATGTCGTTCGCGGTCACCGTGCGGGAACGATCCTCGCGCTGCGCCTTGTTCTTGAAGCACGCTCCGTGCGCCAGCGCATTCACCAGCCACGGCTGGCCGCGCGTCTGGGTCCACACCGCTTCCAGCGCCTCCGGCGCGAACGCCTGACTGGTCTCCTCGGTGTGCTGGCCCAGTAGCGCCAGCGTCTCTTTGCGCGAGAAGTCGCCCAGCCGCAGCGACTCCGCGGCGATGTTGAAGGGGCTGCCGGTGGCGCCCATGCGGTAGTCGCGCACGTCGCGCATGCCGCACAGGACCACGCTCTGCGGGAAGCGCTCCGGGCGCTTGGGGTAGCCGGCGCGGAGTTGCTGCAGCACGGACAACAGCGAATCGCCGGTGAGCGTGTCGATCTCGTCGATCAGCAGCACCAGCGGCCGCGGGGACGCCTGTGCCCAGCGCGACAGCGCCTCGCCCAGCGCCTCGTCCGCACCGGCGCGCGCCAGCGCGTCCTGCCAGATGTCGTCCAGGAAGCCGTCGTCCAGCGTCTCCCGCGCCTCCGATGCCAGCCTGAAGAGCACCGTGCGCATGGCCCGCTCTACGTCGTCGCGGGCGGTGCGGGCGGTTTCGACGGTGACGTATACGCAGTGGTAGCCCCGCTCGTTCAGCACGTCGGCCAAGGCTAGCAGCGCCGATGTCTTGCCGGTCTGCCGCGGCGCGTGCAGCACGAAGTACTTCTCGTCCCGAACCAGGCCGAGCGCCTCGTCCAGATCGATCCTCGACAGCGGCGGGATGCAGTAGTGTGTATCGGGCTTGACCGGACCGGCGGTGTTGAACGAGCGCATGGTTTCGATCCTCGCTTGACTGAGCCTGCCCTCGGCTACGGCGCGCTCAACGCCCCGGTCTCCCTTTCGCGGCGGTAGATCCCGAGCAGCTCCTCCGCGGACGGCAGCCGGTAGTCCAGGCGCTCCGCGGTGGCCGCCGCCGACATGCTGGTGTCGTGCGGGACCTGCGCTCCGGCCATCCCCACCCAGCTCGGCGGCCCGGTCGAGATCAGGCCGGCGTCCAGCTCGAACACCTCGGCGGCGGTCCGGATCGCCTCCATGCGGGAGAGGCTGGCCGCGGAGCAGCAGTGGAAGATCCCGCGCGCGTCCCGTTCGATGATGCGCATCATCATGCGGGCGCTCTCGCTGGCTAGGCTGAGGGTGGCGTGCATGTTGATCTCGCCATGCCACATGACGAAGGGCCGGCCGCGGCCGGCGGTCTCCAGGAGGGCGCCGATCAGGCTGCCGTAGCCGACGTTCTGGGTCTGCGGCTCCTCGGGGCGCGCCCAGTGCACGCCGTTCACGCCGGAGATGCGCGCGACCGCGCCGTTGTCGGCCGCCTCCAGCACCACCGTCTCGCCCACCACCTTGAGCAGGCCGTACAGGTTGACGGGATTGGGAGGCGTCGCCTCGTCCGCGCCGCTCTGCGTGCCGTCGAACACCCAGTCGGACGAGATCAGGATCATCTTGGCGCCGACCTCGTTGGCGGCCCGGGTCAGATGGCGTGTCGAGTCGACGTAGGCGCGCCACGCCAGGGCGCGGTCGCGATACATCTGGTCGAAGCCCTTGAGGATCGCCGAGTGGATGATGGCGTCGGGCCGGAAGGCGCGGACGCTTTCCAGCACCTGGGCGCCGTCGGTCATGTCGACGCGGCCGTGCTCGTAGGGGACCGGCCCCTCCGGCTGCCAGCGGTACACGGTGGTGAACACGTCCGCGCCGTGCTCCTCGGCGGCGACCTTGACGATGTTGCTGCCGACGAATCCGGTGCCACCGGTCACGAATATCTTCACCGCGTTCCCACCTCCCTCAGCGAGTGGGCATTCTACGTCGCCGTCAATCGAGGGTCAGCCGGCAGTCCACCCATCCGCCACCGGCGGCGGAGGAAGCGAGCGCGGCCTCCACGAAGGCGAGCCCGCGCGCGCCGTCCGCGACCGTCGGAAAGTGCAGCGCCAGCGGATCGGGTGCGCCCCCGGAGCGGCGGGAGGCGATCACTTCGGCGGCGTCCGCGTAAATGTTGGCGAAAGCCTCGTGGAACCCCTCCGGGTGCCCCTTGCCGACACGGCTGCCGCGGGCGGACAGCGGCAGGGTGCCCGGACCGTTGCGGGTCCGCACCTGCGCGGGCCCGGCGAGCGGCAGGAAGCGCAGCTCGTTGGCCCGGTCCTGGTGCCACTCGACGGTGCCGGCGGCGCCGGAGATCCGGAACCCCAGGCTGCTCTCCATGCCGGCGGCCGCCTGCGTCGCCCACAGGCAGCCGCGCGCGCCGCCCGCGAACCGCAACAGCACGCCGGCGTAGTCGTGCACCGTGCGCCCCGGCACGACCGCGCCGACGTCAGCCGCCACCGCCTCCAGCTCAACGCCGGCGACGTAGCAGACCAGGTGATGGGCGTGGGTGCCGATGTCGCCCAGGATCAGTGACGGCCCGCTCCGCGCCGGATCGAAGCGCCACCGCGCGGGCGAGTCGGGCTCGACCGCGTTTCCGCCCTGCACGTACTCGACCTGCACCAGCCGGATCGCGCCGAGCTGGCCGGCCGCGACCATGGCCCTCGCCTGCCGCACCATCGGGTAGCCGGTGTAGTTGTGGGTGAGGGCGAAGACCCTGCGGCAGGCCCGTACCGCCCGCACCACCGCCAGGGCGTCGTCGAGCGAGTTGGCCAGGGGCTTGTCGCAGATGACGTCGAAGCCGCGCTCCAGCGCGGCGACGCTGTACTCCCGGTGCGTCTCGTTCGGGGTCATGATCGCGACCACGTCGGCGCCGTCGGCGCGGGCGGCCTCACGGTCGATCAGCTCCGCACCGGAGCCGTAGGCGCGCTCGGCCGGCACGCCGATCCGCCGGGCCGCGGCACGCCCGCGCTCCGCGTCCGACGACAGGGCGGCGGCGACGATCCGGTAGCGGTCGTCGAGCCGCGATGCCGCGCGATGCATCTCGCCGATGAAGGAGCCGGGCCCGCCGCCGATCACGGCCAGCCGCAAGCGGCGCCCCAGGGCCTCCACGACCGGATTGGTGTCGACGATTCGCGACTCAGCTATTCCCATTGCCACATCGTGCCCGCCCGGTCATCGTAACCGTCGAGCCGGAGGCTGTCCGGCGGAGGGGAGGCACGAATGGCAGACGCTGTCAGGTTCGCGATCGTCGGCCTGGGCATGGGCCGCGGGCGGGCAGACCGATGCATGGAGACCGAGGAGGCAGAGCTGGTCGCGATCTGCGACCTGTCCGAAGAGCGCGGCACCGCCGCGTCCGGGGAGCTGGGCGTGCCGTGGGTGCAGAGCTACGACGAGCTGCTGGCCCGCGACGACGTGGACGTGATCGGACTGTGGACGCCGAGCGGCACGCACGGGGCGATGGCGGTACAGGCGCTGCAGGCCGGCAAGCATGTGTGCATGACCAAGCCGATGGACATCACCGCCGCCGCCTGCGACCGCGCCATCCACGAGGCCGAAAGCCGAGGGCTGCTGCTGGGGATCGACTTCCAGGAGCGCTACCTGCCCGCGAACCACCGGGTCAAGAGCGCGGTCGAATCGGGCGCCGTCGGCCGGCTGCTGCGGGCGGACCTGCGCATGCACTGGTTCCGCGGGCAGGCCTACTACGACGCCGGCATGCCGCAGGCGTGGCGCAGCCGCCTGGACACCGAGGGGGGCTCACTCGCCAACCAGGCCGTCCATTTCGTGGACCTGCTGCTCTGGTGGGCCGGCACCCCCGAACGGGTGGTGGGCTGCCGCGGCACCTACGGCCACGACATCGAGACCGAGGACGGCACCACCGCCGTCGTCCAGTTCCGGGAAGGGGCGGTGGGGTCGATCGTCACCACCACCTGCGCGGTCCCGAACCGCGGGCACGAGGTCACCCTGAGCGGCACGTGGGGCACCCTCACCTGGGAGAACGCCGAGGAGATGACGCTCGACCACGTACCGGAAGGAGCCCGCTCGGCCGCCGACGCGTTCCGGGTCGAGGGCGCGCCGGAGGTGGTCGCCGGCGACCTCGGCTCCTACGCGATCCCGCCCGATCTGCCGGACAACATCTTCGCGGACATGGTGGGCGCCATCCGCACCGGCTCGGCGCTGCAGTGCGACGGTCGCGAGGCGCGCCGCTCGGTGGCGCTGTTCGACGCCGTGTACCGCTCCTCCGACAGCGGCTCCTGGGTCGAGGTGTGACCGCGTCCGAGCCTACCCGGACGCCCAACATCCTCTACATCCTCGCCGACGACCTGGGATGGGGGGACGTGGGCTACCACGGCTCGGAGATCCGCACGCCCAACCTCGACCGGCTGGCGCGGGACGGCGTCGAGCTCGACCAGCATTACGTCTGCCCGATGTGCACGCCCACACGCGCGTCCCTGTTGACCGGGCGGCACCCCGGCCGCTTCGGGAGGCACGCCACCGTGCCGTCGAATCCGCCGGTGCTCCCGGACGGCTACGAGACGCTGGCGACCGCGCTGCGAAACGCCGGTTACGCCACCGGGCTGTTCGGCAAGTGGCACCTGGGCTCGGACCCGCGCTTCGGTCCGAACCGATACGGGTTCGACTACGCGTACGGGAGCCTCGCCGGCGGGGTGGATCCCTACAGCCACCGCTACAAGGAAGGCGAGTACTCCTGGACCTGGCACCGCAACGGCGAGCTGATCGAGGCGCGTGGACACGTGACCGACCTGATCGTGGACGAGGCACTGCAGTGGATGGAGGCGCGGGAGCAGCCGTGGTTCTGTTATGTCCCTTTCACCGCCGTGCATGTGCCGGTCAAGGCGCCCGAGCACTGGATCGACGCCTACCATGACCGGGTCTACGACGCCGATCCCGCCCGTGACCGCTCGTTCAAGATGTACGCCGCATACCTGAGTCACATGGACCATGCGATCGGGCGCATGATCGAGTCGCTGCACCGGACGCTGCAGATTGACGACACGATCGTGGTGTTCGCATCCGACAACGGCGCGATCCCCGACTGCCCGCTGCACGGCACCGACCTCTATCCCGGCCGGCAGGAGGAGATGCCGCGACTGGGATGCAATCTGCCGCTGCGCGGGCAGAAGGCACAGCTCTATGAGGGCGGGATCCGCACGCCCGCGGTGATCAGCTGGCCGGGAACGCTGCAGCCGGCCACGGTGTCGCGGCCGATCCAGGTCGTCGACTGGATGCCGACCTTCGCCAATCTGGTCGGCGCAGCCACCGCCGGGGATCCGTGCTGGGACGGGCGCGACGTCTGGCCGCTGATCACCGGCGAGGCGGCCGAGCTGGACCGCACCCTGTTCTGGAACTTCCGCGGAAGCGAGTTCGGCGCACGCATCGGCGACCTGAAGCTCTGCACCGACGGCGAAGGGCGGCCGGAGAGGACCGAGTTGTTCGACCTCGCCGCCGACCCGGGTGAGCGGCGCAACCTCTTCGCGGAGTCGCCCGGTCTGGCGGCGGACCTGCTGGACCTGATCCGGCAGGAGCGCGAGCTCGACGACTCCTCGAAGCGGCCCGACGCTCCGCCGTAGCTCGACTGCCGAGGCCGACGGGCTGAAGGGGTGCCTCCGTCCGGGTCACCGCGTCCTCAGACGCGGTGGTGCTTCTGCGGTGGGGCCGCGAGCGCTGCGATCCAGCGGCCGCACCACTCGTCGTAGTCGTCCTGTACCGAGGCGGGATCGCTCCGGCTCTGCACCACCACCTCCGGGAAGTCCGGGCGGCCGGTGGGCGTGCCGGTCTTCTGGAAGCGCAGGTCGATGCTCCAGCGCACCCGATCACTGCGGTTCTGATGGCCGTGGTGCGGGGTGTAGGCGCTCATCATCAGCAGGTCGCCGCGGCGCATGACGCAGTCGTACGGCTCCACGTCCGGCATCAGGGAGGGCTTGATGTGGGTGCCTCCCTCCCGCTCGTGCTCAAGCAGGCCGAGCCCGGTGACCCCGGGAAGCACCTGCAGGCAGCCGTTGGTCGTGTCCACGTCGACCAGTGGAATCCATACCGTCAGGATCTGCGAAGCGTCCGCCTCCTCGCGGGTGACGCCCTGGTCCTGGTGCCACGGGACCTGCATCGGCTGGCGCTCGCCCCGCCTCGGCGTGTAGGGGCGAAGATGCTGGATGGGGCTCAGGGTGATCTCCGGCCCGACGATGCTCTCCACCGGCGCCAGCAGGTTGGGGTTGAAGCAGAACGCGAACATCTCCGGGAGGCGCGCCTCCATGATGTCCAGCTCCCGCTTGTGAACCGTCGCCTCGCTGTCGGAGAGTTGCTCCTCGATGCGCGCGAGGCGGGTGGTGAATCCCTCGCCCTCGGCGGCGGAGGAGATCAGCCCTTCCGCCAGGTGACGGCGCGCGATGGCGTCGACGAGCCGCTCGTACGCCGCCTCGACCGGCGCGAAGTCGGCGTCGCCGAGCACGTCCTCGACGATCAGGAACCCCTGGTCGGCGTATCGGTTTAGCTCGTCCCGGCTGAGGGAGCGCGGCATCGCCCCATGGTATCGGCATGATGGCGCACCGGCTACCGCCGACGCATTGAAGCGGCGCCGCCGTTGAACACGCTCATTGGCTATAGTGGGAGGTGCTGGTGGCAGAGCCGGTGGTGCTGAGGGACGAGGACGTCGGCCGGATCGGGGAGTACGTCAAGCCGTGGCTCCGGGAGTTGGTGGACCGGATGGCGCCGCGGGTGGAGCCCGCAGGCGCGGACACCGCGCTCATGGAGCGCATGGTGCGGGTCGAGGAAGAGCTCAAGGCGCAGCGGGAGCTGATGGACGAGCGCTTCGGGTTCATGGAGCAGCGCTTCGATGCGGTCGACAGACGGTTCGAGGACCTGATACGGCACACCGACAAGCGCTTCGAGACGGTCGACAAGCGCTTCGAAGACCTGATCGCGCATCTCGACAAGCGCTTCGACGCGGTCGACAGGCGCTTCGAAGCAAGTGACAAACGGTTCGAGGACCTGATCGCACACACCGACAAGCGGTTCGAGACGGTGGACAAGCGCTTCAACACGCTCACGTGGATGATCGGCGTCGGCTTCGTGGTCGTCACCTCGCTGACGACGGTGTTCGCCCTGCTCGCGTAGCGCTCCGGCGGGGCTCTGACGGCCACAATACCCTCGTCACTCGTAGATGCTCCCCATCTGCCACGCGTCGAGGGAGCGGAGCACCGCCTCGCTGCCGCAGGCGCGCAGCGACACGCCGGCCGAGTCCTCGCGTCCTGGATAGACGCGCAGCGCCACGCACTGGCGGCCGTTTGCGAACACCTCCACCACGCTGCGGTCGACGAAGATGCGGAGCTCCAGAAGCTCGTCCGGACCGACGTAGACCGGCGCGGTTTCCGGCGCCCGCGACAACACGTCCGGCGACTCGGACGAGCGCGCGTTGTCCAGGGTGATCAGGCTGTCCGTGGCGGCGAGGTTCTTGTCCCGGTCGCCTCCGGAGTACCGCTCGCGGTTCCGGAAGCCTCGCCGCCGGTAGAAGCTGATGCGGGTGTGCTCCTCGCGCCGAGGGGAGCGCAGCACGTCGATCTCCACGGTGGGCGCGTCCTGCGGGTCGATCACCGCGGCGATCTCCAGTGACGTGCCGCTCACCTCCTCCAGCACCACGTCCCGGTTCGCCGGCAGCGTCGTCGGCCCTACCCGGGCGTGCCGGCCGCGCAGGGAGGCGATGTCGCCGGCCGGCTCCATTTCGATCTCGTCGTGC
Source organism: Spirochaetaceae bacterium (assembly GCA_028818385.1). Next base: position 29,427 of record JAPPNY010000125.1, read on the forward strand.
TCGGCCAGCGTGAGACGCCGCGGCAGGCTCATGACCTGGTCCCAGCCGCGCGTGGGCTTGGCGGGGTTCATGTTGAAGACGACGACGAGGCCGTCGCCGTCCGGCGTGGCCGACGGCGCGTGCACGCCGCCTGGCTGCGCGGAGCCGAAGTTGAAGCGGCCGCCCGCCGTCACCGCCAGCTTGTCGCGCTCGGTGTCGTAGTCGCCCATCAGGTATTTGCCGCCGCTCATGTGGCTGAAGTAGAGCAGCATGTGGCGCCGCTCGGGGCCGGAGCCGATCGGCCAGAAGTAGGGGCAGGCACCGTCGTCGCCGACCAGGGAGAAGCGGTCGTCCTCGTCGAAGGGGTGCAGGTACTCCCAGTTCACCAGGTCGTCGGAACGGAACAGGAAGTCGGCGCGGCTCACCTTGCCGGCCGGCGGATGGGGCAGGGTGCCGCCGCTCAGCGAGTAGTAGCGGCCGCCTTGCTTCCAGATGCACGGGTCGAAGACGCGGTAGGGAAGCGGCGAGCCGTCCGGGCTCTCCATGGGAATGACCGGCTTGCCGGTGAGCTTCTCCCCGGATTATTCGCGCTCCAGCCCGAGAGTTGGCTGAATTGAGGATTCGAGGCG
>JAPPNY010000261.1 GCA_028818385.1 Spirochaetaceae bacterium
TATCGACTCATTCACAGGATCACCAGTCCTCTGTCAGCGTGGGATCGCCCTGCCGGTTTCCCGGGGGCCGCCTGCGCCGCCCCGTCCGCGCGCCGCTGCCGCCACGCGGCCACCGCATCGGCCAATGCCGGCTGTTCGGCACCTCGGGTTTCGGCCCACAGCCACGGCAGCACCACCGCCTCGCGCAGCCGTGCCCAGTCGGCGCCGAGCGCCGCCGGAGCGCGCAGCTCGGCCGAGGTCGGCACGCGCCCGACCAGCACCGGATGATGCGTTGGCAGGTCGTGGCTTGCCGCCTCCACCAGGGCCGGAATTCCGCCGGCGATGCCGAACCCCGTGAGCTGCTCGCGCCGGCCGAGCTCGAGCAGCGCCGCCTGCGTGGCAGGCTCGAACAGCCAGAGCAGGAACGCCTGTGCGCCGCGCGCGTTGGGCGCCCGGGCACGGATCGCCGCGTAGGTCAGGTCGTCGGCCGCCAGCAGCCCCTCCCCGCTCCCCAGCCAGCGCATGGCGAGCTGGTCGCGGCGCTCGGCAGGAATGTCCACGAACCGATGCAGGTCGGTCAGGAAGAACTCGATCCGTCCGTCCAGCAGCATCTGCACGGGCGGCAGCGTGTCGGATGGCAGCCCGCCCGGCTCCGCTTCAAACCACCGGCGCGCCTGATCGACCGCCCGGTCGACCGCGGCCTGCCGCAGGCCCAGCCGGCCGTCCGGCAACCGCCGAAAGTCGGCGCCGTAGAGCACGGCCGCCTGGTAGACCAGCTCCGCGCTCCAACTGCGCGATGCCGGACCGAGCGCCGCCAACTCGTCCGGCGTGACCGAGAACGATGGAAGATCGTCCCGGCCGGCGCGCACCGCGATCACCGGGACGCGGAATGACAGCGGCAGGGCGCGGAGGACGCCGTCGGCTCGGCCCGACTCCAGCAGGCTGGGGAAGAAGGCGGACGCGCGGAGGAGACCGGACCGAAACAGGCCGTCCAGGGGCAGCAGCGTTTCGGCTAGATCGCGGCCCGCAAGGCCCGGACCGATCAGAACGTCGGCATCGCTGCCGCCGTGCGCGAGCGACTCGGCCGGAGCGTTGGCGAAGCGGGTCACGACCCGGTACCGATCCTGGGAGAGATTGTAGCGCTCCGCGTAGGCGGCAACGTCGGCGTGGACGGTGTCGACGTGGACGAGCGTCCTGTACGACCCCGTGCAGGCCCCCAGGAAGCAGGCGAGGGCCAGGGCGATCAGCGCCCGCGCCGCGGGCGAGCGGATCAACGGCTCGCCGCCGTGACACCTTCCGGCGGTTCGGCCTGCACCGCACACCGTTCGGCGGCGGCGTAGATCTCGGCATAGAGCTCCGGCAGGTCGGCGGTATCGACGCCCGCGAACGCCACCCGCAGGTGTTCGGCGTCGACCGAGATCGTGCCGATGCCACGCTCGTGCAGGAGGTAGCGCCGCACGTCCTCCGCGGTCCCGTCCGGCAGGTGGAAGCACATGAAGTAGCCGGAGTTGAACGGCAGCGGCCGGATCGCCGCGCTCGACCGCTTGCCGACCTCGCGGAACGTGGTCAGATAGCGGCGCCGCAACTCTTCCTGGTTGGCGTCGCGCTGCCTTGCGTGCTCGGGGTGGTCCAGGGCGGCCAGCACCAGATGCTGCGCCATCCGGTTGGCGCTGGACACCGTGGAGCGGATGGCCGCCATCGCCTTCTGCTCGAACGCCCGGTAGTGCTCGTCGCCCAGGCCGGCGGCGCCGACGGTGACGAAGCCGATCCGGAAGCCCCAGACGTACTCTTCCTTGGTCGGTCCGTCGATCTTGATCGCCAGCAGGTTCGGATGCAGGTCCGCGAGGCGCGCGAACAGCGACTCCTTGAGCGTCTCCTCTTCGTAGAACAGACCGTGATAGGCGTCGTCGATCAGCACCACGAGCTGCACGCCGCGCTCGGCCGCCGCGGCCAGGATCGCGGTCAGGCGTTCCGCTTCCGCCCGGCTCGGTGAGTAGCCGGTCGGGTTGTGGGGGAAGTTGAACATCGCGACGACCTTGGCCCCCGCCGGGTGTCGGGCGAGAGTCCGTTGCACGGCGTCCAGGTCCATGCGATCCCCGGCGAAGAACGGGTAGCCCTCCACGCGGGCGCCGCGCCGCTCGCCCATGATCAATCGGTAATTGCCCCAGACCAGGTCCGGCAGCAGCACCGGATCATCGGCATCCACGAACAGGTCGGACGCCAGGCCGATCCCCGCGGTAAGGCCCGCCGTCACGACCGGCCGCGACACCGCCGATCTCAGCGAAGGGTTCTTGGTACGCAGCTCTTTCGCCCAGCGGTCCCGAAGCGCGGGTATCCCCGCGGTGGGCGCGTACGCGAACGCCTCCTCGGCGGTCAGGCCGGGCAGACGGTCGGCGATCGCCGGAAGGTGCATGGGCTCGCCGCCGCTGGCCGCCAGCCCGACCGTCGCGTTGAAGCGGTCGGCGTGCTCGGCCGCCTCCGCGGACTGGGCGACGACCCCCTTGGGGAAGTACAGGCGATGGCCCAGCCCGGAGAGTGAGCGGCCTATCGCCGTGGGCTCCAGAACCCGGTTGAGCGCTGCGGCAAGCGGATGGATTGCGGATGTCTCGGACACGCAGCGGAGGATACGGCCGGGGCATTCCGCGGTCAACGATTTACCCCGCTTCATTTTTTTGCTTTTTTGTAACTATTCAGCCGGGGCGGACGGTTTGAGGCAGGTTGGGATCATGGGGCGA
>JAPPNY010000181.1 GCA_028818385.1 Spirochaetaceae bacterium
CGCCCCATGATCCCAACCTGCCTCAAACCGTCCGCCCCGGCTGAATAGTTACTGCCATTCAAAGTACGACGGGCGCATATGCCTGCCGCCGGCCCGTTTCTCCGGTGCATCGCCACGCTCATCGCCCACCGTCGTCGGAGGTCGGCTCATCCGCGGGGGCCGTCGACGCGCCCCCCTCAACCGCAAGGCCGCGCCGCCGCACACGCCCGGCCCACCGCCGGCGTGCCAGCTCCTGCATGTCGGTCGCGCGATCGGTCTCGTCGACGATCTCCAGTCCCAGCAGTGTCTCGACGATATCTTCCACGGTGACGATCCCGGCTGTCCCCCCGTACTGATCCACGATCAGCGCGATGTGCTCGTGGCGGCTCAGCATCCGGGAGAACGAGTCGCGCAGCGACGTCGTGTCCGGAAGCGGCAGGATGTCCCGGCGGAGCGACTCCACGGTGCGCTGGCCCTCCCCACGGGCGACGGCCAGCAGCAACTCGTAGCGCAGGACGTACCCGGTGACCGAGTCGACGCTGCCCCGGTAGCTCGGTATCCGCGAGTGCCGCAGATCGGCCTCCGCCACCTCGGCGAGCGTCAGCGACTCGTCGAGCGCCACTACCACCGTGCGCGGCGTCATGGCGCCCCTGACGGCGAGCGCTCCAGACTGTATGACGCTCTCGATGATGCGCGACTCGTCCGCCGCGATGACGCCCTGAGTATGGCCAAGGTCGGCGATGGCCCGGATCTCGCTGCGGCTGACGCGGGCGGCGGGCCGGCCGCGGGCTATCAGCGCGGCGATGCGGTTGGCGAACGCCACCATCGGGTACAGGCCGACGATCAGCCCCTGTATCGTCCACGCCGCAGGTGCTGCCAGGCGGCGCCAGTGGGTGGCGCCGAGCGTCTTCGGGATGATCTCCGAAAAGACGAGTACCGAGAACACCAACCCCCCCGTGATGAGTCCCACCCACAGGTTCTCGAAGACCGCACTCGCCTGGTTTCCCACGAGGGCGGCACCCGCCGTGTTGGCGATGGTGTTCAGGGTGAGAATCGCGGCGAGCGGCCGGTCGATGTCCTCCTTGAGCCGATGCAGCAGCAGTCCGGTGCGCCGCCCCACGCGCTTCAGGGCGGCCACGTAGCTGGGTGTCACGCTCAGGATGACCGCCTCCAGCACCGAGCAGAGGAACGAGAAGACCAGCGTGAACGCCAGATAGGCGAGCAGCAGCGCCATGCCGACGGTCTACGGCACGAACGGCATGCGCCGGCCGCCGTGCCACAGGTAGCGGTCGGACAGCACGTTGAGCGGCTTCGCCGCCAGGTTGAAGTTGGAGCCGAGCTCCGCCAGGACGTTCTCCATCTGCCGCTCGTGGGCGGTCTGATGGCGGGATGCCAGGCGATAGAAGCGCGACCCGTGCTCGATCCACTCGGCGCGTACCACCGCGGCGCTGCGGCCCCCCTGCGCCCGTATCCGCTCCGGGAAAACACCAATCGTGAACAGGCACAGATCCGCGACGCGCTGGTACGCTGAAAACCGCTCCGGCTCCGCCGCCAGCGCAGCCGCCTGGATCATGCTGTCCAGGTCCAGCGTGTCGAACCGAAGCATCCTCCGGCGCCCACGGTCGTCGGCCACCGCAAGGGTGACCGAGCGCACCTGCACGAATGAGACGAGCAGGAGTACCAGGTAGTCGAACACGTGCGGCTTGCACAGCAACGCGAGCGCAGCCGCGGCATCGAACACCACCGCCGTGTGTCGGCCTGACGCCTCGACCGTGAACCGATGTGACGTCAGGTCGCGCCGAACCCGCGCGACCAGCATCGAGAAGAACAGCATGGGGGAGACGCGGAGCAGCGGTTCCTCGGTCTGCATGACCGCGTCAGCGAGCAGGTCGGACACCAGCATGCCTTCCCGGATCTCCCGATCCTCACGGAACGCGTCCCCGAGGCGGCCCCTCACGGTGTGCGCAGGCGCCACCGCCTGCAGCACGAACGCGACATCCGCGTCGCCGTACAACGGGCCCAGATCGATCAAGCACAGCCATACTACACGGGAATCCATGGGGCGCGTCACCTCCCCCGGCCAATGGCCAGGGTCTGCGCCGGTGCGCGCGCACAAAAAAGCCTGGCGACGACCTACTCTCCCGCCCTGATTGGACAGTACCATCGGCGCTGGAGGGCTTAACTTCCGTGTTCGGGATGGGAACGGGTGGGACCCCTCCGCTATGGTCACCAGGCACACATGTAAGAAACCGGTGGGCCTGAAACCGCGCACCGATCCGCGGGACGCGGAGCGGCATCGCACAGAGAAGGGTAGAAAGGTGATATGGACAAGCCTAACGGTAAATTAGTACTGGTCAGCTGAACACATTACTGTGCTTACACTTCCAGCCTATCGACCAGATCATCTGTCTGGTACCTTCAGTCCGCGCCGAAGCGCGGACGGGTTGCCTCATCTCGAGGTGGGCTTCCCGCTTAGATGCTTTCAGCGGTTATCCCTTCCGAACATGGCTACCCAGCACTTACCCCTGGCGGGATAACTGGTACACCAGCGGTTCGTCCACTCCGGTCCTCTCGTACTAGGAGCAGCTCCTCTCAAGCAACCGACGCCCATGGAAGATAGGGACCGAACTGTCTCACGACGTTCTGAACCCAGCTCACGTACCGCTTTAATTGGCGAACAGCCAAACCCTTGGGACCTGCTTCAGCCCCAGG
>JAPPNY010000058.1 GCA_028818385.1 Spirochaetaceae bacterium
CGCGCCAGCCGCGGAAGATGTGGAACACGCCGTCGTCGAGCCGCACCGGGAAGTGGAGCTGCAGCACCGAGTCGCACGCCTTGATCTGCTCCGGCAGGCCGGGCGGTAGGTCCAGGTGGCGTAGCGCGCGGTCCACGGTCAGGGACAGCCCTTCGTTGAAGCTCGGCTCTGCGGCGACGGGCCGCGTGTCCACGGTGCTCATCGCATGCTCAACGTACTGCCGCCGGCCGCCGGAGAGAAGCCGGTCCGCCGCCGCCGCGCCACTCGCCGGACCAGTCGATGTGCACGAGCTCGTCGGGATCACCGACGACGACCTACGCTACGTCTACGTGCGAGTGACGCGCCAGTCGTCTCCCGGGATGATCCGTCGCATGAACTCGTCGAACATGGGCACGGTGAACGCGGTGTCTCCGTGGCTCGGACTCCAGATCATGCCCTTGTTGATCAGCTGACCGCGAAGGGGAGCTACCGAGGTCACCAGGGTGCCCAGCTCCCGCGCTATCTCTCCGGAACGGTACGGACCGGTTCCGAGCTCGGACATCGCGCGCAGATACCGTTTCTCGGCCGGGGTGAGCCGATCGAAACGGACCAGGAAGAAGCTCGCATCCAGCGCCGCGATCGCCCATTCGGAGGCCTCATCGACGACCGCGGCCGTGATCGGGGAGCGTTCCGCGGCGTCCCACACGTGCTTTCCCCATTCCTGAAGGAAGTACGGATAGCGCTGCGTTCTCGTGACGATCGCGTCCAGCGCGTCGTCATCGATCGCCACGCCCTCGTCGGCAGCGGGCTTGGCGATGGCGAGCCTTGCGTCCTCATCCGAGAGCACGCCGATCTCGGGAAACTCGAACAGGCGCTCGGCGTACGACTTCGCCTTGCCCATGCGGCCTCGCAATTGAGGCAGGCCCGCCCCCACCATCGTGACCGGCAACTGCCGCTGAGAGGCGCGGTGGAGCGCGATGATGAGCGCCGCGAGCTCCTCCTGGCGCACGTATTGCAGCTCGTCGACGAACAGGGCGACGCACGCCCCGGCCGCCTTGGCCGCCCTGCCGACGACCTCGAACAGATCCTGCAGGTCCGATTCCAGATCGCCGTTATCGGCGAGGCCCGGCTCCGGCTCGAAATCCAGGCCGACCTCGATGTCCTGATACTTGACCTTGAGGGCACGGACAAAGCCCGCAAGACCTCTGAGAGCGCGTCGGGCGAGCTCACCGGCCGCACCGCCGGTGGAGAGTCTCAACATCGCCGAACGCAACTGGGGCGCCAGCATCGACGGCAGAGACCGATCTTCCGGGGCCTCGACGCGGAGCGCACGGACGCCTCTGGCCTCGGCATCGTCGAGGATCCGGTCGAGCAGCACGGTCTTGCCCACACCCCGGAGGCCGACCATGATGATGCTCTTGCCGGGTCGGCCGATCATCGCCCGCTGCAACGCGACGAGCGCAGTGCTGCGGATCTCGTCGCGGCCGGCCAACTCGGGCGGCGGCGTGCCGGCCCCAGGCGTGTACGGATTGCGGATCGGGTCCACTGCTCAGGAGTCTATGCGGATCTTAGCAATCTTACAAGAAATCGCTAAGATCCCTAATCTCCCCATAATCGAAGAGGACGAGACCAGCCATGAGCACCACGGGAAGAGTCGCCGGCAAGGCGGCCATCGTTACCGGCGCCGCTTCCGGGATCGGCCGGGCCACCGCGGAGGTCCTGGCGCGTGAGGGCGCCTCGGTCTGCATCGCCGACGTGGACGAGGCCGAGGGCCGGCAGGTCGCCGGCGAGATACGGGCCGCGGGCGGGCGGGCGATCTTCGACCGTGCCGATGTCGCCGCGCGCGACGACGTCCTCGGGATGTTCGCCCGTACCGAGGAGGCGTTCGGGCGGGTGGACATCGTGCACAACAACGCCATCCGCGTCCGCGACGGCGTGGCGACCGAGCTGGACGAGAAGGACTGGGACGACACCCTGAACGTCGGCCTGAAGGCGATCTTCCTGGCAGCCAAGTACGGGATCCCCGTCATGCGCAGGACCGGCGGGGGCGTGATCGTCAACACCGGTTCCGTGCACTCGCTGGTGAGCCTGCCCGCGTGCACGGCCTACGACGCCGCCAAGGCCGGGGTGCTGGGCCTGACCCGGACGCTGGCCATCGACTACGGGCCGGACATCCGCGTCTGCGCCGTGCTACCCGGCGCGATCCTGACGCCGGCGTGGGAGGGGGCGCCGCCCGATCGGGAGGTCCGTTATGCGCAGATGGTGCCCGCCAAGCGCCTGGGCACGCCCGGGGACGTGGCCAACGCGGTGCTGTTCCTGGCCTCGGACGAGGCGTCCTTCATCACCGGAACGGCGCTGACGGTGGACGGCGGGATGCTGGCGCGCACCGACTAGCCGCGCGCACCCCGACGGCTTGACCGGCGGGCCGTCCGGGTCGAGTATCGGCTGCCATGGCGAAGATCTATCGCGCAGCGCTCCTGGGCTGCGGCAAACGCGGCGGATTCGCATCGCGCGCCTACCGCTACCACCCGCGCACCGACGTGGTCGGGCTCTGCGACCTGGACCGGGACCGGCTCAACGCGCTCGGCGACGAGCTGGGCGTCGACGCCCGCTTCGACGACATCGAGCAGATGCTGGAAGCCGTCGAGCCGGACATCGTCATCGTGCCGGTGCAGACCGACCTGCACTTCCCGCTGGCCA
>JAPPNY010000171.1 GCA_028818385.1 Spirochaetaceae bacterium
CTATCGACTCATTCACAGGATCACCAGTCCTCTGTCAGCGTGGGATCGCCCTGATCGGGATAGCCGTTGGCGAACGCCAGGTCCGCTTCCGCCACGACGGCGCGGTGCAGTTCCGGATCGCGCAGGATGTGGTACAGCAGGAAGGAGGTGGCGCTGGCCGCGGTGTCCATGCCCGCGATGAACGGGCCGATCAGGGCTGCCACGGCGTCCCGTTCGCTCATCAGCCGCGGGTGCTCGGCGTGAAACCTTCGGACAAGGTCGACGAAGTCGCCGTCGTGCTCCAGGTGATCGCGCACGTGGTGCTCGTCCCAGATGCGGCGGACCATGGCCAGCACGGAGCGCCTGGATGAGACGTAGCGGGGCAGGTACTTCATGAAGCCGGGCCGCACCTTGCGGATGTGGATCTGTACGAGCGCCCGGAAGAAATAGATGAGGTCGTCCATGATCTCATCCGGTTCTTCGTTCGTTGCCATGTAGCCCAGCACGGACGAAACCAGTCGCTTGACGTAGGCGAAGGCGGGAATGGGGACCCCGCGCGGCCAGCCCTGCAGCAGGTTGAGCTGGCTGTGGATCAGCTTCTCCATCTGCGCGTATAGGGTCCTGCCGGAGTAGCCGTCCTTGAGCCCCGCGCGCATGGTGCGGTGATCGGGGCCGTCCAGCTCGATGAGCGTCGGGTTGTCGCCGCCGATCACCTGGTGGATGTCCTGCATGACCGCCCCGGACGCGAACAGGCGGTGGCCCTGCTGCTTCATGAGGGCGTTCGCCTCGGGGCCGGCCAGCACCAGCGGGCGGTGGTTCAGGATCGGCACGCGGAATACCGGTCCCAGCCGCCGGTACTGGGTGGTGAGGAAGCTGCCGAGGGCGGTGAGCATCGGCCGGACGTTGCCGACGATCGGGGGCCCCGGGGCAAGAGGGATGGTCAGAGCGGATGCGGCAGCCATCAATCGGCAAGGTACCCATGGGCTGACGCACCCGACAAGCGCGGCCGCCATGGAACCGGCCGCGCTATCATCGAAGCAGGATGGCCAGACGCGCGACCGGACCGATCCTTGCGGCGGCCCTGCTCGTGCTGCCGGCTCTGGCGAGCGCGGAGTGCACGCCCGAGGTGGTCGGGGAGGACGTGACGGTCGAGTCCTGCCCGATCGAGCACACCGGCTACCGGCTGGTCGTCAGCCGTACGACGGCCGCGGGAACGGTCGGCGGCGCCATCCTCCTGCTGCAGGAGGGCGCCGAGCGCGACACCGGTGCCGGCGCCGCGCCCCGCTCGGTCCTGCACGAGGTCACGGGCGCCGGATTGAGTCACCGCGTGGTGGTCAGCCGCCGGTCATGGTGGCGGCTCGACGGCGGCGGGGTAGTGCTGGACATCGTCGGGGCCGATGATCTGGCCACGGACCTGCAGGGGACCCGCGTGCTCTGCCTGCGCTCTCGGTGGACGATCACCCCGGCCGGCGCCGCGGACAAGGTCACGATACTTCAGGAAACGGTCAGTGACCCGCGCCCGCCGTTCGGCCTGACCGGTCTGGTGACCTCCGAGACGGCGCGGGTCATGCACGAGATGCTGACGGACCTGCGCACGCAACTGGTGAGCCCCGAGCAGCCTGAGGATCCCGGCCTGTCGCTGTGGCCGCTTCTGTCGGAGCCGCTGCCCGACGTGTCCGCGCAGTTCGCGGCCTGCCACCTGGACCGGTGAGCGGCGCCGGCAGCGCGGATCAGGCCCGCGAGGTCGCGCGCTGCAGGTCGGCGTCCGTGTCGATGTCGAGCTCGCCGCCGGGAAAGTCCACCACCGCAAGCGGTGCGCAGCCGCGCAGCACGCGCTTCGCGCCGCTGTCACCGGTGAGCGCCGCCAGCCGGTCGAACAGCGCCGGCGTGAACAGGACCGGCGCGCCGACGGTGCCCCCGTAGGCACAGGCGACCGCCTGGGCGTCTCCGCGGAGAAAACGCTCGATCAGTCCCGCCAGCACGCGGGCCGTCAACCGAGGCTGATCGCACGGCAGGACGATACAGCCGGCCGGCCGGTGCGCCGCGGCGGCGCGCATCCCGCACGCGATCGAGGTGCCCACGCCGTCCGCCCAGTCAGGGTTGCTCACGGGCAGGACCGGAAGATCCGCAACCCCGGCCCCCACCGAGTCCGATTCGGCGCCAAGCACCACCGCCACCGGCCGGCAGCCGGCGTCCAGCGCCGCCCGAGCGGCTCGGTGCACCAGCGGCTCGCCATCGATCGGCACCAACTGCTTGGGGCGGCCGAGCCGGGCCGATCGGCCGGCAGCCAGTACCACTGCGGCGATCGGCACGTCCGCGTTCACGGCGGCCGGTCGTGGATCGGGCCGGCTCGGTCGCGCAGGTGGCCGGCCGTGCGCGCTTCCAGCACGCCCAGGATCTCGGCTATCACCGAGAGCGCGATCTCTTCCGGCGTCTGCGCGCCCACGTCCAAGCCGGCCGGACAATACAGCCGGCCGCGATCGGCCGCGTCCCAGCCCGAGTCGGCGATGAGCCGCTTCGCGCGGGAGCGGGGGCCGACCACTCCCACGTAGGCGGCCGGCGTGATACGCAGTTCGCGCAGGATGGCCGCGTCGCGCAGGTAGTCGTGGGTCACCGAGATGCACGCGGTGCGCGCTCCCGGGGCGACGCGGCGAACCGCCTCGGCCGCATCGGCGACGTGCAGCACCTCGCTGGCGGCTGGATGGCGCTCCGGGTCGGCGTGGGCCGGACGGTGGTCCACCAGCGTCACGTGCAGGCCCACCCGAGCGCCGATCTCCGCCAGGGGAACGGCGTCGGCCCCGGCGCCGAACACCGCCAGCCGCCGTTCCGGCGTCAGTCCCTCGATCATGACCTGCACGGCGTGCCCGCCCACCGGGTACGGGTTTACGTCGACGCGCTCGGAACCCAGCAGCGCCCGTGCGTGACGCTCGACGGCCGCCTCAAGGCCGGCGTCGCCCAGGGAGCCGCGCGGCGCGCCGTCCCCGGTCACCAGCAGGCGCGCGCCCAGAGGCGCCGGGCAGCGGCCGCTCCCCGGATCCACCACGGTGGCCAGCACGCACGGCTGGCCCCGTACCGAAGGCTCCAGGCAGGCGCGCAGGGACGGCCGGTGCCCGTCGTCGACCGGCGCGAGCAGGATGTCCACCACGCCCTGGCAGCCGCTGCCCGAGCCCATCAGCACGTCCGCGGGGCCGGTGGTGTCGAAGCGGTGCACGGAGGTTCGACCGCTGTCCATCGCCCGCCGCGCCCGGTCGTCCAGGTCGAAACATCCTCCCGAGATCATCCCCACCCGCTCTCCGCCGGCGCCGAACAGCATGCGCGCGCCGGCGCGGCGGTAGCTCGAACCGTCGACCTGCACGACGGTGGCCACCGCGCCGGGCCGGCCGTCCCGCTCGAGGGTCCTCAGGTGGTCGAGCAGCCGCTCGCGTTCGGTCATGTCGTCCTTCTCCTGCTATGCGCCGGGGGCGTACAGCAGCGCGTAGATCAGCACCCCGGTGACCGACACGTACAGCCAGATGGGGAGCGTCACGCGCGCCAGAGGACGATGGCCGGGGTGACGGGTCCAGCCGCGCCGCAGCGTCACGAGCGCGAGCGGTACGATCGTGATGGCGAGGATGATGTGGGTCACCAGGACGGGGTAATACAGCCACGGCGCCGATCCCTCGTAGGGCTTCGCGCCGCCGGCAGCTCCGTGATAGATCAGGTACCCGGTGAGGAACAGCGTCGAGGCCGCGAAGGCCGCCAGGACGAGCGCCCGATGGGCGCCGACCGCGCCGCGCCGGATGGCGATGAAGGCCGCCACCAGCAGGACGGCGGCGATCGCGTTCCAGACCGTGTTCACGGCCGGCAGCGCCGACACGTCGAGCCGCGACGCCGTGCGTTCGCCGGTGACGACGAAGGTGACCGCCGCCACGGCGGCCACGCTGAAGATGGCGATGATCGTCAGCCAGAAGCGGTCGGCGGCGGCGCGCTCGGCCGCGGTACGGGGCATGGATAGATGAGTATACCGGCAGCAGGCGAGGGGAAAGGCGTGCGGCGCGCGCTGGTGATTACCGATCGCGCGCTGGCGGCCGCGGGCGGCGAGCCGGCGGTGCGCAGGCGTTGCGAACAGCGCGCGCTGGACACGGAGTTCGCGCTGCGCCGCGAGCACGAGCGCGGCGGTCTGGACCTGCAGGCATCGTGGCTGATCGACGGCCGCGCGCGCGGCTTCATGGTGGCGCTGGGCGCCGACCGGGCGGCGGATGCCGGCTTCCACCAATCCGTATGCGCTTCGATCGGCGCCGCGCTGAACCACGTGCAGGCGGTGTGGGACGAGCGGCCCACCTTCTCGTCGTGGCGCGCCGCGGCGGCCACCGTTGCGCGGCTCCGCTCCCGCGGCCGGCTGGTGTTCACCAACGGCGTGTTCGACCTGCTGCACGCCGGCCACCTGCGATCGCTGGAGCATGCGCGCAGCCTCGGCGGGGCGCTGGTGGTCGGCCTCAACAGCGATGTCTCCGCGAGGGGGCTTCGGCCGTCCGGCCGGCCCGTGATCGGCCAGTTCGCGCGCGCCGAGCTGCTGGCGGCGCTGCGCTGCGTGGACGCGGTCATCGTCTTCGACGAGCCCGGTCCGCTGCGCCTGATCGAGGCGGTGCGCCCCGACGTGCTGGTCAAGGGCGGCACCTACACGGCCGAGCGGGTGGCCGGCGGAGCCGAGGTGCTCGCGGCCGGCGGAGTGGTGGCGCTGTCGCCGGTGCTTGCCGGCACCTCCACCAGCGCCATCGTCGAGCGGATCACCGGAGGAGGCGCCGGCACGCGCTGAGCACCGGATCGACGGCGATGTCGTCCATCGACGCGCCGGCCGGCGGCGCCGGCAGGGCTGCGCAGCGATCGCCACGGGCGACCTTCGACGGCGTGACCACCAGCACGGGGCTGCCGGACGGGGCCGGCGCCCACACCGCGGCGTCGCTGACCGCGAACAGCGCCACGACCGGCACCGACAGCGCCGCGGCCATGTGGGAGAGTCCCGTGTCATTGCCCAGTACCACGGCGCAGGAAGCGATCGCCTGAGCGGTGCCCGTGATCGGCCTGCCGCGCACGACCAGGTCGCCGTCGGCGGCCGGAGGGCGCAGCTCCTCCTCGGCCGGGCCGAGCAACCACGTCACCTCCGCGTCCGGGCGGAGAGCATCCGCGACGGCGGCGAAGCGGTCCAGCGGCCAGTTCTTGCGAGCGCTGCCCGATCCGGGCGCGATGCCGATGCGGCGGCGTCTCCTCTCGGCAGGAAGCTGAAGCGCTGGCGCGCGATCGTCGGCACGTGCGGCGCCAACCGCCCTCAGGTGATGCCCGACGATCGGCTCCCGGCGCGCCGGCAGTGGAGGCACCACGCTGACCGGGCCGGACACCGCCGCGGCCAGCGCCTGCTCGATGGGACCGCCCGGCGCCGTGAACGCCAGCGCCGCGTCGATCGGAGCCGGAAGGGCAGGCAGCGCGCCTCGATACGCGCTGGCGAACCAGGCTGCGCCGGCGTCCCAGCGATCGCCGACGATGCCTGCCGCCTGCAACAACTCGCCGGGACGCCCGCGGCCGAGCAGCACCGGCCGCCCGGCGTCGCGGTCTCGGGCCCAGTGCTCGATCGCCGGCACGGCGACGATCAGATCGCCCAGCGCGCCGGTGTGGTAGACAAGCGCCGTTCTCACGCCTGCAAGACGATAGACTACGCACGCCATGGGAAGCGGCGACGCCGGGACGGCAGGCGAAGGAACCCCCCGGCGGCGCGGCGTCACGTGGGCGTCCCTCACGCTGGTCCGTGGAGTGGCGATGGGAGTCGTCGAGCTCGTGCCGGGCGTAAGCGGAGGCACCATGGCGCTGGTCCTGGGCATCTACGGAGAGCTGATCAACGCGGTCGACAGAACGTTTGCGTGGATCGGACGGGGGCTGCGCCGGCTGCTGCCGGGCGGCGCCCGTGTCGCCGGCCGTGGGGTCACGCCGCCCTTCCCGTTCCTGGCACCGCTGCTGATCGGAATGGCGGTGGCGGTGCTCGCGGGCAGCCACCTGGTCACGGAGTTGCTGAGCAACGCGCCGGGGCCGACCTACGCGTTCTTCTGCGGCCTGGTGCTGGCATCGGTGGCCACGCCGTGGCGGCTGATGGAGCGGCGCGGCCCCGCCGAGGTGGCCGTGATCCTGTGCGCGGCGGCCGCGAGCTTCCTGGCCACCGGCTTGCGCGCGGCGGAGGCCGGCACGCCCACGCTGCCGTTCCTGCTGGTCTGCGGGGCGCTGGCGGTGGCCGTTCTGGTGCTGCCGGGTGTGAGCGGCTCGTTCGTGCTGCTCGCGCTCGGATCCTACGGCTACGTGATCGAACGCGTGCGCGGCCTCACCGCCGGCGAGATCGGCGACTCCGTCCTGCCGCTGGCGGTGTTCGGGATCGGCGTCCTGCTGGGGCTGGCCACGGTCACGCGGATCATCTCCTGGCTGCTCACGCGCCACCGGTCGCTGACCTTGGCTGCCCTCACCGGGCTGATGTTGGGGTCGGTGCGGGCGCTCCTGCCGTTCTACCGGGACGGACAGGGGGTGCCGATCCGGGAGGTGGGGACCCTGGGTGTCGAGCTGGTGCCCCTGGTGATCGCGGCCGTGGCCGGCGCGGCAACGGTGGTGCTGTTGTCGCGGGCCGCGCGCCCGGGCAGGCTGCCGCGATTGTCGCCGCCGGCCGATTGAAGCGCCGCCGCCGTCAGGGTCGCTCATTGGCCATGAGCTATAGTGGGAGGTACTGATGGGAGAGCCGGTGATGCTGAGGGACGAGGACGTCGGCCGCATCGGGGACTACGTCAAGCCGTGGCTCCGGGAACTGGTGGACCGGATGGTTCCGCGGCCGGAGCCCGCCGGCGTGGACGTCGCGTTGCTGGAGCGCATGGTGCGGGTCGAGGAAGAGATCAGGGCGCAGCGGGAGTTGATGGACGAGCGCTTCGGGTTCATGGAGCAGCGGTTCGAAACCGTGGACAAGCGCTTCAACACGCTCACGTGGATGATCGGCGTCGGATTCGTGGTCATCACGTCGCTGACGACGGTGTTCGCCCTGCTCGCGTAGCCGTCCGCCGACGCGTTTCGGCCGGGGTCGGTCCGACTACGAAGGCGCCAGGCTGACGCGCGTTCCGGTACGCGCCGATTCGTGTGCGGCCTCGATCACGCGCAGGGTGCCGGCGGCGAAGTCGGCACTCAGCGGTTCGCCGCCCGGCACCGCCAGGCGGTCCTGGAAGTGGGCGATGGCGGGAGCGAACGCCGGGCCGCCGTTGTCCAGTGTGATCACCTCGCGGCGGTCGCCGCAGGTGAGCTGGATCGTGCTCTCCTCCGGCGGGTGGTAGGGCTCCGGCACGTGGATGGTCCCGGCGCTGCCGGTGATGGTCACGCCGCGGTGGCGGTGATCGTCGAACCCCCCCATCGCGACCGCCTGCACGCCGTCCGGGAGCTCCAGAAGCAGGCTGGCGGCGCCGTCGACGCCGAATCCGTCGTCGTAGCGGACGGCCGCCTGCACGGTGAGGGGACAGGCGCCCAGCAGGTGGCGGATGTAGGCGATCGGGTAGCACACCACGTCCAGCATCCCGCCGCCGCCCAGCGCGGGGTCCATGCGGATGTCGGCTGCGCGCTCGGCCCGGTCGAAGAAGAAGCTCATGTGGCCGGTGACTTGGCTGACCGTGCCGATGCGGCCGCCCGCGATCAGGTCGCCGACCACCCGCGTCTGCGGGTGGTAGCGGAAGACGAACGCCTCCACCAGCGGGACGCCCAGCTCCCGGCAGCGCGCCGCCAGGCGCGCGGCGCTGTCGCTGGCGTCGGTGAGCGGCTTCTCGCAGAACACGGGAATGCCGCGCTCGGCCGCCGCCAGGGTCCAGCGCTCGTGCTCGGAGTTGGGAAGCGGCACGTACACCGCGTCGACGCCGCCCGAGTCCAGCAACTCCCGGTACGAGCCGAACGCACGCTCGGCCCCTTGGTCGGCGGCGAACGCCTCCGCTCGCCGGAGGTCGCGGCTGGCGACGGCGGAGAGCTCGGCGCCGCGCACCGTGCGCAGCGCCGGGATGAAGACGTTGGCGGCGATCTGCGCGGTTCCCAGGACTCCCCAGCGTACCGTGTTCATGACGCTTCCAGTGTACCGTGCTCTGCGCGCCGGCCGGGAAGCAGCGACCGCAGCCGGCTGCGGCGCCGGATTCGCCTGACCGTGGCGGCGGCGCGCGCGGCGCCTGCGACCTCGGCCGTGGTCGGCTGGTAGCCGGCGTAGGCGACCCGCACGAACAGGCCGACAAAATTCCGCAGCGCGCTCGCCGCCTCCGGCAGGCGGGCGCCGAAGGACCGTTCCCACGACAGCCAGCCGGTCGCCTCCGGAAGCGGGATGCCGGCGCGGGCGCCGAGCCTGACGTAGCGTTGCGCGACGCGGCCGATCGGGCTGGCGCGCAGCGAGGCGCGGGCCGACAGGACCAGGCGTACAACCACCCAGACGACGACGGCGAGCATCAGCGCCGCGGCGGCGGCCAGCATCGGCCGCGTGTTCAGCGCGCGGCGCTCGGCCCGAAATTCCTGGCCGAGCATGGAGGACAGTTGCCGGGCGGTGGCCGAATCGAGCCGTATATCCTCGTCCACCGTCGGCAACTCCTCGGCCTCCGCCTGGCCCAGGTTCGGCACGAAGCCGGGATTGACCGCCGGGGTCGCCTCCCAGGTGGTCCAGCCGTGTTCGCCCATCCACACCTCCGCCCAGGTGTGCGCCGCCAGGCCGGTGACCACCGCTTCCGTGGTAACCAGCTCCGCCGCGTCCAGATCCGGGTCCTCCAGCTCGTCGAGTCCGGTCACGATGGCGTCGAGCGACGTCACCGGAAAGTGCACGAGGTAGCCGGACACGTACCGCGCGTGGATGCCGTTGAGGCGGGCGAAGATGGTGAAGGCGGTGGCGAAGTGGACGCAGTACCCCTCCCGCTCGCCCAGCAGGAAGTGAGCGATGAAGTCCTCGCCGCGGGGCGGCGCGGGCGGCGTCAGCGAGTAGACGGAGTCCGACTTCAGGAAGCGCTCGATGCTGCGCAGCCGCTCGGTGACGCTCTCGGCTCCCTCGGTCGCCTGCTGCGCCAGCTCGCGGACCTCCGCGGGCAGGCTTGGTGGGATCTGCAGGTAGCGGTTGTCGGTCGGCGGTGCGAGAAAGCGGGTGAGCGGATCGCGCCGCAGCGTGACCGACAGGCCGCGCAGGATCGGCTCCGCCGGAAAGAAGCCGCGGGCGTAGTCCGCGACGGCGAGCTGCGGCGCGTACGGCCTGACGCCGAAGTCGACCGTGTCGACCGTGTGAGGCAGCCGGTCGTACGCGTCGGCGAGCAGCTCGACCTGCACGTCCGAGTCGCTTCCTTCGTCGGGCGGCGGAAAGTTGATGAAGCGTTCCGTGTCGGCGGCGCTCGCCGGTTGCTCCCGCGTGAATGCCCAGGTGGTGCCGTCGTAATGGTCGAAGACCTCGGTGCGCAGGTAGATCGTGCGCCCCTCGGGCGAGTACACGCGCAGCAGCGGCAGCGGCGACAGCACGGGCGTGCCGCCCAGGCGGCGCTCCTCGTGCTGGGTGCCGAATCCGGGGATGGAGTACAGCAGCGGGAACTGCGGAAAGGTGGCGGAGATCGCCCCGCGCATGCGCGGATGCAGCACCAGGTCGACGTAGTAGTTCCCGCCGGCCGCGCGCGGGAACAGCAGGCCCACCCCGGTGGCCAGCAGCACGATGACAGCGGCGAACAGCACGGAGCCGCCGGTGCGTTCCACGCCGCGGCTGCCCAGCACGACCAGGGCGAGCACGACCGCCGCCAGGGTGAGCAGGTTGAGCAGCGTCGACTGGACGATCAGCGCCGCCAGGCCCAGGCCCAGCACCGCCAGGACGGCCGCCGCCAGGCCGAAGCCGCTGGACAGCACCACGCCGGACGCGGACGAGAACGCCCAGGCGGCGATCAGCGCGAACAGGTTCGAGACCGCACCCTGCTGCTCGCCGGCGTACACCTCCGTGAACCAGAGCCGGTAGGAGGAGAACGGCGTGATGAGGATGCCGACCAGGATCGACACGCCGAACAGCGCCGAGGCGGCGGCGGCCGTCCAGCGCAGCGGCTTGGCGGCAGCCGCCGGCACGAAGGCCGCTGCGATCTGCAGGGCGACCACCGCGCCGGTGAGGCCGAGCAGCAGCACGACGGACAGGTTGGCGCGCAGCAGCCACCAGACGGCCAGCGGCAGCGCCAGCGCGGTCGTCGCCGCCGCCGCGGCCCGCAGGTGCTCGGGCTCAGGCCGAACGGCCGAGAGCCAGCGGCGCAGTCGCACGGAGATCTCCACCAGCCAGATCCTCCTCGATCGTGTCGCTCCCCCGCAGCAGCATCACGCGCCCGCCGCGGTTGCGCACCGTGTTGAAGTATTGCTCGGCATCGTGCAGCGCGCGAGGGCTGCGGCCGGTGCCGTTGAAGATCACGCCGGTCACCTGCTTGGAGCTCACCGACGCCTCGATGATCGTGAACAGCTCGGGGTCGAGGTGGTGGGTCAGGAACATGACCGCCTCCGCGTCGTCGGCCCGCGCTTCCCAGTCGGCCCAGAACAGCCGTGCCGGCGACACGCTGTCGCCGAACGCGAGCTGGAAGTTCTCCTCGTACAACCGGTCGAACTCGTCCAGGTGCTGTCCGGAGAACGCGTACACGCCCTGCCTGACGGCCGCGCGGACGGCGGTGGGCACGCCCATCGACAGGAAGTGGCGGACCACGGCCAGCAACGCCTCGATCGTCACGTCCTCGACCGCCAGGACCGGCGCGTCGCCGGCGTCCTCGGCCGGCATGCGCAGATCGACGTAGATCGTCACCGCCGGCTCCGAGCTGGCTTGGTACTGGCGGACGAACGGCTTGCCGATGGCCGCGAACTTCCGCCAGGCGATGTGGCGGGCAGGTTCCCCGTGGCGCGCCTCGCGGAGCTGGGTGAACATGGCGTAGTCGGGCTCGCCCACCATCGACTCGCGCCGGCCCGCGTGCGGATGCGCCTCGTCGCCGGCGGCCAGGCGGGCGATCTTCAGCACCCGCGGATAGACCTGGAACTCCCGGAAGGTCACCGCGGGCCGCGCCGTGAACAGGCGCAACGGGTCGTGCAGGGTGACGCGCCGCATGCCGATCGTGTAGATGCCGCGGTAGGGGAGCCGGATCGGGTAGTCACGGTCGATCACGGCGCTGCCGCCCAGGTACATCGACAGGTCGGGAAGCACGGTCTCCCCCAGCGGGCGCACCACCTTGAACTCCACGTGGAGCTGCGAGATCGGGATCACCGAGCGGTTCTCGAGGCGAAACGAGTAGACCATGTCCTCGCCCTTGACCGGGTGCGCGCTGGAGAACTTCTGCCCGAAGGCCAGGGACGAGGCGGCCACGTGAAGGGCCACGAAGGAGAAGAGCGGCACCAGCAGCAGCATGATCGCCAGCGCGACAAAGAACCCGCCCAGGTAAGCGGCCGCCAGGTAGGCGATGACCAGGGTGGCGGCATAGAAGCCGAGCGCCCGCGTCCGTTGACCGACCGTGAAGGACCGGGTCATCGCGTGTGAATCTACCACGCCCCGGTCACCGTCGCCTGCGGCTCCGCTGACCGGCCCATCCCCACCTGGCCGGGAGTCCGTCGCACCGCCCGCTCGCGCGGCCGTCGCGCCAGAATCCCGGCACCAACTGCCTGCGCTGACTCACTGCCCGTGGCGGTGATACGATGGCGGCTTGTCATGCAGGACGCTTCTCTGACGCTCGAAGGCAAGTCGTTCGTGGTCACCGGCGGCGCGCTCGGCATCGGCGGCGCCATCTCCGACGCGGCCGCCGCGGCCGGCGCCAGGGTGCTGGTGGTCGACCGCGATGCCGGCGCGGGCGCGGCGCGGGTCGACCGGATCACCGCGGCGGGCGGCACCGCCGTGTTCCTTCAGGCCGACTTGGCCACCCACGCCGGCTGCCGGGCCGCGGTGGAGCAGGCGGTCGCCGCCTTCGGCACCGTCGACGTGCTGTGCAACAACGTCGGCATCCAGCCTACCGCGTCCTACCAGACCGCGGAGGACACGACCGAGGAGATGTGGGACCAGATCATGGCGGTCAACGTGAAGAGCTACTTCCTGACCGCCAAGTACGCCATCCCGCACATGCGCAGCCGCGGCGGGGCGATCATCAACATCGCCAGCGTGCAGGGTTTGCAGTCGGCGCCGCTGGTCCCGGCGTACGCCGCCAGCAAGGGCGCGGCGCTGTCGCTCACGCGCCAGATGGCGATCGACTACGCGCGCGAGAACATCCGCGTGCTGGCCGTCTGCCCGGGCAGCATCGACACGCCGCTGCTGCGCGCCGCGGTGGCCATGGAGGGCGGTGACCTGGAGCAGGCCGTGCACGACGTGGGACTGGGCCATCCGCTGGGGCGCACAGGGCAGCCCGAGGAGATCGCCTCGGTCGTGGTGTTCCTGGCCGGATCGGGCGCGTCGTTCATGACCGGCGAGTACGTCTGCGTCGACGGCGGCTACAACGCGCTGGGAGCCTGGGCGCAGCCGCGCGATCCGGACGCAGCGACTGCGGGCGACGCGTGAGCGACGGCCTGGACGGCCGCGTGGCGGTCGTCACCGGCGGCGCCGGCGGCATCGGCCGTACCGTGTGCCGGCATTTCGCGGAGCGCGGCGCGCGCGTGACGGTCGCCGACCTGGCAGCCGACCGGGCTTCGGAGACGGCTGCCGAGTGCGGCGAGGGAAACGCGATCGGGGTGCAGATCGACGTCGTCGATCCCGGCTCCGCGGCGGACTGCGTGGCGGCCACCGTCGAGCGCTTCGGACGCGTCGACTGCCTCGTGTACTGCGCCGGCAACAACATCAAGGGACCGGCCCTAGAGCTGAGCCTGGAGGACTGGCGCAGTGCGCTCGACATCCATCTGACCGGCGCGTTCGTCTTCTGCCAGGCCGTGGGACGGCGCCTGGTGGCACAGGGGGAGGGGGGCCGCATCGTGCTGCTCTCGTCCGTGGCGGCGTGGGCGCCGATCCCGCAGCGCGGCGCCTACAGCCCGTCCAAGGCGGGGCTGGTGAGCCTTGCGCAGGTGTTGTCGGTGGAGTGGGCGGAGCACCGGATCAACGTCAACGCCGTCTGCCCCGGCGTGGCCAAGACACCGATGACCGATATGGTGTATTCACGTGACCCAGAGTTGAAGCGAACCCGCCGGAACCGGATGCCGATTCCCCGCGAGGTGCTGCCGGAAGAGATCGCCGACCTGGTGGTCTTCCTCTGCGGTGCCGGCTCGGCCTACATCAACGGGGCGGCGATTCCGATCGACGGCGGCTTCCTCAACTCGGGGTTCATGCCGGAGCGGAACCGCGACGAGACCTCTTGAGGAAATCCATAGGAAGGAGCAAACAACATGTCGGACAAGGACAAGAAACTACAGGACCTCGATCAGCGGCTGATCGGCGTGATCATCGGCGCCGTCGGTCTGGTGCTCTTCGTGCTGGGCGTGGTAGGCGCGCTACGGGTCACCTTCCTGGGGGTGATCGGCGTGGTCGTCGGCGTCATCGTCTACTTCGTCGGCGTCAGCAACAAGAAGAAATGGGAAGAGGTGAAGAAGGACCTGTACCCGGAAGGTGAAGACGCCGGCGGGGAGAGCAGCTAGCGCCCCGAAACCGTCACGGCTATGGTGGGGAGTCCGCTTCCGCCGCCGGAAACGGCCATGGCCGTATACTCCCTGTGATGACCCAAACAGGCGCGGTGCAAGGTCTGTCGGTCCGCCCGGCGCGGCGTGCCGACATGCGTGCCTTCGTCAGGTTCCCGTGGACGATCTACCGGGACGATCCGCATTGGGTGCCGCCGCTGATCCGGCGCGAGCGGCGGCGCCTGAGCCCGGCGGCCAACCCGTTCTTCGAGCACGCGTCCATCCAGCCGTTCGTGGCGATTCGGGACCGCCGCATGGCCGGCCGCATCGCTGCGATCGTCGACGATCGCCACAACGAGTATCACGGCGAAGCCGCCGGGTTCTTCGGCTTCTTCGAGTGCATGGACGACGCGGACGTGGCCGCGGAGCTGTTGCAGGCAGCGGGCGACTGGCTGCGCGTCCGCGGCATGACCGTCATGCGCGGGCCGTTCAACCCATCCACCAGCGACTCCCTTGGCATCCTCGTGGACGGCTTCGGCAGCCCGCCGGCCTTCCTGATGGCCTACAACCCGCCGTATTACCCCGGCCTGCTGGAACGGGCGGGACTGGGCAAGGCACGGGACCTGTACGCCTACTACATGCACTCATCGGAATCGGAGATACCGCCCAAGATCGCCCGCGTGGCGGCCGCGGTGCGCAAGCGCCAGGGGGTGAGCGTCCGCGGGGGGGACCCGCGGCGCATTCGCGCCGAAATGGATCTGATCAAGCTGATCCACAACGAGGCATCGGGCCGCAACTGGGGATTCGTCCCAAAGACGGAGGCGGAGTTGGACCGCATGGCCCGCGATCTGAAGCGTCTGGTCGATCCGGAGCTGGCGCTGTTCGCATTCGTGCATGGCGAGCCGGCCGGCTTCTCGCTGGCCCTGCCGGACTGGAACCAGGCGTTCCGCAACCTCAACGGCCGCCTGTTCCCGTTCGGCTACCTGAAGCTGCTGCGTGACCGGCGCCACATCAACCTGCTGCGCGTGTACACGACCGGCGTGCGGCCGCGCTTCCGCAACCTGGGGCTGGACGCGATCTTCTACTACGAGACCTGGGTGCGCGGCGTCGGCCGGGGCCTGCTGGGCGGCGAGTTCTCCTGGGTGCTGGAGGACAACGTCAACATGCGCAACACCCTGGAGAACATGGGCGCACGCCGGCACAAGACCTACCGCATCTACGAGCGCTCGCTGTAGCCAAGGCTGCTGCCCCCCGCAGTCGTCGCTTGCGATTTGACCGCCGGGGAGCGCGCCGGTAGCATCCCGGCCTCATGTCGGTACTCGAAACCATCGCCGAGCGGCGCTCGATCTTCGACTTTCAGCCGACGGCCGTGCCGCGCGAGCGGATCGAGCGCGCGCTGCAGGCGGCCGTCTGGGCTCCCAACCACAAGCTGACCGAACCGTGGCGGTTCATCGTCGTGGGGCCGGAGGCGAAGCGCCGGCTGGGCGACGTCTATGCGCGCATCAAGCAGGAAGACGTGCCGGTCGACATCACGCCGGAGGCTATGAGCGAGATCGGCCGCAAGGCGGTCAAGAAGCTCATGAGCAAGCCGACGGTGATGGCCGTGACCTGCGCCGTGTCGGGCGATCCCTTCCTTGACCGGGAGGACTATGCCGCCACCTGCTGCGCGATCCAGAACATCATGCTGGCGGCGTGGGAGGACGGCATCGGCATGCAGTGGAGCACCAGCGGCCTGATCGAGGACGCGGAGGCGCTGTCGCTGCTGGGCGTCGATCCGGAGCGCGAGCAGGTGGTCGGCATGCTGTACGCCGGCTTCGCCGAACGGGTGCCGACCTCGGCGCGCAAGCCCGCCGCCGAGCTCACCACCTGGCTGTCCTGAGGTCCATCTGAACATGAACGCCACCACACCGATCGGTCTTCCCGTCGCCGAGCTGGACACGCCCGCCCTGCTGGTCGACCTGGACCTGCTGGACCGCAACATGGAACGGATCGCCGGCGTGGTGATCGACGGGGCCGGCATCAACTGGCGCCCGCACACCAAGGGGCTGAAGACCCCGGCGCTGGCGCACAAGCTGATCGCGCGCGGAGCGATAGGCGTGACCTGCGCCAAGCTGGGCGAGGCGGAGGTCATGGCCTCGGCCGGCGTCAGGGACATCCTGGTCGCCAACCAGGTGGTGGGACCGGCCAAGACGCGGCGCCTGGCGCACCTGTGCCGGGGAGGCGCCGACGTGGTCGTCGCCGTCGACTCCGAGATCGGCGTACGGCAGATAGGCGAGGCGGCCACCGCCGCCGGCAGCGAGGTGCGGGTGGTGGTCGAGCTGAACGTCGGCATGGACCGGGCCGGCGTCGCTCCGGGGGAGGAGGCGGTGCGCATGGCGCGCGTCGCCGCCGATACGCCGGGCGTGAAGCTGGCCGGGCTGATGGCGTGGGAGGGCCACACCCTCGGCATCGAGCCGATCGAGGCGAAGCGCAAGGCGATTCAAGCGGCGGTGGGCCTCCTGACCGACAGCGCCGACCGCTGCCGCGCGGCGGGAATGCCCATCGACATCGTGAGCTGTGGCGGCACCGGCAGCTACTGGATCACCGCCCGCCAGCCGGGCGTGACCGAGATCCAGGCCGGCGGCGGCGTGCTCGGCGACGCCATGTACCGCCAGCGGTTCGGCGTCGACCACGACTGCGCGCTGCGCATCGCCGCCACGGTCACCAGCCGGCCGACTCCGGAGCGGGTCATCTGCGACGCGGGTCGCAAGACCATGAGCGTGGAGCCGACCACGCCGCAGGTGCAGGGCATCGCGGTGACGGAAGCCAAGTTCTCCGCCGAGCACGGCTCACTGACCCTGGCCGAGCCGTCGGCGGAGCCCGGCGTCGGCGACCGGCTGGAGTTCATCGCCGGCTACTCGGACACCACCGTATTCCTGCACGACACCATCTACGCCACGCGCAACGGCGTCGTGGAGGCGGTCTGGCCGCTACTCGGCCGCGGGCGGTTGACCTGAAAACCTAGTCCTGACAGACCTCCCGCACCATGCGGCGGTAGACGTCGACGGCGTGGTGGAGTTGCGCCAGCTCGATCCATTCGCCGTCGGTGTGGGCCTGGGCGATGTCGCCGGGACCCATCACGACGAGCTGCACGCGCTCCTTGAAGGCGTGCGCATCGGTCCCGTACGGCACGGTACGGGCGCGCTCGGCGCCGGTGGCGGCCAGCGCGGTGCGCACCACCTCGGAGTCCGGGTCGACCTGGAACGGGGTGCCGGCGTGGGCGTCGACCTCCAGGCCGTGCGCGCGGGCGCGCTCCGACACCATCTCCAGCACGTCCGGCGTGCGGTCGCCGGGCGCCGGCCGGAAGGACACGGTGCAGACCGCCTTGGGGGCGCTGACGTTGGGACGCGTGCCGAAGTCGGTGTAGACGACGTTGAAGCCGTTGGTCGGCGGATCGAAGTCGCGGTTCCAGAAGCTCTCGTCGGTGCGGAAGATCTCCGCCAGTCCCGGCAGCTCGGCCATGAACGGCGCCATCAGCAGGTTGGCCGACACGCCGCGGCCGGTTGAGGTGTGGGCGGCGCGCCCATGTGCGGTGACGATCACGCGCGCCCCGCCCTTGTGGGCGTACACCGGCGTCATGCGGGTCGGCTCGGCGATGACCCCGCAGCGCGGCAGCTCGGCGTTGTAGAGCTCCGACTCCTGGTCGATCTGCCGTGCGCCGCGGCCGGAGATCTCCTCGTCCGCCGTGGCCGCCACGTACACCGCCCGTTGGAGCTGGTCGTCCCGCAGCGCCGCCGTCGCGCACAGCGTGGCCGCCAGCGGTCCCTTCATGTCGCAGCTTCCCAGGCCGATCAGCCTGTCGTCGCGCACCACCGGGCTGTGCGGATCGGTCGACCAGCCGTCGCCCGGCACGGTGTCCACGTGCGAGTAGAACGCCAGCCCGCCGGCGCCGCTCCCCTTCTTGCCGATCACGCTGTCCTTGCGCACGCCGACGTCGTCGCGGTAGCTGAGCCGCTCGATCTCGAAGCCGTGGCGCTCCATGAAGCGCTCCACGACGTCGATTACCGGGGCGCTGCTCACCCGGCTCACCGAGTCGACGGCGACCAGGTCTCCGGTCAGGGCTACCGGGTTGGCCCCTGTCCCATCAGCCATTGCCGCCGCCCTCCGCCGGTGCGACCGGGCGGCCGGTGCGCGCCGACTCGTAGAGGGCGTCCATCAGCTCGCTCTGGCGCACGCCGTCGGTCGGGCCGGTCGCCGGCTCTTCGTCGCCACGGATCGCCGCCACGAAGTTGAGCGCCGTCGGCGTCGCCTCGCCCGTGCAGCTCAGCTCGTCGATCTCGCCGTCGCCGTCGTAAGCGCGCAGCCAGCTCCCCGACCAGCCGTCGATCGCCACGCGGCCGCCGGCGAATATGAACTCCATGCCGGAGGCGGACGCCGGGCAGTTGCCGGAGATGACGATGGTGGCCAGCACGCCGCTCTCGAAGCGGGCGACCAGGGCGGAGTTGATGTCCACCGGCATCCCCATGAAGTCGACCATCGCGTAGACCTCGGTAGGGCTGGACTCCAGGGTCCAGATCAGGCTGTTCAGCAGGTGGGCGCCGGAGTCATAGGCCTGCCCGCCGCCGGCCAGCACCGGGTCGCGCTTCCAGGGACGGCCGCTGGAGGTGAGCTTCAGCCACGGCTGCGTCAGGTAGCCGGTGACCAGCTCCAGCTTGCCCAGCCGCTCGCTGCGGACGATGGAGCGCAGCCGCTGGAAGGTCGGGGTGCAGGGCGTGTTGTAGCCGATCAGGAGCAGCTTGCCGGCCGCTTCCACGCGGTCGCGCAACGCGTAGGCGTCAGCCACGGTGGTGACCATCGGCTTCTCCACCAGCACGTGGCAGCCGGCGGCCAGCGCGCGCGAGGCGTGCTCACAGTGCATGCTGTGCGGGGTGGCGATGACCACGCCGTCCAGGCCGGATTCCGCGTAGAGCGCCTCCTGGTCCGTGAACAGGGCCGGGCGCGGCGCGTCCGGGATGTGCTCGGCGATGAAGCGGTCCATGAGGTCCGTGCTCACGTCGCACACGGCGACCAGCTCGGCACCGTCCGCGGCGACCAGGGATTGGGCGTGCCGGCGGGCGATGCCGCCGCAGCCGACCAGGCCGATCCGCAAGGGGGTTTCGGGTGTCATGGGGCGGCATGGTAGAGGGAGCGGGGCCGGCTGCCCAGTGCGCGGCCGTGTCGGTCGACGATCGCTTCCGGCGCCGCCGGCGTGGTATGAATCGGGCGATGAAGCTGCCGCAGGCGATGCCGGAGGACGCCGGTCTGGAGCCGCGACGCCAGGCGGTGATCGACGTGCTGAAGGACCGCTTCGCCCGTGGCGAGATCGAGCTGGCCGAGTACGAGCGGCGCATCACCGCGGCCGCGGAGGCGCAGCGAGTAGGCGATCTGGCGGCGCTGGTGAGCGATCTGGGTCGCAGCGCCGTGCCGCCGAGCCTCCCGGAGGAGAAGCAGCAGCTCGTGACGGTGATGAGCTCCCGCAACCAGCTCGGCGACTGGCTGCGTGCCGATGCGGTGGAGGTATTCGCGTTGATGGGGTCGGTCAGCCTGGACTTTACCGAGGTGCGGCCCGGCGACCGCCCGGTCGTGGTCGAGCTGCGCACCATGATGAGTGAGATCAGCTTCAAGGTGCCGCCCGGCATGCCGGTGCAGATGGACGTGAACACGATCATGGCGGACGCGTCGGTGCACCGGAGCGTCTCGACGGAGCCGGTGGCCGGCAACGGGGTCATCGTGCGCGGCGTCGTGGTGATGAGCTCGGTCAGCGCCCGCGCGCCGCGCTGACGGCGTTCAGGCTAGCCGAATATCGCGAACACGCTGATCAGGTAGTAGCCGGCGATCGCCAGCATGGCGGCGCCGGCGACGCGGTTGATGATACCCTTGTGGCGTCCCAGGAAGCGGACGATCGTCTGGCTGAACGCCCCCGAGGCGAGCGCCAGCACCAGCAGCGGCGTGCCGATGCCGATCGCGAAGATCACGAAGTTCAGCATGTTGACGCCGAACTCCCCCACCGACACGGCGAGCTGCTTGGAGAAGAAGGCGCCGATGAAGCCGGGGTTGCACGGCAGCACGATGAAGCCGAAGAAGGCGCCGTAGCCGAACGCGGCCAGCACCGGGTTGCTGGCGGTGGGCGCGCGCACCACCGGCAGCAGGCGGCTGAAGTCGACGTTGAAGATCAGGAGCACGCCGATGACCGCCAGCACCGCGAAGGCGATCGGCGAAGCGACCGCGGTGACGCCGGTGAGCGACAGCTCCAGCAGCGTGGAGAAGACCAGTCCGATGCCGATCATGGCGGCGGTGACGCCGGCCACTACCGCCAGGCCCATGATCAGAGGCGCGCGGCGTGCGCCTTCCCGCTGGCCGGCCAGGAAGGCGATGAACCCCGGGTAGAGCGGCAGCACGCAGGCCGCCGTCAGGGGCGTGGCCAGCCCCAGCAGAAAGCTGGTGGCCAGGTTACCGAGCGTGGCGGAGCCTCCCGGTCACCGGCCGCTCACGCGGATCCGGAATCCGACCCGCCCTCGACGGCCGGGCAGGCCGCGATCTGTTCCTGCAGGAAGTCCGGCCGCTTGACGCCGCGCCGGAGCAGCGTCCGCTCGGTCTGGCCCGGGCAGATCAGGATCACCGGCGCGGATGGCGGGTTGAGCACGGCCACGCCGAACTCGTCGCGCAGCGACCGCGACAGCTCCACGGGGGAGACTGCGAACAGCCAGTCGAATCCGTGGCGATCCAGGTGGCGGACGACCTGGCTCTGCGTCTCGTTGGGGTCGGTGTTGAGGGTGACGGAGATCACCGCGTCGCCGACCTCCTCGTGCAAGGCGGCGAGCTGACGCTGCTGGCTGGTGCAGGTCGGGCACCAGACCGCGAAGGTCTCCAGCAGGATCGGCTTGTCCGCGAACTCGGCGAGCGTGAACGTGTCGCCGGTGCGGATGTCGGTGAGCTCGACCCCGAGCCAGGCGACGACCGGCTCGGGAGCCGTCGAATCCTCGGTCGACTGCTCGTCGGCCGCGTAGGCGGCCGCGCCGATGGTGAGGAGCGCGCCTGCGATCAGGCTGGTAGTGGCGAGTCTGCGCCTGGTACGTTTCATCCGTTGCATTCCTTCGTCGGTGGTTCTATCGGTGGTGATCGTCCGAGCCGCCGCTATCTTACCGCTTGAGTGCCCGCCACCGACCGTTCATCCTGTCGGCGGAAAACGAAGATGGCGGATATCAAGATCACGATCAGCGACAACGGACCTTACCTGGTCAGCGGGCCGGTGCCTCTGCTGGACGCGCGCGGCAACCCGGTGGAGGGGGCCTCGGACAAGATGGCGCTCTGCCGCTGCGGCGCGTCGAGCAACAAGCCGTTCTGCGACGGCACCCATCGCGAGATCGGCTTCAGCGGAACGTAAGCAGCCCTCCCCAACGGCACGCCGCGTCAGGCGAACTCGTCGGAGCGCTGGAACATGCCGGTCGGCACGGCGTCTCCTGACGGGATCTTGCCGACCGGGTTGCGGGACGGCGCCGTGCCGCGCGCGGGATAGGCCTCGAAGAACGGCCACTCGGCCAGGTCGGCCTTCACGCGCGTGGGGCTGTAGCGGAAGGTGAGTCCCACGCGCGGGCGCCCGTCGCGGCTGGACGTCGATCCGTGCACGAGGCCGATGTCGTGCAGGGACATCTGGCCGGCGCGCAGGTCCATGCTGACCACGCGGTCGTCATCGATGCGTTCGCCGGGAATCTCCTGCGCCAGCGCGTAGTCGGCCCGATCGCTGATGCGGTGCTCGAACGCGCCGTCGCGATGGCTGCCGGCCACCACCTGCATGGCGCCGTTGCCGGCGTCGGTGTCGAACACGGCCAGCCACACCGTGGCCGCTTGCAGCGGCGCGAGCGGCCAGTACTGGCCGTCCTGGTGCCACGGCACGTTCTGCCGGCGATTGTCGGCCGAGGCGACCTCGCCTGCCGCCGGCAGCTTGCAGAAGAACTGCGCGCCCCAGCAGTAGAAGTCGCCGCCCAGCACGCCCTCCACGTAGTCGAGGATGGGCGCGAACCGCGACAGCTCGTACACCCAGCGGTTGGCCTTGTGCCAGCAGTTGACCCGGTTGATGTCGGTGCCGGCCGGCAGCTTGGCGAGCAGCTCGCGGAAGCGGGTCTGCACCGTCTGCACGGAAGCGTCGTCCAGCACCGGGAGGCCCCGCAGGTAGCCGTCCCGTCGATAGTCGGCCACCGCCTCGGCCGACAGCGGCACTGCCCGGGAGCTGGCGGTCAGCGGCTGCTGGCCGGCCATCGCTACTGCCACCCGAAGCGCCGGGCCGCCTCCGCCGCGGTGAACTCCGCGCTTTCGGCGAAGCGGCGCTTGCCGTCCTCCAGGTCGATCACGGACTGGACGGCGGCCAGGGTTTCCTCGGCGCGGTCCACCGGCACGCGCAGGCAGCCGTTGCTGTCGGCCATCACCAGGTCACCCGGGCGGATGCGGAGCTGGCCGACGGTGATCGGCGCGCCGAGGCGCACGGGGCAGAACACGCCGTGGCCGGGCACCACCCCCCACGCGAACATGGGCAACCCGACGTCGCGGATCCCGTCCAGGTCGCGAATGGTACCGTCGACGACCACCCCGGCGACGCCGAGCCGCTTGTGCATGACCGCCATCACGTCGCCGAACGACGCGCCGCGCCCCGGGCGGCTGTCGACGTCGCGCATGACCACCACGTGCGGCCCTGCGGCCTCCTCCAGGTGGCGGTAATGGTCACGCCAGCTCGCCGCCGGCGAATCGGGGTCGTTGGTGGTCACCTCCACGGTGGCGGCGTAGCCGATCACGCTGCCCAGCTCGGGGAGCAGGCAGCGGATCGTGTGGTCGGTATACTCCTCGTTCGGCAGGCCGAAACGCGTGACCATGGCGTTGAAGACGGTCGGCGTGTCGTGCGCTGCCAGTCCTGCGAAGACGTGGTCCGGTAGGCGTTGCATCACGCAGCCGATAGTACCCCATCAAACCGATGCGACGGGGCTTCTACCTACCCGGCGATCGCGGCCAGCGCCTCCTGCAGGTCGAGCGAGAGGTCGATCGCCAGCGCCAGGTAGGCGCCGCCCAGCGCGTACACGGCGGCGAGCGCCGCGTCCTCGGCTTCCTGCAGCGGCAGCGCCGAGTCGGCCAGGTCGGTGTCGCTGATCGCGCCGGCGGCGTGCCGGCGTGCTGCCTGCTCGGCCTGCAGGCGGGCGCGCTCCAGGCGCAGCGCTGCCAGCTCCTCTGCCGCTATGGCGCGCTCCAGGTCGAGACGCGACCGTTGGAGGCCCTGTTCCGCCGTGCCCTGCGCGGACACCAGCGCCCGCCGCGCCGACTCCGCCTGCGCCTCCGCCTGCTGCACCGCGATGGCCTGCTTGCCGCCGTCATGCAGCGTGTAGCTGCCGGTCACCGAGACGCTCAGGCCGCCCAGGCCCGGAGCGCCCGAGCCCTTGGTGTAGTCGACGCTGGCCGAAAGCGACGGCAGCGAGCCGCGCTGTGCCTGGGCCAGCCGCAGCCGTGCCGCCTCGAGCTGCGCCCGCGCCTCCAGCACGGCCAGCGCACTGTCCGGGTCGGCCATCCCCGCGGAGGCTTCCAGCAGGCCGCTCGCCGCTCGCCGCAACGCTTCCGCGTCGACCTCCGGAGCGACCAGCGCGGTCTCCGGCAGATCCAGGTCGGCGAAGAACGCCGCCGTGTCGAGCGCCAGCGACGCGCGCGCGTCGGCGGCCGCGTTGCGCCGTTCGAACGCCGTGATGCGGGCGCCCAGCAGGGCGATCCGGTCGGCCGCCTGCTGGTCCACGAGCGACTGCGTGTTGGCAAGCTCGCGCTCCGCGATGGCCAGCCGCTCCTCGGCGACGGCCAGCGCCGCCGTCCGCTCGGTCAGGCCGACGAAGGTCACGGCGACCTGCTGCGCCACGTCGCTCTGCGTGCTCGCAAGGCGCAACCGCGCCAGGCGCACGTCGTCCCGGCGGCCGGCCAGGGCGACGGCAGTCGTCGACAGCCGGCCGGCCGGAAGCAGGTCCTGGGAGATCGACACGCTCTGTGCGTCCGTGAAGCGCTCCTCGTCGCCCGACCCGCTCCGGTCCAGGTCGTCCAGCTCGACGCCGACGGTGTAGGAGCCGGTGATGCTCATCCCCCACGGCAGGTCCACCTGCGCCGAGACCGTGCCGCCGGCGTCGGCGTCGAAGGTGTCGACCACATCGTCGAAGGTGCCGTCCTCCCACGGGGCCAGGCTGACGCCGGCTCTCAAGGGCGTGGCGCGCAGCGACACGGTCACGCCGC
This sequence comes from Spirochaetaceae bacterium, assembly GCA_028818385.1. The sequence goes on from JAPPNY010000171.1 coordinate 23,827, forward strand.
CGTGCTCGATCTCGGCCATGCGCAGCGACAGCGCCGCCGACTCGACCGCCGCCCGCGCCTGTATCACGGACGGGTGCGAGGCGAGCGCGGCCTGAACCGCGGCGACCAGGCCGAGCCCATCCTGAGCGGCTGCCGGAGCCGCCGCGGCGATGAGCGCCGCGAGCGCCGGCAGCCAGACCCGTCGGCTCACCGGCTCTCCCAGACCGCCAGCACGTCGGTGCCGGCGGCGTCGTGCAGGCGGATCCACGCGAAATAGGCCGCCCACTGCGCCGCGCGCAGCGCGTCCTCCGCGCCCACCAGGTCGGCCTGCGAGGAGGCGAGTTGGGATTCGGTGAGCAGGCCGGCGTCGAACTGCTCCTGGGTGCGGCGGGTGTTCTCCGCCTGCAGCTCGAGTTGCAGCTCGCGCAGGGTCACGGTGCCGAGCGCCTGCTGCGCGCTGGCGTAGGCGCCGGCGGTGGCGAGCTGCAAGTCGGAGGCCGTGCTCTCAACGGTGGCCCGGCTGCTGGCCACGGTGTTGGTGGCGGTCTGCAGGTCCAGGGCCGAGGTGCTCTGCATGGACTTCAGCTTCAGGTCCAGCTCGTCGATCTCGAGCTGGCGGGCGGCGAAGTCATGCTCGACCCGCGCCGCCGTCGTCGCGAGATAGGAGTCGAGGGCGCCCAGATCGGCCGTCTCGGGCGGCTGCGAGGCGAGGGCCGCCGCGTCCAGCACGGCCATGTCGATGCCGGTGGCGTCCGCCAGGTCGGGCAGCGTGGTGAACTGGCGCGTGTTGCGCGCGCCCGCCAGGTTCAGCTCCGCGTTCAACGCCGCCACGCGGGCCTGCAGCTCGGTGACCGGGCTGGCGGCGCCGATCTCGACGCGCTCGGCCGCCTGTTGCAGGTCGAGCTGTGCCAGCCGCAGGCGCTCCTCCAGCATGCTCAGGTTCTCATTGGCCTGCTGCAGGCGCACGTACGCCTCCGCCAGCGACAGCAGCTCGCGCACGGTTGCCTGCCCGAAGGTGAGCTGCGCGCGCTCCCACTGCAGCTCGGCCTTGATCTGGTCCAGGCGTGCGTCCGAGGAGGCGATGGAGCGGTCGTAGGCGACGCGGGAGTTCTCCAGCGTCAGCGCCGCCGACTGCAGTGCCGGGTTGGCCGCTTCGGCGGTGGTCAGCATCCCGGTAATGGACAGCTCCTCCGCGGCAGCGGGAAGCGCGAGCGCCGCCAGCAGGGCGACGAGAACCGGTAGCAGGGTGCGAGTCTTCATGGAATTCCTCCAAAGGGGTCATCCGCGGAGGCCTTGCCCAAGGCCCGCGGATGGGGTCGAGGCGAGATCGGCCGCCGATGGTGCGGCGCGCAGATCCTTCGAAACCGTGACGGGCTCGACGCCCGCCGCGGCGTGCTGCACATCGGTAGGGATCACCTCCGTGCCCATTATACGGTGCTGCCCCGCGCCGGCTGAGATCAGCCGCGCGGGGACCCTGATCACGAACGTCGTACCGGGCGATTCCCGGCTGTCCACGTCGAGGCTGAAGCCGTGCGCGTCGGTGATGCTGCGCGCGATCGACAGGCCCAGTCCGAAGCCGGAGGAGGTGCCGGCGCCGCGGTAGAACGGGTCGAACAGGTGGGGAAGGTCCTCCGCGGCGATGCCCGGGCCGGAGTCGGCTATGCGGACTTCCAGATCGCCGCCGGCGACGGACGCCGACACGGTCACGGTGCCGTCCTCCGGCGTGAAGCGCAGGGCGTTATCCAGGATGTTCTCGTACGCGCGCGACAGCAGCGCGGCATCCAGAGGTGCTGCAAGGCGTTCGGGAATGCGGAGCTCCGTCCTCAGGCACCGCTTCAGCACGGCCGCGTCGCCGGCGATGCCGTCGCACAGCTCGCGATGGAACGCGGCCAGTCCCGTCGGCACCGGATCGATCTGCCACTGGCTGGACGACAGGCGCACGTACTCGATCAGCTCGCTGACCCGGGCGCCCAGCAGGTCCGCCTTCTCGGCGATGATCCCCAGGTAGCGCTCACGCGTGTCCCGGTCTTCTGCCATGCCGTCGGCGATGGCCTCCAGGTATCCCTTGATCGCCGTGAGCGGCGTCTTCACGTCGTGCGTCACCGCGGCAAGCAGCCGCGAACGGCGCTCGGTCTCCTCCTTGAGGGCGCCGCGCATGGCGTCGAACGACCGCGCCAGCGACGCCAGCTCCGAGTTGCCTCGCGCGGTGAGCTCGAAGTCCAGGTCACCGTCGGCGACCCTGCGGGTGGCGCGCTGCAGGCGGGTGACCGAGCGGTTGACCCCGGTGGCGATGATCCATGCCCCGGCGGCGGCGATCACCGCCAGCGGAAGGAAGATCACCAGCCCGTAGCGCAGCATCCAGCCCAGCCAGCCCGGACGCGCCAGAGCGGGCACTGCCGGAGACGGCATGCTCAGCAGGAACGTACCGGCAAGCTCGCCGTCGTTGAACAGAGGTTCCAGCATGGTGCGGATGTCACGGTCCGCGCGGGAGGCGCGCAGCAACTCACGCGGATCCACCGCGGCGCCGGGGCCATACTCCGCGGCGGTGGAGAAGAGCACCAGGTTCTCGGTGTCCAGCACGGTCAGCACGACCCCGTCGGGCAGGTCGATGCTGTCCTGCTCGCCAGCCAGGACCCGCGGCACTTCGTCGCGGATGGCGCGCATCGCCAGCGGGAAGTCCCGCTGCGCGATGTCCGTTGGCTGGCGCAGCACGGCGCTGGCGCCTGCGTAGATGGCTGAGACCAGGACCGGTGACAGGGCGACCGCGGCCACGAGCAGCAGGAGCTGGGTGCGCAGCCTCACGAGGAGTCCTCTAGGGTGGGGTTGAACCGGTAGCCGACGCCGCGCACGGTCTGCACCCAGCGGGCACCGTCGTCGCCGAGCTTCTTGCGGATGCGCTGCACGTGCACGGTGACCGTCGACAGGTCGCCGAAACGGTTGCCCCAGACGCGGTCGTAGATCTGCTCGGCGGTGAACACCTGCCCGGGCGAGGCGGCCAGCATCGCCAGCAGCTCGAACTCCCGGCGCGCCAGGTTGAGAGGCTGTCCGTCGAGCGTTGCGGCGTACCCGTCGGGGTCGATGGCAAGCGGCCCATAGCGCAGGCCGGGCTCGGCCGTGTCCGCCGACGCACGCCGGCGGCGCAGGTGGGCGCGCACGCGCGCCGCCAGCACCTTGGGCGAGAACGGCTTGGTGACGTAGTCGTCGGCGCCGACGCCGAAGGCGAAGATGCTGTCCTCTTCGGCGTCGCGGGCGGTCAGGACCAGCACCGGCAGGTCGTGGCGGCGGCGCAGGTCGGCCAGCAACTCGAATCCGTCCCTGCCGGGAAGGTTGACGTCCAGCAGCAACAGGTCGAATTCCTGCTCCTCGATGGCCGGCAGCGCACCCTCGGCCGAGTCCTTCACCGTGACCTCGACGCCTTCCTTCTCCAGGTACATGCGCAACAGATCGCTGATGGCGCGATCATCCTCCACGACCAGCACCTTTCCCTGCACCGCTACGGACCCATGCAGAGCATAGCGCGCCGGGCATAAACCGGGGCTTAACGGGTGCTGAAAGCGGGCGGAACCCGCGCCGTAGCGTCGTGGCCTCCATCATCGCAACGACGCCCTCCGGCTTCTTCCGCGCTATCGGTGACACTTCCAGTCAACCGGCGGTACCATGGAGGTGAGGCAGAGCCATGACCCCACCCGTCCGGACCGCGTTGCACGCTGTCTACGTGCTGGCCCTTCCGGTGCTGCTGGTCGGGATCTTTGTCGGCGGCTTCGTGTCACTGGCGGAGATCGAGGAGTACGAAGGCGTGCGCGAGCTCACCGTCTACGGCTCCCCGATCACGCCGCTGTTCGTCGGCGCGACCGCCGGTCCGGTGCTGCTGCTGGCCTATCTGGCCTACTGGCTGGTCCGCCACCTGTCCGGCGGCGGCAAGCGGTCCCGGCGCAAGCGCTGACTGCGGGCCGCCAACCTCAGAGCTTGAGCTTCACGACCACCTTGACGGTGGGCACGGCCGAGCCGGCGACGCAGCCGGGCTTGTGCGCGTCCTGAGGGTAGAGCACGACGAACATGCCCGGTTCCAGGACGACCGGCATGCCGCCGTCGTGGCGGAACAGCTCCGCGTCGCCGTCGGCCTGGTAGCCTTCTCCGGGCGGCATCGCGGCGATGTCTTCCCAGTACAGGGTCTCCCGGCCGGAGACGATGTAGTGCACGTCCAGCCAGGCGCGGTGCGCCTCGTACGGCAGATCGGACGGCGCCTTCGTGGTGTAGCGGTTGACCATCACGTACATGCGCTCGCCGCCGACCTCGTGGCGGCCGGTGGCCAGCTCGTCGAAGCCGCCGCGGCGCAGGAACGCGAAGGCGTCGGCCAGCCCATCGACGGCCGCGTAGGTGTCGGCGTTGTCCAGCCGGTCCAGGATCATGGCAGTTCTCCCGTCCGTTCGACCGGCCAGCCGTGCTTGGCGGCCTGTACCGCCAGCCACTCCCGGTACGGCCGCGGAGCCGGGTCCGGATCGCCCAGGCCGGCCTCATGGCGCAGGCGCAGCAGCGGGTGGTCGCGCTCGGTCTGCGGCAGCGTGACCGGCCGCCGGTAGGCGCCGGACTCGAAGATGGCCAGGATGATCTCGATGATGTGGCGCCCACGGCGCCCGTCCGAGGGAGGGCTGCCGCCGGCGTCCAGCGCGTTGACGTAGTCGTCCACGTACCAGTACTCGCCCTCCGACACCCCGTCCGGCACTGGCGCCGGAGGCTGTTGCTCCGGCAGCGCCTCCCACTCGGCGCGGCCCGGCACCGCCCACGGCACCGGCAGGATCCAGCCGCCGTCGTAGTGCCAGCGCAGCCGCCCCTCGGTGCCGGCGATCTCGAAGCCCAGCGCCTCGCGCTCGATGCCCGGGAACATGTGCTGGTGCAGGGTGCCGGTGAGCATCTCGTCGAACTCCAGCGTGGCCGTGATCTGCTGGCCGGCGATGGTGCCCATGCCGGACGGCGACTGCACCACGTCATCGGCCGTGATCGGCCGCCCGTTCGTGAGCAGGGTGGCGGTCACCCGCCGGCACGGCCCGGTCACCGACAGCAGCCCGCTGAGCATGTGCGTGCCCATGTTCATCAGCTCGTAGCCGCCGTAGTACCCCTTGCCGTTGGAGGTGACGTGCAGCGGCACGCCGATGCGGCCCGCGTCCAGCGCCTGCTTGACGGCGCGGAGCGACCGCAGCGAGCTGCCCTGGTGGTGGACGGCGATCCGGGTGCCCAGCTCCTCGGCCCGCGCAAGAAGCGCGTCGGCCTGCGCCAAGTCGACCGTCATCGGCTTCTCCACGTCCAGGTGGCAGGTCCGGGCGGCCAGCACGCGCATGGCCAGCGGGAAGTGCAGGTCGGTCTGCACCGGCACGATGACGATGTCCGGCTC
>JAPPNY010000055.1 GCA_028818385.1 Spirochaetaceae bacterium
CGCCGTTGCCATTCGGCCGGTATGGACGGTGCTTCGTCCGGCGCGAGGGCGATCAAATGCCGACCCTTACCTGCATGGCGTAGAAGAGGAAGCGCCCGCACACCTCCGACGCCGCGATGAGGCCGAACGCGCCGCACGTGAGAGCGGAAGCCAGTGGGCGAGGTGAGGGTCCGGCCGGCCCCACGGCTCCGCGGCTGCTCGCAACGACGCCGCCCAGCGCCGCGGCGGCCGCGCCGAGCAGTCCGAGCCGCAGCAGGAGGATGCCGCCGTAGTCGCCGGTGAGCCGTTGCACGCTCGCCGCCGCGGCCGGCAGGGGATTCGCGGCCAGCGAGGCGAGATGGAGCGGCACGACGACGAACTCCAGCGCCAGCGCCGCGATGCCGGCCAGCGCCAGTCCGCGCAGGGTCGCCGATGATGTGCCGCCAGTTGCTCTGGGGGCGGCCTGCGCGAGATCGTCGACGCCCGAGGCGAGGCTGCGGAAGACGAGTCCGGCCGCAACGCCGAGGACGCCCAGCCGCAACGCCGTGCCTCCGAATGCCGCGGGGGTCGCGAACGTGTTCCAGGCCGGCTGGGCCGGCAGCAGGTAGATGGCTGTCTGGCAGCCGAGGAACGCCAGGCCGGCGACCGCGGTGAATCGGGGCAGCCACGTGGCGAGTGCTGGATTCGCGGGCGTCGGATTCGCCGGCTCCGGACCGGTCTCGTGCCGCTCCTTGGCCGGATTCGCTGATGGCGGACCGGCTGGCGCCGGACTCGCCGCACGCCGCTCTCTCGCCGAACTCGCTGTCCCCGAACAGGCCACGCGCCACTCATGCCAGACCATCGCACTCAACAGCGCCGCGAAGAGGCTCCCGAAGACGATCTCGCGGCTCAGCCAGGACGACGAGAAGTTCACGACGGCGCGCGCCGCCTGCAGCGGAGTGGAGAGGTGAAAGAGAGCAGCGAAGAGACCGACCGACAGCACCGCGAGAACAACGAGAAGCGGGACAACCGTCGCGCCGCGGTCGCGCCCGGCGTTCCCTGCACGGCCCGCTCCGGGACCGGGGGCTCCGGCACCACCGGCCTTACGGTCGCTGTCCCGAGCGTGGTCAGACCCTCGACCGGCACCGGAACCTCCCCGCCTCGCCGACAGGTACTCCAGCACCTGCAGCGTAAGGAACGCGCCCACCGCGGCCTGCGTCAGGACCGTGAAGATCACGAGCGACCAGTCGCGCGTCTCCATGCGGGGGCGCGGGTCAGGAGCGGACGAGCTTGAGCGGGATGAAGCGGACCGCCGGTTTGGTGATATCCGCGTCGGGCAGCGGTCCGAACTCGGCCATCGCGCCCGGCCTGGCGGCCACCTCGTCCAGCGTGCCCCATTGCAGCGCCTTGGTCGGGCACGCCTCCGCGCACGCGGGCCCGCCGGTGCCGGCGTCGATGCGGTGCGAGCAGAAGTTGCACTTCTCCATCTTGCCGGTCTCTGCGCTGAACTGCGGCGCGTCGTAGGGGCACGCCCAGGCGCAGAGACGGGCGCCGATGCACTTGCTCTCGTCGACGATGACGATGCCGTCGGGCCGCTTGGTGATGGCCCCCGAGGGGCAGGCCTCGGCGCACACCGGGACCTCGCAGTGGTTGCACGACATCGACACGTGGTACATGTACGGCCCGCCGTCGCCGTCGCCCTCCACCGTCCGCACCTTGCGCCAGCGCGGCCCCAGCTCGACCCCGTTCTCGACCTTGCACGCGACCTCGCAGGTGCGGCAGCCGGTGCACCGGTTGGCGTCGAAGAAGAACGCTACCTGCTTCTTCGTGTCGCTCATGCCGCGTCCCCCGTGGCTGCCGCGTTCCCGCCGGCGACCTCCACCATCGACGAGTTCAGCGTGTGGCCGAGCGAGATCGGCTCGTACTTGTCGGGGCTGAGGATGCTCGCCGTCTGCTTCTCGTTCACCGCGCCCCAGCCCGTCGTCACGCTCACCACCCCGCGCATGATGCCCTTCGTGACCTGCGCCATCGCCTCGATCTCGCCGCGGTCGTTGAAGACGCGGATGCGCGCGCCGTCCTCGATGCCGCGCGGCTGCGCGTCGTCGGGGTGGATCTGCAGCACCTGGCTGGCCCAGATCTCGGTCAGGAAGTCGTGGTGGTGGAAGCTGGAGTTGACGTGGTTGTGGTTCTTGCGGTTGATGAGCTGCAGCGGATAGCGTGCGGCCCGCGTTTCGTCCACCCACGGCGCCTCCACCGGATGCAGGTACTCGAGCAGCGGGTCGAAGCCCCTCTCCTGCAGGTACGTCGAGAAGAACTCGATGCGCCCCGACGGCGTGTCGAACTTCTTGTCGGCGAACGGGATCCACGGGTCCGGCATGGGATTGACCGGGCCCTCCTCGAGCTGCTCGAGGCTCACCCCGGTCGGCTCCAGCACGTGGCGCAGCAGGTCGTCGTCCGGCTTGTCGAAGTCGTCGCCGAAGCCGAGGCGCCTGGCCAGCTCGGTCAGGATCCAGCGGTCGGAGCGCGATTCGAACAGCGGCTCTATCGCCTGCTGCATGAGCTGGATGTAGCGGCTGCGCACGCCGGCCAGCAGATTACGGGTCTCGAAGAGCGTGGTTACCGGCAGGACGAAGTCGGCGTAGCGCGCCGTCGTCGTCATGAAGATGTCCTGCA
>JAPPNY010000234.1 GCA_028818385.1 Spirochaetaceae bacterium
TGGCCTCTATCCTCTCAGTAATCCGGCTATCTCGGTGGTTTTGCAAAAGGCTCATCGTGCTCTCCTTTCGGGGTCGTTTGCCCCTGTCCGATGATTGATGGATGGCCGGACGCGGCGACCTACCGATCGGGCACGAACGGCTGCCCAATGCAAGCAGGGGTGTTCGCCTTCGTCAAGAAACGGTTGCCGGAGATCAGCACCAGCGCCGCGATGGTCGCCAGGTACGGCAGCGCCGACAGCAGTTGCGACGCCACGGCGATCCCCACGCCCTGCGCCCACAGGCCCATGATCCACACGGTCCCGAACAGGTAGGCGCCGATCGCGACGCGCCGCGGCGCCCACGTGGAGAACACCACCAGAGCCAGCGCGATCCAGCCCCGGCCTGCCGTCATGTTCTCGATCCACTGCGGCGTGTAGACCAGGGAGAGGTAGCCGCCGGCCAGCCCCGCGCAGGCCCCGCCGAAGGCGATGCAGGCGTACCGCACCGCGATCACCCGGAAGCCCAGCGCGTGGGCGGAGTGGTGGTTGCCGCCGGTCGCGCGGATCACCAGCCCGATGCGCGTGCGCGCCAGCGTCCAGGCGACCAGCACCGTGATCGCGATCGAGGCGTACACCAACGGGTCCTGACCGAACACCACCGGCCCGATGAACGGGAGATCGGTGAGCACCGGGATCTGGAGGTTCGGCAGCCTCACGCCGGGCAGGCCCGTGAAGTTCTCGCCGATCATCCCGGCGAGCCCGAGCCCGAACAGGGTGAGCGCCAACCCGGTGGCGACCTGATTGGTCACCAGTGTCTGGGTCAGGTAGGCGAACAGCAGCGCGATGGCGATGCCGGTCGCGAGCGACACGGCCACGCCGGCCAGCGCCGATCCCGACGTGTAGGCCGCCGCAAAGCCGGTCACGGCGCCCATGATCATCATGCCCTCGACGCCCAGGTTGAGGACCCCCGAACGCTCGACCACCAGCTCGCCGATGGAGGCCAGCAACAGCGGCGTCGAAGCCGTGATGATGGTGAGGATCACCGCTTCCACGCCCGTCATCGCGGCAGCTCCGCGACCGCCCCCATGCGGAATCGCAGCCGGTACCGGATCAGCGTGTCGCACGCCAGGATGAAGAACAGCAGCGTCCCCTGGAACACCTGCGCCGTCTTGCTGGAAAGCCCCAGCGAGATCTGCGCCCCTTCGCCGCCCAGGTAGCTGATGGCGAGTATGATCCCCGCCAGCAGCACCCCGATCGGGTTCAGCCGGCCCAGGAATGCCACGATGATCGCCGTGAATCCGTAGCCCGGCGAGATGGAAGGCTGCAACTGCCTGATGGGCCCGGCGATCTCGCCGATGCCGGCCAGCCCCGCCAGGCCCCCGGACAGCAGCAGGCAGAACCACACGGTGCGCGGCCGCCGGAAGCCGCCGAACCCGCCGGCGCGCGGGGCATCGCCGGACACCTGGATCTCGAAACCCTTCAGAGTACGCGACAGGAATACAAACAGCACCAGCACGGCCAACAGCGCGAACGCCCCGCCCAGGTGGACGCGGCTTTAGCCGAGCGTCGGCAGGAGCTGAACGCCCTGCAGCGCCACCGACTCCGGGAAGTTGTACCCCTCGGGGTCGCGCCACGGACCGCGCACCAGCCAGTCCAGGACGAGCTGGGCCACGTACACGAGCATCAGGCTGGTGAGAATCTCGTTCGCTCCGAACCGGTTGCGGAGCAGCGCCGGGACCGCCGCCCAGGCCATGCCGCCGGCGATGCCGAGCGCCATCATCAGCGGCAGGACCAGGGGTGACTGCCACTCAGTGGCCAGCACGGGGATGGCGGCGCCGACGATGGCGCCCATGGTGAGCTGCCCCTCTGCGCCGATGTTCCAGACGTTGGCGCGGAAGCAGACCGCCAGCCCGGCGCCGATCAGCACCAGCGGCGTCGCCTTGACGACCAGCTCCTCGATCGACCAGAGCGTCGTCACCGGCTCGACGAAGTAGACGTACAGCGCCGGCAGCGGCTCCAGGCCGCGCGCGGCAAAGAGAATGCCGCCGACGATCACGGTGAGCAGGATCGCCAGGACCGGCGAGCCCACGATCATCACGCGGCTGGGGTGTTGGCGTTTCTCGAATTGCAGCGTCACACCGAGCTCCCGCGGGTGCCCGGCGCGACGCACCCGCGGCAGGCGCGATGCGCCATCGAAGTCGCCCGACACTCCCGGCGCCAGATCACCGGAATACGATCCGTGATATCGACGCCTGCGTCGAGCCCCGCACGTTCCCGATATGGCAACCCCGGGGTCTCGGTTCTTGGATCCTGGTATCTGTTGCGATCTGGAACCGGGGATCGCGGACTCAGTCGGTTCGCCCCTGGTCAAGCAGCCAGTCGATCACTCTTGACGCTTCGTCGGCGGTGATCCATGCGCCATCCCGGAACGCCTTCGACCGGTCCGAACCGAGCGCTCGTTCGATCGCTTCCTGAAACGCGACACCACGCTTGCTCAACAGCCGGTTGATTTCCTGCGCCTGGAGACGCGTCATGGAGCATGGCCGGAAGCTGAACACGATCGTGACCACAACGGTCGCGACCATCGTGAATGAGACGACTCCGATCCAGCCTACTGCGTTCATGGCGCCAACATCGGAGGAGCTTGTGGCACGTCCGGTCCACATCATACTCGAATGAGCGGCGCTGTCCATAACTAATTCACATAATGTGGTAATTATCGAGTATCATGTTCGCATCGACGCGACACCTGCCATGAGGAGGCCGACTCGCTCGCGGTCGACGCGATTCGCCGGATAGGTCGCCGAAAGTGCGCCGCGGGAGATCACCGCGATGCGGTCGGCGATCTCGAAGATCTCGTCCAGGTCCTGGCTGATGACTAGCACCGCCGCGCCGTCCTTGGCCATGTCGGCGAGCACCTGCCGGATCAGCGCCGCCGCGCCCGCGTCCACGCCCCAGGTGGGCTGATTGATCACCAGGACCGCGGGCTCGCGGTCGAGCTCCCGGCCGACCACGAACTTCTGCAGGTTCCCGCCGGACAGTTCGCTTGCCTGCGGGTTCGCCTCGCTGATGCGGACGTCGAACCGCTCGGTGACCCGCTGTGTCACCGAACGGGTTCCGGACCGGTCGACGAACCCGCCGCGGACCAATCCGCGATCGGACGCGTGACGTGTGAGCAGGACGTTCTCGGAAAGCTCCATGCCCGGCACGGCGCTGTGGCCGAGCCGTTCTTCCGGCACGAAGGCGGCACCCAGCCGGCGCCTCGCGGTCACGCCGCGTGTCCCGCATGGTTGTCCGGCGATCGTGATCGCGCCCGCCGACGGAGCCAGCCGTTCCCCGGATAGGGCCTCGAACAGCTCGGACTGGCCATTGCCCGCGACTCCCGCTATCGCCGTCACTTCGCCGGCGCGGACGGTGAGCTCGATGTCGCGCAGCGCAACACCGAACGGTCCCTCCGCCGCCAGCGTCAGCCCGTTGACGGCGAGCGCCGCTTCGCCGTCGTGCGCGTGTCCCTCCGCGCGCACGGCGTGGACGTCCTCGCCGACCATCAGCCGCGCCAGGGACGCCGCCGTCTCGGCCTGCGGGTCGACGTTCGCGACGACCTTGGCGCGGCGAAGGATCGTGGCGTCGTGGCAGAGCCGCTGCACCTCCTCCAGCCGATGGGAGATGTAGAGCACCGCGCACCCGTCGTCGGCCAGGCGCCGCAGCGTCAGGAAGAGCTGATCCGCCTCCTGCGGCGTGAGCACGGAGGTCGGCTCGTCCATGATCAGCAGGCGTGGCTCCTGCAACAGGCAGCGCACGATCTCGATGCGCTGCCGCTCGCCGACGGAGAGGTCCGCGACCAGCGCCCCCGGTTCCAGCGGCAGCCCGTACTCCGCGGATACGGCGGTCACGCGCCGGGCCAGGGCGCCGGGGTCGAATCGGCCGGGCAGCGCCAGCGCGATGTTCTCCACCACGGTCAGCGCCTCGAACAGGGAGAAGTGCTGGAAGACCATGGCGATGCCGAGCCGGCGCGCGGCCGCGGGATTGGCGATGGACACCGGGTGGCCGCGCCAGCGCAGCGTGCCGGCCGTCGGCTGCAGCGCCCCGTACATGATCTTGACCAGGGTCGACTTGCCGGCACCGTTCTCGCCGAGCAGGGCATGGATCTGGCCGGAGCGAAGCCTCAGGGTGACCCGGTCGTTGGCCGTGAAGTCGCCGTAGCGCTTGACGACGTCGAGCGCCTCCAGCAGATACCCGCCGCCTGACTCGCCCGTGTCGCTCATCGGCCTGGGATTGTGACCAGCGGGCACGCTCGCCACAACCGCGGTTTGACGCCGTGCACGCCCGGCCGCACGCTGTGCGACATGCCTCGGTGCCCGAACATCCTGCTGGTCATGTGCGACCAGTGGCGCGCCGCCAGCACCGGCTTCGCGGGCGACCCGACGGTGCGGACGCCGACCCTGGATCGCCTTGCCGCTCACGGGACCGTCCTGGAGACCGCCTACTGTTCCTCGCCGGTCTGCTCGCCGGCACGCGCGAGCTGGCTGACCGGGCTGTATCCGCACGGTCACGGGCAACTCGACAACTACGGACCGGGCATGAGCGAGGGATCCGGCCGACGCTTGCCGGCCGCCGCCGTCACGATCGGCGACCTGCTCCGCGACGCCGGCTACCGGTGCGGGATCGCCGGGCCCTGGCATCTTGGCGGCGACGAGCGCCCGCAGCACGGATTCGGGACCTGGGACGTCTACCGGTACCACGCCGATCCCGAACGGACCGACCCGTACCTGCGCCACCTGCGCGAGCACGGCCTGGAAGCCGCCTTCGACCACGACCACCGGCAGCGCGCCATCAAGTTCGGCAGCGCCATGGCGGAAGGCTTCGATCCCACGGCCGTGGCCGCCATCCCGGCGCCGCACCAGCGCACCACCTGGACGGTGGACCGCGCCATCGACTTCGTGCGGGCGCACGCCGGCGGCTCCGACCCCTGGTTCCACCTGTGCAGCATCAAGGATCCGCATCCGCCGCTGGTGGCTCCGGCCGAAACGCTGGCGCTCTACGACCCGGACGCCATGCCGCTGGCGCACACCTGGGACGACGACCTGACAGGCAAGCCCGAGTTCCTGCGCGGCTCGGACCACCATGCGGCGCCGCGGTTCGGAGTGCGGACCATGCGGCGGATCGCCGCGCACTACTACGCTCTCTGCAGCCACGTCGACCGCCAGCTCGGGCGGCTGCTCGCTGCGCTCGAGGACACCGGCGCGGCGCCGGACACCATCGTCTGCTTCATCAGTGACCACGGCGAGAGCCTGGGCGAGCACGGCCTGTACGCGAAGTCGGTGATGTACGAGCAGGCCGTCAGGGTGCCGTGGCTGCTGCGCTGGCCCGGCCGGATCCTCGCCGGCGCCAGGCTGCGGCGTCCGGTCGGAGGCGTCGACCTGGTGCCCACACTCCTGGAGCTGGCCGGGGTCCCGGCCCGGACGCCGTTTCACGGACGCTCGCTGGCCTCTGCGTTACAGTCCGGAACGGAGCCGCAGGCGGTTCCGGTGCTCTCCGAGATCCGCGCGCTGGAGCGGGCGGAGGACGAACCGCCGGACCGCCTGGCGGGAACCGTCATGATCCGGAACGGCCGCTGGAAGTACATCCGCCACCGCTTCGATCCGTGCGAGGAGCTCTACGACCTGCACGACGACCCCGACGAGACGAGCAACCTGATCGGCACGCAGCGCGACCGGGCGGCCGAGTTGCGCGCCGGGATCGCCGCCGTGCTCCGCGCGCACGGCGCCGGCCCGTATGCCTGGGCCGCCGGCGATCGCTGAGCCCTCCGGCCACCTGCTGAACGAACCGTGATCCCTACCGAGGGGCTGATGGTGGTGGGCTTCGTGCTCGCGTCCTATTCGATCGTCGGCAACGACGCGATCCAGACCCTGGGGACGCTGCTCAGCTCCAACGCGCACCGCCCGTGGTGGCTGTTGTGGCTGTTCGCCGGCACCGTCATGGTGGCGGTGCTGACCTATGGCTGGCTGGTGCACGGCGACGTCTCCTTCGGGCGGCTGCAGGCGATTCCGTTTCCCGACCGCTTCACCTGGATCTACTGCGCACCGCCGCTCGTGCTGCTCCTGCTCACGCGTGGCGGCATCCCGGTCAGCACCACCTTCCTGACGCTGACGCTGTTCGCCCCCAAGGCGCTGTCGAGCATGCTGGTCAAGTCGGTGCTCGGCTACGCCACCGCGTTCGTGATCGCCATCCTGGTCTACCGGTTCGTCACGCGGCACCTGGAGTCCCGATTCAGCAGGACGCGGGGCCGCGTCAGCAACTGGTGGATCGTCGCCCAGTGGTGCTCGACCGGGTTCCTGTGGAGCCAGTGGCTGATCCAGGACCTGGCCAACGTCTTCGTGTTCCTGCCGCGGCAACTGTCCCCGGCCTGGTTTCTCATGGCGGTCGGGGTGATGCTGCTGCTGCACGCCGTCATCTTCGCCACCCGCGGCGGCGCCATCCAGAAAGTCGTACTGACCAAGAGCAATACCACCGACATCCGCTCAGCGACCTTCGTGGACCTGATCTACGGCGTGGTGCTGCTCCTGTTCAAGGAGGTGAGCAACATCCCCATGAGCACGACCTGGGTGTTCGTCGGCCTGCTGGCGGGACGCGAGATCGCCATCGCCTGGAACCAGCGGCATCGCAGCCGCCGTGAGGTGTCCCGGCTGGTGCTGTCCGACTTCGCCAAGATCGTCACCGGCCTGGCGGTGAGCGTCGGCCTGGCACTTGCGCTGCCCGCGCTGCAGGAGAGGATCGTCGCCTGACCGATCGGCGCGCGGGTCGCGCTACACGTGGTCCAGGTGGCTGCGGTAGTAGGCGAGGCCGGCCACCACGTTGCCGACCACGTTGACGACCTCCTCCAGGCTCGGTTCTCCGCCGGCAGCCGATGCCTCCGGGTGCCAGCTTCCATCCGTCTGTTGCGCCGCCACGAGGTATCGGGCGCAGTTGGCTGCCGCGGCGCGGTACTCCTCGTCAGGGATGAGCTGCTGCAGCTCGCAGAGAGCCCAGAGATACTTGTGGCACTCCACGCAGAGATAGAGCGTATCCCGGTGCAGAAACAGATCTGCGTACCGGCGGGCGCAGATCAGATGCACGCGGTCGCCCGTGAGCCGGTGCAGACGCACCAGCAACGCGATCGCCGGCCCGAAGCGCGCGGGCCGCTGCGCCGTGCCGTGCAGGTCGACGTAGTGGCGGGAGGTGCGCTCGCGGTAGAACGGCGGCGCGCGTCCGTCGCGCCCATCCCAGTCAGCCGGCACCTGCCGGTTGGCATCGAACCCGTCGTCGAGGCTCGCCTGCCCGTCCCAGAGCTCGTCCAGAAACCGTGCCGTCATACGCGCAGGCTCGATCCGGCCGGCCGCGAGCAGCGCCAGGCCGGCCATGCCGGCGGTCATCGCGCCCTGCAGTCCGGCCTGCGCCGAGCGGGCGTCCGCCGAGTCCCAGAACCCGCCCGTGCACCGGTCCTGGTAGGCGGCCAGGTCGTCCGCCAGCGCCTGCTGCAGGTCGTAGCGCTCGCAGAGCGCCGCCCCCCACGCCAGCCAGCCGCGGTCGTAGGTGTTCACCGGACGCTCCCGTTCCACTTCGGCTGCGAGCTTGAGCGTGCCGTCGGCCGCCAGCAGGTGACGGGCGACCCGGTCGAGCACGCGGGCGGCGACTCCGCGTCTGCCGTTCAGCGCCAGCGCCGCCGGTACCTTGAAGTAGAGCCCCGGTGCGTCGCTCCCGCCGATCGCGCCATCGGCATCGATCCGCTCGCTCAGCCACGCGACGCCCTGTTCGGCGGCCTCGACTGCCTCGGGATGCGCATCCATCGCCTCCATCCTATCCTGAACCCGTGAGACCCGCTGTGAACGATCCGCACCTCCATCTGCTCGGTGTGGGCCACCGATGCTGACCACCATCATCGGGCGGGGTCACTCCGGCACGCGAGCCATGTCGCACACGCTCTCGGCCAGCGGCGTGTGGATGGGCGAGCCGTTGAACGTCTCGGGTGATCTGCTTCCGCCGCAGGCGATGTACGAGGCGTCCCGTCTCATCGCCAGGCACGTTCGCTGGCTGGGAGGGCTGGAGTGGGATTTCAGCGATCTCCACTCGATGCCCATTCCGAGCGAGTTCGAACCGCTGATCCGGTCGTATCTGCGCAGCGTGCTGACGAGCCGGGCAGAGCACAAGGGATGGAAGATCCCGGAGACTACGCTGACCGTTCCCTGGATCGTCAGGATGTTCCCGGATGTCCGGTACATCTTCTGGATCCGCAACCCGCGCGACTGCATCATCGGCAAGCACAAGACGGACGACCTCAGCGACTGGGGCGTTGCCTGTCCGACTACCCACGACGCCCGCTTGCGTCGGGCCATGTCGTGGAAGTACCAGTACGATCTGGTCCGCTCCACGCCGCGACCCAGGAACTGGATCGAGGTGCGGTTCGAGGATTTCGTCCAGCGCCAGGATGAGACGCTCGCCCGTCTGGAGTCCTACCTGGGAATCAAGCTTGCCCGGATTCCCGTGAAGCCCGAGGCGGTGGGGCGATGGGAGGCCGACACCGGTCCCAACTACTACGATTTCTTCGCACCGGCGATGCAGAAGTACGGGTACGAGACGCCCCAGACGGCGGCAGAGACGACAGCGGATTGGTGAGGATGGCGCCGGCGGCTGCCGGATGCGCATCCATCGCCTCCATCTTATCCTGAACGGGGAGACCGGCCATGAACCATCCGCACCTCCATCTGCTCGTCGACGACGAGGAAATCGATGCCCGCTGGCACGTGACGCGGGTGATCGCCCGGCCCGATGCTCGCACCGCCGAGCCGGTTCTGAGACCGGATCGGGCCTGGGAAGGACGCGCCGCCGGGCTCTCCGGGACCGTGCTCCGCGACGGCCCGAACGGCACCTACCGGCTGTGGTACCGGAGCTTCCACGACGGCAGGCCGGCGTCCGACCGGAACTTCCTCAATTACGCGGAGTCGGCCGACGGACTGACATGGGAGAAGCCCGCGCTGCGGCTGATCGAGTACGAAGGCGACCGCGACACCAACATCGTCTACCGTCCGCGCCACGCCGGCCTGCGCTCGTTCGAGTCGAACGGCGTGATCGTCGACGAGGTGGGCGCCCCCGAGCGGCGCTACAAGATGGTCGCCCACCACGGCTTCGGGGACAAGTCGCGCAACGGCCTGTTCGGACTGTTCAGTCCCGATGGCGTGCGCTGGACCGTGACCGATCGGCCGCTGCTGCCGGGTGCGGGAGACCGCCACGGTGCGCTCAAGGATCCGGTGACCGGCGAATACGTCGTGTTCACCCGCAGCCCCCGCTTCAAGGCCCGGGCCCGCGGGCGGGACGATCCGGACAGCGCGCCCCTGCCCTACAAGCGCATCGTCGGCCGCACCACCAGCCGGGACTTCGTCAACTGGTCGCCGTTCCGGACCGTGCTCCGCAACGACGGCTTCGACGCCCCCGGCACGCAGTTCTACTCGATCAGCCCGTTCCGCTACGGCAACCGGCTGCTGGCGTTCGTCGACGTCTACGACACCGGCGTGGAGTGCATGTGGGTGACCCTGGCCTCCAGCGTGGACGGCATCCACTGGCGCCGGCCGCTGCGCGGCCAGCCGATCCTTGGCCTGGGGCCGGAGGGGCGCTGGGATGACACCTGGGTGAACGTCACGAACAACCCTCCGGTCCCGGAAGGCGACCGGCTGCGCTTCTGGTACGTGGGCCGCACCACCGGCCACGGGCTCAGCACGCGCACCGGCGCGCTCGGCTCGTTCCTGCTCACCCGCGACCGGTTCGCCGGGCTGACCGCCGGCCGGCGCACCGGCACGATCGTCACGGCGCCGGTGCAGGTTGGCGGCCCGAATCTGTACGTCAACGCCAATCTGCGCCACGGACGGATGCGCGTCGCGGTGGCCGACGCGCTGGGCGGGCCGATCGAGGGGCTCGGCATGAGCCGCTGCTCGCCGCTCGCGGGAGACAACATCGATCACGAGGTGCGCTGGGACGACAACGCGGATCTCGGTACGCTCCGCGGCCGCCTGGTGCGGCTGCACGTGGAGATCACCTACGGCACCCTGTTCGCCTTCCGGTTCGGCGATGCACGCCGCTGCTGACCACCGGCCGAGACACGTCGGAAGGAAGCCGTCGCCGTCGTTCTCGCGTTCGGCCTCGGCGGGTCCTTACGTCGCGTGAGTCGGCACCGCCTGGTCGAGCACGTAGGCCATCAACGAGGGAATGCCGGCCTCGTAGCGGACCGGCGGCACCTGTCCGGGCGGGTGCCAGACGAAGCCCAGGCGCTCCAGGGCGGCCAGGGCTGCCTGAGCCTGCCCTGGTGCGTTCGGAGCCAGCCCTTCGGCGACAACAGACTTCAACTCCCGAAAGGTCAGCGCCGACGTGGATTGAAAACGGGCGGCCACGCGCTCGGCGACCGGCAGCCACGCCGATTGATCCAGCTCGCGATACCGATCCTCGTAGTAGTCCGTGACCCGGGCTGCCACGTCCGGCCGCGCCGCGTCCGCGTGGGCAGCGGTCAGCCGGATCGCGCCGGTGGCCAGGCGCTGGTCCCACAACGCCTCGCCCCATAGTTGGATGAAGTACGGGTAGCGCTGGCTGTCCTCCACGACCGCGGCAAGGGCGGCCGTGTCGATGTCCACGCCGTATGCCGCCAGCGGCTCGGCCAGAGCGGCGCGGGCGGCCGCGTCGCTCAGCAGCCCGATGCCCAGGCGCCCCTTGCCCAAGCGGCTCCAGAAGGAGGCGTTCATGGCCCCGAGATGCGCCGTCAAGCCCGGCGTACCGGCCAACACCAGCAGGAACGGCGCCGCGGAGCGCACCTGCTGACTGACGTTGAGCAAGGTTCTGCCCACGTCGAGGTCCAGCGTATGCGCTTCGTCGACAAGCACCGCAAGCGGTTTCTTGCGGCACCGGGCAGCCAATTCCGCCCGCAGGTTCCTTACGCGCCCGGACGGCGGTGCCCACTCGACCGAGCCGACGGCCGCCACGCCCACTTTCCGGGGCAGCAGCTTCTCCATTCCGGACGGCGGCGCAAGAATGTCGATCAGCGCTTCCCGGACAGGGATGTCGTTAGGGGTGAGCGCCGCCACGTCCACCGCCGTTGCTCGGCCTCGGCAGGCGCGCTCAAACCAGTTGAGCAGCACGGTCTTGCCGTTGCCGCGCGGCCCCATCAAGGCGACGTCGTGCGGTGGGGACGAGCCCCCGAGCAGGTCGGCCAAGCACTGCGTCAGCACCGCCTGCTCGCGCTCGCGACCGGTGAGGGCCGGCGGGGCGGCGCCCGTACCGGGAGTGAATACGCGTTGCGCCGGCGCCTTCATTGCGTCAAGTGCATCCTATCCTGTCGGCTGCATCGTGTCGGGCGGAAGTCTTTCCATGCTTCAACGGACCTTGACGACCAGCTTGCCGAAGTTGGCGCCGGCCAGCAGGCCGATGAACGCCTCCGGCGCCCGCTCGATCCCCTCCACCACGTCCTCGCGGTAGCGCAGCGTGCCGTCGCGCACCCACGCGGCCAGGCGCGCGAGCGCCTCGGCATGGCGAGCGGCGAACTGGAAGACCAGGAACCCCTCCATGCGCGCGCGCCGGCTTAGCAACATGCGCGGGATGTTGCGCGGTCCCTGCGGCGTGGAAGTGGCGTTGTACAGGGCGATCTGCCCGCAGACGACCGCCCGGCCGCCGACCGCGATCCGGTCGATGGCCGCGTCGGTCACCACTCCTCCCACGTTGTCCCAGTAGATGTCGATGCCGCGCGGACACAGCTCCTGCACGCGCTCGGCGACATCCTCGCGCTTGTAGTCGATTGCGGCGTCGAATCCCAGCTCGCCGACGACATGGTCCACCTTCGCCTGCGTCCCGGCCACGCCGATCACGCGGCAGCCGCCCCGCCTGGCGAGCTGGCCCACGACCGAACCGACGGCGCCGGCGGCGGCGGTCACCACGACCGTGTCGCCGGCGACGGGCCGCGCCACCTCGAACAGCCCGTGATAGGCGGTCAGCCCCGGCATGCCCAGGATGCCGAGCGAGGTGGAGACGGGCGCGACGGCGGGGTCGATCCTGCGGACGTCGCGGGCGTCCATCACCCCGTACTCCTGCCAGCCGATCTTGCCCATGGCGAAATCGCCGACCGCGAACAGATCGGAGTTGGTAGCGACGACCTCGCCCACGGCATCCGCCTCCAT
Organism: Spirochaetaceae bacterium; assembly: GCA_028818385.1. The sequence continues at coordinate 12,168 of JAPPNY010000234.1, forward strand.
GACGCCGCCGATGGCCACCGGCGCGGTGTAGCTGGTGGCGCCGGGGGCGTTCATGCGCCCGCGCATGTAGGGGTCCAGGGAGTGGTAGTGGGTTGCGATCAACACCTGGCCGGGGCCCGGCTCCGGGATCGGCGTCTCGGTGAGGGCGAAGTCGGACGGCTTGGGGGCGCCGTGCGGCCTCGCCGCCAGCGTCCACGCGCGGTTCAGCTTGTGTCCCATGACAGGTCGGGACGATAGCACCGCGCGCGCGGACCGGCGATCAGAGCAGGAACGCGAACAGGCGGGCGCGCTCGACCGTGAAGCGCAGCCGCACCGCCTGGCCGCGGAGCTCGCTCAGGTCGGCGACCTCCGCGTCGGCCTGGTCGCCTGAGAATGTCGCCGGTCCGCGCAGGGTGCGTCCCGCCGTGTCGGTGACCTCGCAGAGGACCGACCCGTCCGGCTCGGTCTGTGCATTGAGCTGCAGGTGATCCTGCTCGACCCGGATCGGCACGGTCAGGAGGCTGCCGCGCACGTCCGCAGGCTCGGCGAACGCCATCCGGTACGGGCGCAGCCGCGCCAGTGCCGGCAGGTAGGCGGTCGCCTTGCCGTCGGCGAAGTGGCCTTCCCAGGTGGAGAAATAGGGCGCGCGGCGCTGGTTCCACGCCTTCTCGCGCACGTCTTCAAGCGAGGGGTGGCGCGCCATGATGCCGTAGCCGTTATGGCGGGTGTTGATGCCGGTGTAGTAGTACCACCACCAGCCGTCGAACTCGAAGTAGCAGTAGCGCTCGCGCACCATGCCGGCGTCGAAGCTGCCGCCCTCGCCGAGCGCCACCAGGCTGCGGCGCCGGTCGCGAAAGCGGTGGAAGGTGATGAAGTCGCGGGTCCAGATCAGCTCGGGCGCCTGGGTCTGGTCGATGCCCCAGTGCAGCAGCGTGCTGCCCAGGTAGAGGTTGCGCGGGCGGAAGCTGTGGTTGATCTTGGAGTTGGTCATGTCGATGACCGGCCGCCCGTCCAGGTCGCCGTGGCCGGCGAACCGCTGCAGGAAGCCCATCGAGTAGAACTCGGTGCCGATCGGGTCGAAGGCGTCGGGGCCGATCACGAAGCGGCGCCGGTAGGTCACCCCGTCGTCCGTCCACAGCACCGCCAGGCAGCGCAGCGACATCGGCTGGTTGTCCCAGTCGGCGTCGTGCGGCGGGTAGGACGGCGAGGCGGGCCGGAAGTAGAACAGCAGCCGGCGGATGCCGCCGCCGTCGACGACCTCGACGCTTGCGCGGATGGTCTCCGTCGTGTGCCTGAGATCCATGCCCTGACCGCTGTAGAGCAGCGGCTCCCCGGTCAGCACCAGGTACTCGTCACCGCGCCGCCAGAACGGCCAGTACTCGCCCCGCTGGGGGTCGAAGCCACGGGCGCGCGCCGCCGCAAGCCCCGGCGCCTCGAACGGAAACGGCCCCTTGAGGCCGGAGATGAACACGCCGGCCAGGTCCACGGGGCCGTCGCGCTCGGCGTCGTAGAAGCGGAAGGTGGCCTTGGCCAGGTCGGCCGCCCGGTGTCCCTCCTCGGTGGTCGGGTCGCCGGTCTCGTCGCGCAGGATGTTGTTGTCGGTGCTGCCGGCATACGCGAACCGGCCCAGGCTCGGCTTCTCCCAGCGCACCCCGTCGGCACTGACCGCGAGCATCCGCAGGTGCTTGCGCGACGCCCCCGTAGGAGCGTCCTCCCAGGTCTCCAGCGCGTTGCGGTAGACGCACTCGTACCGCTCCCGTTCGGCGCTCCAGTCGATCGACTCGATGTACAGGCCGCGGTTCTCGTGCGGCTCGGTGCTGGCGATCATCGGGCCGCGGGCGTTGTCGAGCGCCGCCGGCAGGAAGCGCATGCCTTCCACCGCCTCGAAGCTGTAGTCGTCGACCAGCACCTCCGGGACGCCGCCGAGCGCGAGCGCCGCGGGCCGGGGCTGCTCGGCCGGCCGCTGCACCCAGAACTTGCGCACGCTGTAGGCGCCGATCGGGCTGCCGTCCTGCAGCATGCGCGTCCGCACCCAGTACTCGCCGTCGCCCCAGCCGTCGATGGGAAAGCGGTGCTCGCGCGGCCGGTCATCGAGCGTGAAGCGCCACGGGCCGGCCAGCGGCTCGCTCCCCTCCCGGCGGGTGACGTCGACCGCCACCCGCGCCTGCGAGACCCGGTGGCGGCGGATCGAGAGCCAGATCGCAGCCTCCGGCTCATCGAAGTACAGCGACTGGCGCGGCGCGCAACTGATGCACTGCGTGGAGGCGTCGCACGCCATCACGTTCTTGTGGTTGCGCGGAAAGTAGTCGTGCGGGTCGACGGCCAGCGTGTCCTCGGCCACCGCCGCCGCGCCGTCGGTCAGCACCACCCGGAAGCTGTACTCGCCCATGACCCAGAGCTTCGGCCGCGCCACGCCGAGCGGCGGGTCGTAGCGGCCGTCGTCGATCATCGGGTAGCGGAAGGTCGCCTGCACCGCGCCGCGCTCGGCGCGCACCGCGATCGCCTGCGCCCGCTGCCGGTAGCCGCACGGCTGGCGCGCGTGCAGCGTGGCGTGCAGCCCCGGCGCCGCCCGTGCCGTCGCACCGTCCACCGCGAGCGTGAAGGTGACCAGCGTGTGCGAGTCGTGGGCGAGCGTCATGCCGGCCCGTCCAGGCCCAGCGCGCGCAGCCGCGCGGCATCCCCCAGGTGGAAACCGCGGCTGATCAGCTCGCGCTGCAGCTCCTTCACGTCCAGCGCGCGCGGCGGCACGCCGGCCCGTACCGCCATGGCCGCCGCCAGGCCGCACACCTCGCCGAGTTGCAGCAGCGCCGGCCGGGCGCGCACGCTGCCGGGATCGTGGCCGCGGCGCAGGTAGCCGGAGGCGCGGCCGGTCGCCATCAGCCCGTCCAGCCCGCGCGGGATCATCGTCCGGTACGGCGTGTCGAATCCCTCGGGCGCCGCACCCCATTTGGGCTGGGCGGAGTGGGTGTTCACGAACACGACGTCGTCGAAGCGGCGCCCCTCGTACACGTCGTACGGGGTGATCGTGTACTCGGCGTCGATGTGCGGCCCGCCGCGCGATCCGAAGTAGGGAGCGGTGATCAGCAGGTACGCCTGCTCGAAGCCGGGCACGTTCGCGCGGTAGAACTGCACGGTCTCGAACACGTGCTGGCGGATCTCCGTCTCCAGGCGGGCGTGCTGCCACATGTCGTCGCGGCGGATCGCGCCGCCGAGGTTGATGCGGCTGCCGGCCAGGCCGCCGTCGAACGGTCCCTTCCAGATGTTCGGGGTGGTCAGGTGGACGTGATCGTCCACGCTCTTGTACAGGCGGAAGGAGCCGTCCTGCCATGCGCGGCGGAGCAGCGGCACCATCGGCGGCTCGAACTTCTGCGTGCTGATCGGAAACCGCCGCATCTCCTCGAGCCACCGTTCGTCTTCCTCCGAGAGGGTCGCCGCTCCCTCCGCGAAGGAACGGAAGCGCGCGAAGTCGACGCCGCCGGCCACGAAGTAGATGGCCGTGTCGTTCCAGGGAACGTAGGCCGGGTCGAGCCGGTTCTTGCCGATCACGGGCCAGTTCGGGTCCGGGGCCTGGTCGGTCACCACCGGCACCCCGGCGCGGCGGCACACGTCCGCGTCGGCCGAGGCATCGATGACGACCGTCGCCCGCAGCGCCACGCGGCCGCTCTTGCCCTCGACGAACAGGCCGCTCACCGCGCCGTCCTCCACGATCGGGTCGGCCGCCCAGACCGGAAGCAGCAGGTCGACACCGGCTTCCCTGGCCCACTTCGCGCCAAGGTACGGGATGATGTTGGTCTCGTCGGCATAGCGGTGCGCGGCCGGCAGCTTCAGCCGGCCCATGGCCTCCACCAGCTCCCGCGGGATGCCGGCGATGCCGCCGGGCAGCGTGACCTCCGCCTCCCCCGCGACGCTGCCGCCGACGATCATGGCCGGCCCCAGGTTGCCGCCGACCATGCCGAACCGGTCCAGCAGCACCGTGCGTGCGCCCGCGCGGCCGGCGGCGATGGCGGCGATCAGCCCCGACAGACCGGCGCCGACCACGGCGACGTCGTAGGAGCCGGTGACCGGGGTCAGCCTGGCCGCCTCGGCCACCGTGGAAGGATCGGTCCGGAACGACTCCGCGGCCGGCGAAGGATGCAGCCTCTTTGACACGGTACTCCCCCGTTGAATAGCCTAACGCGCGTCTGCCGTGAGCACTACCACGGACCTCCGGATGGAAGCCATGGCAGGCCGGCGGCGCGGCCTGCTTTACCATCTCAGGCGCGAGCCCGCGCTGTACCTGATGCTCGTCCCGGCGCTGGTCTACCTGGCGCTGTTCAAGTACCTGCCGATGTACGGCATCACCGTGGTGTTCCAGGATTTCCGCCTGGCGCGCGGCTACTTCGGCAGCCGCTGGGTCGGTTTCGATCACATCCTTCGCTTCCTGTCCGACCCGTTCACCCCGCGCATCATCCGCAACACGGTCATCCTCAGCTTCCTGCTGCTGATCACGTTTCCCGCGCCGATCACGCTGGCGCTGCTGCTCAACGAGGTCGGCAGCGTCGGCTACAAGCGCACCATCCAGACCATCTCCTACCTGCCCCACTTCATCTCCGTGGTGGTCGTCGTCGGCCTGCTGAAGACCTACTTCGCCACCGACGGGCTGGTGAACGACGTGATCGGCCGCCTGGGGGTCGAGCCGCAGCGCTACTTCATCGACCCGCAATGGTTCCGGCCCCTGTACGTGCTGTCGGACGTCTGGCAGTCGGTCGGCTGGGGATCGATCCTCTACCTGGCGGCGCTCAACAACGTCAATCCCGAGCTGTACGAGTCCGCCTACGTCGACGGCGCAAACCGCTGGCGCCGCATCTGGCACGTGACGCTGCCGGCCATGAGCCCGGTAATCGTCATCGTGCTCATCTTCCGGATCGGCAACCTGATGGACGTCGGCTTCGAGAAGGTGTTCCTGATGTACACGGAGACCACCTACGAGGTCGCCGACGTCATCAAGACCTACACCTATCGAAGGGGGATCATGGAGCAACAGTTCAGCTACGCCACGGCGGTCGGCCTGTTCGAGTCGGTGATCAACTTCTTCCTGATCATCGGCGCCAACTTCCTGTCCCGGCGCGTCACCGGGAACAGCCTGTGGTAGCGCCGGGGGTGGTGTGATGACCCGCGCCGCGTCGGCCGGACTGTACCGCTACGACCGCTCGGGCGGCGCATTGGCGTTCCGGGTCGCCAACACCGTGTTGCTCGGCGGCGTGGCGCTGGCGATGCTGTACCCGTTCATCTACGTCGTGTCGGTGTCGATCAGCGACCTGTCGGCCGTCGCCACCCGCGAGGTACGGCTGCTGCCGATCGGCTTCGACCTGGACGCCTACCGGCGCATCTTCCGCAGCGACCTCCTCCTCGGCTCCTACTGGAACACCATCCACTACACGACCGTGGGCGTCGCCGTGTCGCTGACCCTGATCGCGCTCACCGCCTATCCGCTGTCGATCCGCACCTTCTACGGCCGCCGCGTGATCACGCTGCTGTTCGTGGTCACCATGTTCTTCTCCGGCGGCTTCATCCCGCTGTTCCTGGTCGTGCGCGGCCTGGGATTCATGGACACGGTGTGGGCGCTGGCGGTGCCGGGGGCTATCGCGGTGTTCCACCTGATCATCGCCCGCACCCAGTTCGAGCAGATCCCGGACTCGCTGCGCGAGTCGGCGAAGATGGACGGCGCCGGCCACTTCCGCATCCTGGGCGTGCTGTACCTGCCGCTGTCGCTGCCGATGTTCGCGACGCTGTTCCTGTTCATCTCCGTCGGGCACTGGAACAGCTTCTTCGCGCCGCTGATGTACATGCGCGAGCTGACCCGGCAGCCGCTGCAGGTAATCCTGCGAGAGATCCTGGTGCGCAACAAGCTCACCGGCATCCTCGGCGAGTTCCAGAGCTTCGAGTGGCGGCAGGAGGAGTACGTGCCCGGCATGCAGCAGGCGCTGCGCGCCGGCGCCATCATCGTCAGCACCGGCCCGATCCTGCTGGTGTATCCGTTCATTCAACGGTACTTTGTCAAGGGTGCGCTGCTCGGCTCCCTGAAGGAGTAGGACTCCCTGAAGGAGGAGCAGCGCAGGCAACCCCGAGTTTCGGGGAATCATCAACGGAGAAGGAGAGAGAGATGAAACGACTCCTCATCGCCCTATTGAGCGCGGCCATGCTGACCGCGCTCGGCACGGTCGCCTGGTCGGAAGGCAGCGGAGAGGCAGCCGCCCCGGCAGCCGACGACGTCGTCACCGTCACGCTGCTGCAGCGCCAGGACCCGCTCGGGGTCGGCGACTTCCGCACGCGCGGCCTCTACCAGGTGATCCTGGACCGGTTCAACCTGGACATCGAAGCCCGGCTGATGGCGAACGAGCCGTTCCGCGAGCAGTTCAAGCTGATCATCGCAGCCGGCGACATGCCGGACATGCTGGCCGGCGTGAGCCGCACCACCATCGACGAGCTCAACCAGTGGGGAACGGACGGACTGCTCTACCCGGTCGACACGCTCATGCACGTGGCGCCCGAGCTGCAGCGCTTCTATGCGCAGTACCCGGACGCCGTGGACTACAACACCGCGCCCGACGGGCACATGTACAACATCCCCGGCGGCTACGACACGCCGATCTTCTACCACGGCACGGCGGTGCGGAAGGACCTGCTGGACTCGGTCGGCTTCGACCTGGACGGCGTCAAGGACTTCGACGACTACATCGACATGTACCGCGCGCTGATGGAAGCCAACGACGGCAAGCCGGTGATGAGCACCCGGTCGGGCGTCGGCGGCCTGATGGCGCTGCCGATGAAGGCGGTCGGCCTGGACGGCCCGTCGACGATTTCCTTCGACGACGAAGCGGACCGGTTCTTCTTCCCGTACACCTCGGACGCCGCCCGCTTCGCGGTCGCGTGGGTCCGCCAGCTCTACGAGGAAGGCATCCTGCACCCGGACGCGCTGATCCACGGTGAGGACGACTGGGAGCCGGACATGGGCGAGCTGGTCTACCCCGCCCTGTTCCACGACTGCGTCTTCTGCTTCACCTACAACAACGAGGAGCGCTACAAGCGCGAGAATCCCGATTCCACCTCGAACTTCGTCGCGGTGACGCCGCCGGAGTACGAGGGCGCGCTGCAGCCGTGGCGCAACCGCCGCGTCGGCACCGGCCTGGAGATCATCCTCAACTCCGAACTGCCGGAATGGAAGGCGGAGCGCATCATGGGCATGCTCGACTGGTTCCGCGGTGAGGAAGGCCACGCCGTATCCATAATGGGCATCGAGGGCGAGGACTGGGTGCTGCTCGACGGCCTGCCGCGGCAGCTCTACGCGCGGCCCGGCAACGAGTACGTCTTTCCGGAGGAGTGGCAGTCCAAGGTCAAGAGCGCCGAAGAGTTCGAGGCGTGGAACGAGAACTGGGGCTACATCAAGTTCGCGGGCGACGTCGCGCAGAAGGCGTGGCAGCTCGGCGGCCAGCACCTGAAGAACGCGGACACCAACAAGTTCGTGAACGACTACGTGCCCAAGTACTCGCAGGTGTATGCCAAGTCGCCGTCCCCGCGGATCACCTTCAACGAGGAGGAGGCGGAGGAGATCCCTTCGCTCCGCAACGCCCTCAACACCGCCGCGTACGAGTGGGTGGCGAAGGCGATCGTCGGCCAGGTCGACATGGCCGAGTGGGACGATTTGCAGGGGCAGCTCCAGGCGCTGGGGCTGGAGCGCTACGAGGAGATCTACAACGCCGCGTACGCGCGCACCAAGTAGCGCGCGCTTCGCGCCGGAGCCGGCGAAACAGCCGGAAGACAGGGCGGCCCGCCGAGGGCCGCCCTTTTCGTTCGCACAGGGCAAGGACCAGGGAGGCACGCGATGAGCGACGCACAGCGAAAATACCTGTTCACGGACTTCCGCCACATCCGCTGCGGGGACGTGGTGTGGCGCGATCCCGGCGGCGAAAAGCTCGGCAGCCCGCCGGCGCCGCCGTTCCGCAGGCTCATCCCCGAGGCGCGCTTCCTGCCGTGGGGCGTGCGTCTGCAGGCGCAGCCGGCCGAGCAGATCGGCCCCGACGACGGGCTGACCAACTTCGCCGGCACCGTGGTCCAGGAGGAAGGCGGATACCGCTCATGGAAGCTCGCCATCCCCGAGGGTCCGGAGACGCTCGGCGGCGTGAGCATCATCTGCCGCGAGTCCGGCGACGGCTTTGCCTGGCGGACGGCAGCCGAGTGTCCGATCGACACCGGCGGCCAGTTCAAGCTGATGGGCTCGGGCTTCTTCCGCGACGACCACGGATCGCCAGCGGAACGCTACAAGGCGGTCTGGACCGCACGCGCGCCGCGCGAGCAGTGGGAGGCGATCTACCGCGAGTACTGCACGGTGCATCCGCGCTACCGCGACTGGCGCATCCATCCCGCCCGCAAGGTGATGTGCGTGTACGGAGCCGTGTCGCCGGATGGCCTTGCCTGGACGGCGCTCCCCGAGCCGCTGCTCATCCACATGAGCGATACCGACAGCGCCATCTACTTCGACGAGCGCCTGGGCCGCTACGTGTTCTACACCCGCTGGTACAACGACGAACGCCGCTCTGTCGGGCGCACCGAGTCAGACGACTTCCGCCACTGGGACCCGGTCATGCCGTGCCTGGAGGTGCCGCTCGACAACCCCACGGTCGACATCTACACCAACGGCCGCACCAGCTATCCGGGACTGCCCGGCTACCACCTGATGTTCCCGATGTTCTACGAGCGCTGGACGCAGCAGTCGGACATCCGCCTCTACTCCAGCACCGACGGGATGATCTGGAAGGAGGTGCCGGGCGGCCCGGTGATCCGTCCCGGTCAGGCCGGAACCTGGGACGGCTACTTCCTGTACTCCTCGCGCAATCTGGTGGACCTGCCGCAGGACCGCATTGGCGTGCCCTACGCCGGCACCCGCTACCCGCACAAGTACCCGCGCTGGCCGGAAGTCGTGGACGACATCCGGAGCGGCTGGGCGGTGTGGCCTCGCGACCGGCTGTCCGCGCTGGTGGCCGACCGGCAGGGCGAGGTGTTCACCTTCCCCATGCGGCCTTCGGGCCGCGAGCTGCGACTGAACGTGCGCACGAGGGAGGCGGGAGAGGTCCGGGTGGGCGTGCTGCGCGCCGAGGGGCAGATCGCCGACGGCACCGACCGGCTGCCCGACCGCGAGGCCGTTCCCGTCTCGGGCCGCGGCGTCGAGGACTGCGTACGCATCTCGGGCGATCATGCCTCCGCCGTCGTGCGCTGGCGGACCGGCACGGACCTGGGCGTCGGGCCGGACGACTCGGTGATGCTGCACATCACTCTGCGCGCGGCCGAGCTGTTCGCCTTCGAGTGGGTCTGAGGTACAGGGGGCTGAGGTACACTGTGCGCCTGTCGACATGACGGCAGCGCCGCAACGACTGTTCGCTCCCGGCGACGGCGCCACGCCACCCGCGCTCACCGGGCGCGAGCGGGAGGAGGCGGTCTTGACGCGATGTCTGGCGGATCTGCTCGCAGGCACCTCCCCTCCCCATGACGTGGTCCTGACCGGTCCGCGCGGCAACGGCAAGACGGTCCTGCTCAACTGGTTCGAGCACGCCTGTCGCGACCACGGAACGGATGTGGACGTCGTGAACCTGACCCCGGACGACATTCCGACCCGTGACGCCTTGATCGACGTCCTGTCGCCGCGCGGGATAGCCAGGCTGCTGTCCCGAGAGAGCACCCTGGGGGCGAAACTGACCGCCCGGTGCCGCAAGAAGCCGTTCGCGGTTTTGCTCGACGAAGCGCACACGCTGGATCCCGGCGTCGGCAGAGTGCTGCTCAACGCCAGTCAACAGGTGCGCGCCAACGCGCCGTTCCTGCTGGCGTTGGCCGGGACGCCGGGCCTGGCGGCGCATCTCGGCGCCATGGGCGTGTCATTCTGGAGCCGCTTGGGCGAGGGGCGTCTCGGCATCGGCCTGCTGAGCGACGCGGCCGCCCGCGCCGCCCTGGTCGAGCCGCTGGCCGCGCACGGCACGAGCCTCGACGCCGACGCCCTCAATGCGGTGATCGACGACAGCCAGCGCTACCCGTACTTCATCCAGGTCTGGGGTCGCGCCCTGTGGCAGCAGCGCCTGGCAATCGGTGCGACCCGGCTGACCGCCGTTCACGTGGACGCGGCACGGCCCGACGTGGCCGGCCAGATCACGGACTACTACCAGGAGCGCTATCGGGAACTGGAGACCCGCGGCTTGCTGCCGGCAGCCGTGGCGACGGCGCCGCTCTTCCAGGCCGGAGCGGACGCCACCGCTTCCGATCACGCCATCGACGCTGCCCTCGCCGCGACCGGGACCGACGCCGCAGCCCGGCTGGCCGCCCGCGAGGAATTGCACCGGCTCGGCTACCTATGGAGCCCGCCGGGCCAACTGCCGCCGGTCGTCTGGATCGCCGGCATCCCGTCGCTGACGGCCTACGTGCTGGCCAACGCCCCGCCGCTCGGTGTCCGGAAGACGGACGATGGCGATGCGGGCGGCTGAGCGCGCTCGTCACTCCTCTTCGATCGCAGGTGGCGTCACGCCGAGCGCACGAGCGAGCTTCGCAGTGCGCTCCCAGGTGGACGGTTCGATCGTGACAGCCTCGTCGCGCTCCGCCTCCGTGCGCGCCTCCGGCTCGCCCGGATAGAGGATCTCGTCGTGACCGGCCATCAGCCGTGACGACTTCACGTGCGGGATGAGCGCCCCCAGCTCGGCGCGGTAGAAGTCCCCGCCACAGAACGCGGCCGGATCCAGGAACAGCGCCAGGAACCCGTTCGCCACGCGCTGCACGCCCGTCGTGCTGCAGCCGGCGCCGGTCAGCGCCCCGGCCAGCACCTCGCAGAACATCGCCAGGCTGTAGCCCTTGTGCCCGCCGAACGGCAGCAGCGCCCCACGCGGCCCTGTTCCATCAGGACGACCGGCGTACGCCTTCGGATCGGTGGAAGGCTGTCCGGCACCGTCGACCAGGTGGCCGGGTCCCAGCGCCTCGCCCCGCTCGACGGCGACCTGCACCTTGCCGGCCGCGATCGAGGAGGTGGCGATGTCCATCATCATCGGCGGGCCGTCCGGCAGCGGCGCGCCGGCCGCCAGCGGGTTGGCCGACAGGCGGCGCTCGCATCCGCCGTGCGGCGCGGTGACCAGGCCGCCGCCGTGCGTGTTCGTGAACGAGAAGCACACCAGTCCCGCCTCGGCCGCCTGCTCCATGAACTCGCCCATGCGGCCCAGGTGGGCGGAGCGCCGGATGGTCAGCACGCAGTGCCCGCCGCGCGCCTTCTCGATCGCCCAGCCGGTAGCGACGCGGCCGACGTACTGGCCCCACCCGAAGTGGCCGTCCACCTGCGCCACGTGCGGTTCGTCGACCACGCGCTCGGGCTCGGCCGCGGGATCGACCCAGCCGCGGTCGACATAGTTGCAGTACGAGGCGGCACGGATGAAGCCGTGCGAGTCGTGGCCGCGCCGGTTGGAGAGCACCAGCGACTCGGCGACGACGCGGGCGATGTGCGCGGGCGTGCCCTTGGCCTGCAGCAGCTCGGCGACGTAGGCGCGCAGCGCCGGGACCGCGACGGAAACCATGTGCCCTATCCTTCGACGACCGCTTCGGTCGCGGTGGTCAGCTTCTCGGCGCCGTCCTCGGTGACGACGTAGGTGTTCTCGATTCCGATCACGCCATACTCCTGGTCGGTGTACTTGGGCTCAAGGGCGATCACGTTGCCCGCCGCGAGCGGCCGGTCCGAGCGCGGACCGATCACGGGCAGCTCGTTGACCTCCAGCCCCACGCCGTGTCCGACGAAGCTTACCTGATAGCCGGGCGGCCCCATGAAGCCCTCCCCCAGCCCCGCCGCCGCGGCCTCCTCGACCGCCGAGCGATGGATCTCCGACGGCCGCACGCCGGCCCTGAGCCGTCCTTCCATGCCGCGCAGCACCTCGCCGATCCGCTCCAGGATCGATGCCGCCCGGTCCGGGAAGGCGCCGCGCACGGCCATGCGCGAGCAGTCCACGTGGTAGCCGGTGGTGCTCATCAGGAAGTCCAGGATGACCGGCACGTCGCGCCCGACCGGTGCGCGCGTGCCGCCGTGCGACACCCACGCGTGCGGGCCGGCGCCGCCGATCGGGAACATCGAGTTGCTCGGCACCGCGCCGTCCGGGCCGCTCACCGCGATGCCGATGCCGGTCTCCGCATCCAGGCCGCGCAGCCGCACCAGTCCGCAGTGGCCGAGCCTGCGCGCCTCGGCTTCCAGTTGCGCTTGCAGGTCGTACGGCGACACGTCCCGGGCCAGCAGCCGCCGCAGCGGATCGCCGAACAACAGCGGGTGCAGGCGGGCGGCATCGCGGAACTGGTCGAGCTCCCACGCGCTCTTGCGCGCGCGCGCCGCCAGCAGCGCGGGCGAGCAGTCCACGATCTCCGCGTCGTCGCCGAGCACGCCCCGGTAGGTCTGCCAGAGCCCGACCGGCAGCACGTCCAGCTCCATGCCGATCCGCCACGGCGGCTCGCCGCACAGGTCCCTGACGTGGCCGGGGAGCTCCCGGAAGCTGCGCAGCGGGACGATGTCCCGGATCGCGGAGTCGCCCTCCGCGGTCTCGCGCACCTTCCTCACCAGCAGGCGGGGCGCGCCTGCGGCCGGCAGCGCCAGGTGACACTGCTGCAGGGTGCCGCTCAGGTAGAACAGATCCGCCTTCTGAACGACCAGCAGCAGATCGACCGGCGAGTCCTCGCGGGCAAGCTGGTCCTGGACCGCATGCACGCGGCGATCGATCTCCGCCGCGGGAACGCTCGGCATCGCCAGGATGGTAGGGTGATGCGGTCGAGCACGCAACATCACAGGAGCACTCACGAATGCCAGCCATCAAGATCATGTGCCTAGGGGGCGGCAGCCTCTACTTCCGCAACGTCCTGGGAAACCTGGCTCTGGAAGGGGAGTTGGCAGAGTCGGATGTCGTGCTCTACGACATCGACCCCGAGAAAGCGGAGCTCATGGCGGACCTCGGAAGGCGGTTGAGCGAAGCCGCCGGTGCGCGCCTGAACATACGCTCGACGGCCGACCCCGATGAAGCCGTCGACGGGGCGGATTACGCACTTTCGTCCATAGGGGGCAGCGGTGCCGAGATGGTTCGCGGGGTGCATGGTTCGTATTACCACAGCGCCGACATGCACATCTGCGCCAAATTCGGAATCCAACTGGCGGTAGGCGACACCGCCGGTCCCGCCGGCATGATGATGGGCCTGCGTTCCATTCCCGCCCACATCGACCTCTGCAGACGCATGGAGAAACGCTGTCCAGACGTGGTGTTTCTCAATCACTCCAACCCGATGGCCACCATCATGCGGGCGCTGCACAAGTACACCGGCATCAAGTCGTACGGGCTGTGCCACGGCGTCCAGGGCGGAATCAGCGCGGCCGCGGATCTGCTGGAGCTGCCCGCCGACGAGCTCGAGTGCACGTGGATCGGCACCAATCACTATCACTGGTTTACGCGCGTCGACCATCGCGGTACGGACGTGCTTCCCGAGTTGATGAAGCGCACGCGTGAAAGGAAGCCTCCCATCGACCATGCGATGACGGCGGCCCTCTCGCGGACCTACGGACATCGCATCGTCTACCCTGACGATGGCCACACGCTCGAGTTCTATCCGTTCGCGACACACGCCCGCAGCCAGGACGACCTGCCTTACAACATGGCCGACTCGGCGCGACGCCACGGTTTCAGCGCCTCCGACCCCATGCCTGCCAGACAACCCCCGACCCAGGAGCTGCGGCAGTCGTTCCTGGCGGACTATCGGGAGCTCCTCGACGAAACAGAGCTGCCTGAGGAGAAGGAAGACTCGCGCAGCGACGAGGGGCCGGTGCAGATCATCGCCGCCATGGCCACGGGGAAGCGTATGATCTGCATCGTCAACATGGCGAACGGAGGTGCGGTCGGGAACCTTCCCGCCACGGCAGAAGTCGAGGTCGAAGCGGTGACCGAGACCGGGGGCGCCAGAGCCCTCGTCATGGGTGAGGCGCCGTTGGTGCTGAAGGGGATTCTGGAGAAGCGATTCGTCTGGCAGGAGCTGGTCGCCGACGCTGCGGTCACCGGCGACCGCGGCAAGGCCATGCAGGCCCTGCTTGTCGACGAGATGGCGATCGAGCCCGGAAAAGCCGCAGCCATGCTCGACGAGCTGCTGGCAGCGTCGCGCGACTTGCTGCCTCGGTTCTTCCCCTGAGCGAGCGGATTCGACGCTCGCTCTACCCTTTCAGGGACCCGATCATGATGCCTCGTACGAAGTGCCGCTGAATGAAGGGGTAGATCAGGATGATCGGCCCCGTGGCCACCAGGATCATGGCCGCCTTGGCCGACTCCGTCGGTATCTTCATCTCGATCTGCTGCTGCAGGGTGTATCTCTCCAGCTCCTGCAATGTCAGCATCCGGTCGAGCAGCCGCCGCAGGAGAAGCTGCAACACCGTCTTGTTGGCGTCCTGGATGAAGATCATCGCGTCGAACCAGGCGTTCCAGTGCTGGACGGTGGCCCACAGGAACACCGTGGCGATGGCCGGCCGGGCCAGCGGGACGATGATCCTGACCAGTATGGTCCTGACGCTCGCTCCGTCCATGAAGGCCGCTTCCTCCATCTCCACGTCGATGGCCATCAGGAAGTTGCGCATGATGATGACCCAGAACACGTCCAGGGCGACCGGAAGGATCAGCGCCCACCGCGAATCGATCAGGCCCAGGCCTCGCACCAGGAGATAGTGGGGAATGAGTCCGCCCGCGAAGAACATCGTAACGACGAATGTCATCGTGATGGCGTTTCTGCCCGGAAGGTCCCGCTTCGCCAGCGGATAGGCGGCCAGCAACGTCACGATGATGGCGGTGGTCGTCCCCATGGCCACGCGCAGGATGGTGTTGACGTACGCCCTGCCCACCCGGTTGCTGTTGAAGACGTACCGGTATGCCTCGATGTGCCACTCGTCCAGCCAGAAGTGGAACCCCATGGTGACGATGTCGTCCGTTCCCGAGAAGGAAATGATGAACAGATGCCAGAACGGGTAGACGACGGTGACGCTGAAGAGCAGCAGGAACAGGACGTTGAGCGAGTCGAACGCCCGGCCGCCGGCGGTCCTCGTCTGCAAAGTCTCAGCCATCGCTCGCTGCCGCTACCAGATCCCGTACTCGCTGTAGCGCTTGATGACGGCGTTGATTCCGACCAGGAGGATCAGCCCCACCACGTTCTTGACCAGCCCCACCCCGGTGTTGTAGGCCCACCTGCGCTCCTCGAATCCGGACCGGTATATGTAGGTGTCGATGACGTCGGCCACCTCGTACACCGACGGGTTGTAGAGGTTGAAGATCTGCTCGAATCCGGCGTTCAGGATCTGGCTGACGTTGAGCAGGAAGAGAATGGTCATGACCGGCAGGAGCGAAGGCACGGTGATGCGGATCGCCTGCTGAAGACGATTGGCGCCGTCGATCGATGCCGTCTCGTACAGGCTGGGATCGATGGAGGAGAGTGACGCCAGGTAGACGATCGAGCCCCACCCGACGCCCTGCCAGATTCCGGTGACCACCAGCACGCCGCGAAAGGTGGGCTTGTAGGTCAGCCAGCTCACCGGCTCAAGGCCCACCAGCGTGAAGAGGTGGGCGATCGGCCCGCGTTGTGCGGAGAGAATCTCGACGAAGATCCCCGCCAGCACGACCCAGGAGACGAAGTGCGGGAGGTAGGAGAGCGTCTGCACCGTCTTCTTGTACGTCACCGACCGGATCTCGTTGAGCAGCAGCGCCAGGATGATTGGCGCCGGAAATCCGAAGATGATCCGGTAGACGCTGATGATGACCGTGTTTCTTGTGATCCGGTAGAAGAACGGGTCCTGGAAGAGCCGCTTGAAGTGATCGAAGTTGTTCCACGAACTGCCGTGGATGCCCCTGCCGATGCTGAAGTCCTTGAAGGCGATGCTGATCCCGTACATCGGAAGGTATTTGAAGACGACCAGGAGAACGACGGGGATCAGGAGCAGGATGTAGTACTCGTGCATCCGCTTGGCCCTGTTGAGGGTCTGCCTGCGGATGACTTTCTTGACATCCCTGTCCGCGAGCGTCGACATCGAACCCTCTCTACCCTGACAAAAGGGGAGCGGTGTCTGCACCGCTCCCCTGCTTGCCGTCTGCGCCGACGGTGATCAATAGACTATGTTGCCGTTCATGAACTCGCCGTAGAGGAGCCCCTGGGCCTGCTCGGCCAGGAGCTCATCGCCGCCGGCTTTCCGCCACTGGGCGACGTAGTCGTCCCACGAGCTGTCGACGTCGACCTCTCCGGTGATCGCCTTGACCAGGTATTCGTCCTCGATCGTCTTCAGGGCCGATCCATAGTTCCTGCGGACCTCCTGCTCGTTGGTCCTGTTCTGTGGGTCGAAGCGAAGCGGGAAGATGATGATGTCCGTGATCGAGTCGAACAGCACCGGCTTGACGATCTCGGCTCCGGGCGGAAGCCCGTGCAGCGCGGCCAGCTCCTTGGTCTCATAGCCGTGCGGGTACACCATCAGGCCCTGGTCGCCGCCTCCCTGCTCGACGCCCTCCTTCATCCCGGCATATTCGCGCAGGAGTGGAGAAAAAGTAGGCGCGTCCGCCGATTT
>JAPPNY010000022.1 GCA_028818385.1 Spirochaetaceae bacterium
TCTCGAGTTCCACCTTGGCGGGCGTGGCGCGCGCCGCGCGGAATCCGTAGACTGCACCTCATGGCAAGCTGCCCCCAACCGCGAATCGGGGAGCGGCTATCGGAGGTGATCGTGGCTGCACCCAATACGCTCGATCTCCAGGTCGTAGGCGACCTGCTGACTACCACCCGCGCCGTGCGCCGCCGGCTCGACTACGACCGCCCGGTGGAGCGGAGCGTGATACTCGACTGCATCCGCAAGGCGCAGCAGGCGCCGACCGGCGGCAACGCCCAGGGCTGGCGCTGGATCGTGGTGGAGGACGCCGCCACCCGCGCAGCCCTGGCCGGCATCTACCGGCGCGCCGGGGAGCCGGCTCTGCGCCGGGGACTGGCGGACGCGGGCAGCGCACAGACGCGGCGCGTGTACGCCTCGGCGCTGTTCCTGATGGAGCGGCTCGCCCGCGTCCCGGTGCACGTCATCCCCTGCATCACCGGGCGCTGGCCGGAGCAGGCCACCAATGCCAACCTCGCCGGTCGCTACGGCTCGATCTTCCCGGCAGTGTGGTCGTTCCAACTCGCGCTGCGGGCACGCGGCCTCGGTTCCGTGCTCACCACCGTGCACCTCGGCGCCGAGGCCGAGGCCGCCGAGCTGCTCGGCTTGCCGGACGGCGTGCAGCAGGTCTGCCTGCTGCCGGTGGCCTACACCACCGGCGGCGAGTGGCGTCCGGCCGCGCGGCCGCCGGCCACCGAGATCGTCCACATCGACCGCTGGCGGTAACTCCTGCCTGCGGTGCTCGCGGACGCGATGCACTCCCACGATCTGATACACTGAGCGCAGCATGGCAGAGCGTATCAACCGAGCGATCGAGCTCCTGTCCCGGGGGCAACCAATCTACTATGCCGGGTCAAGATCGAGTCGCAGGACGCGATCCCGCACATCGAGGAGATCCTGGCCGTGCCGGGCATCGGATACGCCGAAATGGGACCGGGCGACATGAGCCTGTCGCTCGGCTACCGCAGCCTCCCGGGCCCGTGGCCGGATGAGATGGTAGAACTCGACCGGCGCGTGCAGGCGGCGTGCCGCGAGCACGGCGTGGCCTTCCATTGGACCCACGTGAGCGACGACCTCCCCGCGATGATCGACCGCGGAGGCCAAGTCTTCACGTGCCCAAGCCCGGATTTCGCCGCCGCCGGACGCGCCTACACCAAGCGAACCATGCCCGTCTGACCGTCTGTCTGGTGACGGACCCTCCACCGGCAAGATGGTGACGGCGCCGTCTCGCCGCCGATCGCGCTACGCCGGTGTAGAACGGTTCGCGGATCGGACGGCGTTCGTGTCTACCCGCGCCTGGTTCGGATCAGGCGCGCCGGGTGTGGCGGTTCGAGTCGGCGCCGGCGAACAGCGTCCGGCGCCTGACGGCGGCGTCGCGCCGGCAGCGCTCGAAGTCCGCCTCGTGCAGCCGGCCCCGCGGCGGGCCGGCGAGGTCGAAGTGCCCGCAGCGGTCCTCGCCGCACGCCAGCCGGACCATCCAGCGTTCGCCGGTGCGCTGCCGCATCGTGGGCTTGATGTAGCGAATGGCCACGCCGATGCGGCGGTCGCCGGTGCCGTTGGGCCCCGAGGCGTGAAACAGGTGGCCGTGGTGCAGCGAAGCCTGGCCGGTGCGCAGCTCGACGGCCACGGCGTCGTCCTCGTCCACGTGGACAGCGATCTCCTGGCCGCGGCTGAGCTGGTTGTCGGCGGCAAACGTGTCGACGTGGGGTACGATCCGGCGCCGATGGCTGCCCGGCACGAACCGCATGCAACCGCTGGCGATGGTCGCCGGCGACAGCGCCACCCAGCCGGTGGTCTCCTCGACGTCGTCCAGGCCCCAGTAGGTCAGGTCCTGGTGCCAGGTAACGACCTTGGCCGACTGCGCCTCCTTGGTGAACAGGTTCGCGCTCCACACCAGGATGTCCGGCCCGAGCACCTCGGCCGCCGCCGCCAGCAGCTTCTCGTTGCGGACCAGTGCGTCGAATGACGGCAGCAGGTGGTTCACCATGCCGCGCAGGAGCCCACTCCGCTCGGGATCGCCAGCCAACTCCGCCTCCGCCGCCTCCAGGTCGGCGCGGATCGCCCGTGCCTCGGCCTCGCTGAGCACGTCGATCGGAAACACGAATCCGTCCCGCCGATACGTCTCGGCCAAGCCGTGAGCGCGACTACCCATTCTTCCTGTTACCTCGCAGACTGGAGTCCGCCGCCGTCCGCGGCGGCCATCCAGGATCGTAGCACCCAACCGGCAGACCGGTCGACCGACACCGCAGGCGACCGCCGGTCCGACTGCCGGCGCGGTCGGCCGATATAGAGAGGACAGGGGGCGCTACCATGATCAAGGGCGTACATACGATGTTCTTCTCATCGGAGCCGGAAGCGTTGCGCGAGTTCCTGCGCGACAAGCTGAGCTTCGACTCGTTCACCGACGTCGGCGGCGGCTGGCTGATTTTCGACCTGCCGGAGGCGGACATGGGGGTGCATCCCGCCGATCCCGCCGGAACCCGCGGCCAGCCCGCCGGCACCCATGACATCTCGTTCTACTGCGACGACATCCAGGCTACGGTGGCGGACCTGAAGAGCCGCGGCGTGGTGTTCGAAGAAGAGGTGA
>JAPPNY010000204.1 GCA_028818385.1 Spirochaetaceae bacterium
GGCGCTCCCCGCTGGCTCCTTCTCTCAAACCGGGGATTGCCGGACAGGAACTAGCAAGGTAGAACCTACGGGGGGATGCCGCCACGGGCTTGCGAGACGAACCACAATCGTTTCTGGACCCGCCCCGGAAGTGGACAGCACAGGGGAGAAACACCCATGAAGAGAGTCACCATGATTCCTGTCGTGCTGCTGCTAGTTGGCGCAGACGCCGGACAGATCACGTGTTCCGTCGTGAAGACCTGCGCCTGAGCATCCGCTCGCTGCTCGGCCGGCCGGCCGAGTCGGTGCTGCTCGCGGTGGCCGTCGCGTTCGCAGTGGGGGCGACGGTAACCGGTATCACGCTGGCAGCCGCAGCGGCGACGATTTCAGACCGACTGCTCGCGTCGCTCCACCATCGAGAGATCGTCGTCACCACGACGATGATGAGCACGACCGCGGAAGCTCCGGCGCGCCTCGTCCCACCCGAGATCGAGCTGACCTTCGAGGACCTGGATCGAGCCCGCTCGGTGACCGAGGCGGTGCAGTACGCCTACATGGCGGAAAGCGAGTTCTACCACGTCGAGGCGATCGGCGACCCGCCGCCACAGCTCGAAGACCTCACCGTGATGAAGGTGACGCCCGAGTACTTCGCCGCCCGTGAGCTGGCGGCCGCGGACGGCAGCCTGTTCACCCCGGCTGACATGGCGCGCGGCGAGCCGGTCATGGTGATCGGCTCGGAGCTTGGCGCAACGCTGTTCGACGATGGCCGGGCGCTCGGCCGCGAGCTGGTGGCGGACTTCCGCCGCTTTCTCATCGTCGGCGTGCTGGAGCCCAGCGGCACCGACGCAGATGAGCAGGCGTTCGTACCTGCAGGCTTCCTGCTGGAGAATTACCGACCGTCCGGCGATGGGACGGAAGGCATAAGCGGAATAGCCAGGTTCGGGCCGGACCGGACCAGCCTGCGATTCACGGTTGCCGATCGCGTGCTGGTGGGCGAGGCACGTGCGCAGGTGGCCGCGTATTTCGACGCTAAATATGGCGATGGCGCGCTCAACATCACCGATCCACGCGCGGAGGCGCGCGCGGTCGCGGACCGCTACCGCCGCCTGGTGCGCGTCATCCTGTTCCTGGCGCTGTCGGCGCTGCTGATCGCCACGTTGAACATGTCGAGCATCTTCTCCGGCCGTTCGCTGCGCAGGCGGCGCTCGGCCGGCATCCTCAAGGCGATGGGAGCCGCCGGCGCACGGGTGTTCGTCGTGTTCCTGGTGGACGCGCTGGTGATGGGAGCGATCGGCAGCGCGGTCGGCGTGGGGCTTGCGGTGCTGCTGGATCACCTGCTGGTGCGGGAATTCAAATTGGGAGGGCTCGATGCGGGCCTGATCGCGGCGGGAGTGGGGGCGTCGTGGATCCTCGTCGCCGCCTGCAGCGTGGTGCCGGCGGTGGCGGCGGCGCGAGCACCGGCGGCGGACGCGATCCGCTACGAGTAGGCGATGCGCACGCTGCGGTCGGCGCTGAGCAGCCTGGGGCGGTCGCCGGTCAAGGCGTCGGTGATGCTGGCGACGGTCGGGCTGGGGGTGGCCGTGCTCATCTTCGCGCTGTCGATCAGCACCGCGTTCGCCCGCCTGATCGCCGAACGGCTGGAAGGCTCACGACGGGTCGTCATGGTCCAGGTCAGCAGCCCCGAGGCCGACGAAAAACCTGGCGACGGCATTCCCGCTGATGACGTACGTAAGATCATCGATACGCTGGTCCAGGATGTCGACTCGGTCGCGGCGGCGACCCAGATCGATTCCGCCTTCCTGACGACCTTCATCGTCGGGGATGCCAAGTACGAGATTCGAAGTGTGCTCAGCGTCTCGGAGGCATACCTGGACATCATGGATCTGGACGTGGTTGTGGGCAGCGGCTTCACCGGCGGAAGCGGCGACGCTCTCCTCAGCGCGTCGCTGGCGGAGGTCCTGTTCGGGTCCCCAGTCGCAGCGTTGGGCCAGCCGCTGCAGACGGCCGTACCCCGCATCGAGATTCGAGGCAGCTTCCCGGACCATGACGCGTTCTTTCGCGACAGATTCTCGCGCGCGTACACGGTGCGCGGGGTGTTCGCGGACCCGGATGAGCTGCGCCGCCGAGCCTACGGCGTCGCCGACATGCTGGTTCCCGAGGAGGGAATGGGAGGCCGGGCCACGTATTATTCGCAGCTTCGGTTTGTGATCGGCGTGACGACCGGCAGGTTGGCGACCCTGGAGAGCCAGGTGCGAGCGGCGATTGCCGCCCGGTTCGGTGACGATCTCGGCGTGACGGTGTGGGAAGGGGAGCCGTCTCGCGCCAACGGTGTGCTGGAGAGCATCCGGTCTACCGTACGAACCTTATCGCTGGTGGTGAATCTGCTCGCGGTCCTGCTGCTGGCCACCGGTGGCGTGGGCCTGCTCAGCGTCATGGTCGTGGAGGTGCTGAGCCGTTCGCGCCAGATCGCGCTATCCCGTGCCTTCGGCGCCAGGAAGGCGGCGATCGTACGTGAATTCCTCGCCCGATCGCTGATCATGATGGGCGCGTCGTCGGCGCTGGGCGTGGCGCTGAGCCTGTTCCTGTCGGCGCCGCTCACCGAGCTGGTGGTGCCGATCTTCCACGACGTGACGGAGGTGGAGCTGACCGGCCAGGTGATCACGCCGGCTGCGGTCGTCGCGGGCATCGCGGCATCCCTCGGCATCGGAGGGTTACTGTGCACGCTGCCGGTGTTCTCCGCCCTGTCGGCACCCATCGCCGAAGGGATCCGCGACTAGGGCGCCGCCGTGATCTTCGGAGAGGATCTGCGCCTGAGCAGGCGGGCGCTGCTGGCCCGGCCAGCCGAGTCGCTGCTGCTCGCGGTGGCCGTCGCGCTGGCGGTGGCGGCGACCGTTGCCGGCGTCACGTTGGCAGCAACGGCGGCGACCATCTCTGAGCGACTGCTGTCATCGACCCGGTACCGCGAGATCGCCGTCACCACGACGCCCGGAACCGCGATGGAAGCGGCGGCGCGAGAGGCAATCACCAGAAGAGTCCGGTTGAGCATCGAAGATCTGGAACGAGCTCGCTCCGTGACACAGGCGGTGCAGTACGCGTACCTGGCCGAGATGACGTTCTTCGTCGTAGAGGACGTAGGCGACCCGAGCCCGCAGCAGGAACACCTGTTTGCAATGAAGGTGACGCCCGAGTTTTCACCGCCAGGGGGCTGACCACGTCGGCCGGCAGCGTGTTCATCCCTGCAGACATGGAGCGCGGCGAGCCTGTCATGGTGGTGGGCTCGGAGCTTGGTGCGACGCTGTTCGAGGATAGGAAGGCGCTCGACCGCACGGTCGTGGCCGATCTCCGGGTCTTTCGGATCATCGGCGTGCTGGAGCGAACCGGCACGACGGTAGACGAGGGGGCATTCATCCCGGCGGGATTCCTGCGGAAAAACTATCGGCCGTCAGGCGGGGAAACGACGGCGACAATCGTCCGCTATGGCGGCGACGGCAGGAGCCTGCGATTCACGGTGGCCGATCACGCCATGCTCGGTGAGGCACGAGCACAGCTTGCCGGTTACTTCGACGCCACCTACGGAGAGGGTCTCGTGTACATCAGCGATCCACGGCCGGAGGCGCGCTCCGTCGCCGACCGGTACCGGCGCATGTCGAGGGTCATCCAATTTGTAGCGTTGTCGGCGCTGCTGATCGCCGTCCTCAACATGTCCAACATCTTCTCGGGCCGTGCCCTGCGTAGACGGCGCTCGGCAGGCATCCTCAAGGCGATGGGGGCTCCCCGCGGCCGCGTATTCACCGTCTTCTTTGTGGAGGCGCTGGTCGTAGGAGCAGTCGGGAGCGCGGCCGGCGTGGGGCTCGCCGCAGTGCTGACTGGTATGATGGAGCGAGAGTTCGGTGTCGGCGGCCTGGGCCCGGGCCTGATCGCAGGTGGCGTGGCCGCAGCGTGGGCCATCGTCGCAACATGCAGCGTGCTGCCGGCCATGTCGGCGGCGCGAGCACCGGCGGCCGAAGCGATTCGCCACGAGTAAGGTGACGAGGCATCTTTGATGCGGACGGTGCGGTCGGCGCTGAGCAGCCTGGGCCGGTCGCCGGCGAAGGCTGCGGTGATGCTGGCGACGGTCGGGCTGGGGGTCGCCGTGCTGATCTTTGCGCTGTCGATCAGCACGGCGTTCGGCCGCTTGATCAGCGAACGCCTGGAGGGGAACGGGCTTGTGGTCACGGTTCGCGTGACCGACGAAGAGGGCGACGGCGAGCCTGTCGACAGCAATGGGACCGTCGATACGCTGCTGCACGACATCGTCGGCGCCGCGGCGGCAAGTCCGGTCGCTCCCCCCATGACACCGAGATTCTTCGTGGTTGGGCAGACCACCTACGAGATCCGGGATGTACTCGGCGTCTGGGACGCGTACCTGGAGGTGATGCAGCTCGACGTAATCGCGGGCAGACGTTTTTCGGCGGGATCTCGCGACGCACTGATCAGCGCGTCACTCGCCGAGATCCTGTTCGGATCCCCGGTAGCGGCCCTGGGTCAGCCTCTGCAAACCGCCGAACCCCGCATTGCGGTCCAAGGAGCTTCGGGCGCAGCGCTTGTTCGCGGCGATTTCATGCGTTTGTATACGGTTCGAGGCGTCTTCGCCGACCCGGACGAACTGCGGCGCCGTGCCTACGGCATTGCCGACATGCTGGTCCCCCTGTCAGTAGGCACACCTTTCCTGGTGTTGCGCGTGGAGGGTAGGCGCTTCGCTACCGTCGAGAGCCAGGTCCGCTCCGCACTGGCCGCACAGCTCAGGAGTCATACCGTAGAGGTCTGGGAAGGGCACCCGCTTCGGATGGGTAGCGCGTTGGAGGAAGCCCGGTCGACCGTGCGTACGTTTGCGGTGGTGGTGAACCTGCTCGGCGCCCTGCTGTTGGCGACCGGCGGCGTGGGCATCCTCAGCCTCATGACGGTGGAAGTGCTGAGCCGTTCGCGCCAGATCGCGCTGTCCCGTGCCTTCGGAGCCGCGAAAGCGGCGATCGTACGCGAGTTCCTCGCCCGATCGCTGATCATGATGGGCGCGTCGTCGGCGCTGGGCGTGGCGCTGAGCCTGTTCCTGTCGGCGCCACTCACCGAGCTGGTGGTGCCGATCTTCCAGGACGTGACAGAGGTGGAGCTGACCGGCCCGGTGATCACGCCGGCTGCGGTCGTCGCGGGCGTCGCGGCATCCCTCGGCATCGGCGGGCTGCTCGGCACGCTGCCGGTGTTCTCCGCCCTGTCTGCACCGATCGCCGAAGGGATCCGCGACTAAGCCCGAGTGCGCGCAATGTCCTTGACGCAGTGCGCATGATGCCATTACCATTACACGTAACTCTACGTTCGGTAAGGGTAGTGCGGATGGGTGAGGACAGCTCGAAGGCGGAATCTCAGGGGAAGCCCGATGGAAAGGGGCCGCGCATCTTCCGGGTCGACGCGGAGCGGATTGCCGAGGGGCTTTCGGAGGCCGGGTTCATGGGCCTCGACAAGGACACCCTCGCCACCATGTTCGAGGACCTGGGAGAGACGGTCGAAGAGGCTCGAAGCAAGCGGGCGAACGTCGTGATGGTGAGGGTCCGCCGCGACAGCCTGGATCGGCTGGACGAGCTGGTCGAGTGCGGTCTGGCCCGCAGCCGCTCGGAAGCCGCGGCATTCCTCATCGCCGAGGGCGTCAAGGCCAGAAAGGACCTCTTCGACAAGCTCGTCGAGCAGACGCGGATCATCCGGGAGGCCAAGGACCGGCTGAACGAGACGCTCAAGGATGAGGAGCTTCCGCGGAAACAAGGCAGCGGGGCGGCCGTGATCATCACGGACGCTGACCAGATCAAGTGACGGTCCTGTGAGGACCGGTGAGGTAAGCACATAAAAGCGGAGCAGGACAGCAGGAAGCACGAATCGCAGGGGAAGCAGGGTGGGAAGCGCACCCGTGTGTTCAAAGTCGACGTGGACCGGATTGCCGAGGAGCTGGAGGAGGCCGGCGTCACGGGCCTTCACAAGGGCACGCTCGCTGCGATGTTCGAGGACCTCGACCAGACGGTCGAATCGGTTCGCGGCAAGCGGTCGAACGTCGTGATGGTCAGAGTCAGCAACGAAAGCCTGGACAGGCTGGACGACCTGGTCGAGTGCGGCCTGACCCGCAGCCGCTCGGAGGCGGCCGCCTTCCTCATCACGGAGGGCGTCAAGGCAAGAAGGGACCTCTTCGACAAGATCGCCGATCAGACGCGCGTGATCCGGAAGGCCAAGGAACGGCTGAAGGAGCTCCTCAAGGACGAGGAGCTCCCACGGAAAGACGGCGAAGCGACCGTAGTCATCGCAGACGCCCGCCAAGTCACGTGATCCTCCGAGAGGATCTGCGCATGAGCGTGCGCGCGCTGCTCGGCCGGCCGGCCGAGTCGCTGCTGCTGTCGCTCGGCGTGGCGCTGGCGGTGGGGGCCACGGCAGCCGGCATCACGCTTGCCGGCACCACGCGGGCGCAGTCCGAGGCGCTGCTGGCGTCGACCCGCTACCGCGAGATCGTCGTTGCCACGCGGGCGGAGACGTCCACCATGGCGTTGCCGGCGCGGATGCGCGGCTCCGCGGACCTGGTCCTTGGTGTCGACGACCTGGAACGCGCGCGATCGGTGACCCCGGCAGTCCAGTACGCCTACCTGTCCAACCCGACCGGGTTCCTGCTTGGCGAAATCCCGCTTCCCACCGACATGGCAAAGTCCGCCGCCGGCCCGGCGGGAGCGTCGGCGGCGTCAGCCGGGCCGGCGGGCACGACCGGTGCGGTGCAGGTATTCGTCATGCCGGCCACGTCTTCGACGTCGGGGCCGGCCGAGGCCGCAAAGCCGGGTGCCGCCGCCGGCGGTGCCGGAACGGCCATCACGGCGGACACCGTGACGAAGGGGGCGGTAGTGTCGGGTGACGACGCGAAGCAACTCCTGTCGGCCAAGGATCTGACCGGCTTCTCCCCGTCGCGGGTGTCCGCACCCGACGGACCGCAGCCGCAACTGGAATACCTGCACGGGATGGAAGTCACGCCCGAGTTCTTCGTCGCGCGGGGCCTTGCCGCTGCGTCCGGCAGCCTGTTCGCCGAAGCGGACATGGCGCGGGGCGAACCGGTCCTGGTGCTGGGCTCGCTACTCGGCGCCACCCTGTTCGAGGACGGAGCGGCACTGGACCGGCAGGTGTTGTCGATGAACCGCCTCTACCGCATCGTCGGCGTCCTTGCTCCGACCGGCTCGGAAGTGGACGGGCAGGCTTTCACGCCGGCGCTGCAGGCCGCGGACAGAGTCAAGGAGTTCGCCATCAAGGCTGCGGGCACGAATACCAGCCTGCGATTCACCGTCGCGGACCCGGCGCACCTGGACGAGGCGCGCGCGCAGCTTGCCGATCACTTCGCGGCCGCCTACGGAGAGGGCGCCGTGTCGATCGGCATCCCGCGGGCGGAGGCGCAGTCGACGGCCGACCGCTACCGGCGCCTGGTCACCATCATCCTCTTTCTGGCGCTGTCGGCGCTGACGATCGCAGCGGTCAACATGACCAACATCTTCTACGGCCGCGCCGTCCGCAGGCAGCGCTCGGCGGGCATTCTCAAGGCGGTGGGGGCCAGCATGACTCAGGTGTTCGCCGTCTTCTTCCTGGAGGCACTGATCGTCGGTGCGGTCGGCGGAGCGGCCGGTCTGGGGCTGGCGGCGCTGCTGTCACGCCTGATGGAGCAGACGATCGGCTTCGGCGCCCTGCATGCCGGCTTGGTCATCGCCGGCGTCGCCGCCGCGTGGACCCTGGTCGCCGCCTGCAACGTGCTGCCGGCCGCCGCGGCGGCACGGATGCCGGCCGCGGACGCGATCCGCTACGAGTAGACCCCGGCCATGCGGACGCTCCGGTCGGTCCTGAGCAGCCTGGCGCACTCGCCGTTCAAGTCGTCCATCACGCTGGCGACGGTGGGGCTGGGCGTGGGCGTCCTGATCTTCGCGCTGTCGATCTCGACCGCCTTCAACCGGCTGATCGCGGAGCACCTGGAACGGAACGGGCGCGTGGTCATGGTCGCCAATGCGTGGTGGGCCGAGGCAGGTGCCCTGGAGTCCGTCAAGCCGTTCCAGTTCGACGGGCGCGCGCCCGCTGCGCTCCTGCACGGCGTGGTGGGCGCACGGGCGGCGAGCCCGGTGACGGAGACGGGTTGGGCGGACTTCCAGACGGAACAGGGCACGTACCAGATCCGGAGCGTGCTGGGGGTAGGCGAGTCCTACCTGGACGTGATGGGACTCGATCTCGTGATCGGGTCGCCGATCACCGCGGCGACGATGGCCGCCGGGGAACGGCACGCGCTGCTCAGCGCCACGCTGGCCGAGCTCCTGTTCGGCTCGCCGGTCGAGGCGGTCGGTCAGGCCGTCCGTCCGCCGATGCCCGACGTCTCGATCTCGATTCAGGGAGGAGAGGATCTCCCCGACGCCGCCATCGCCATGCTGCGCGACCTCCTGTCCCCGCCGTTCACGGTGAGTGGCGTGTTCGCCGACCCCAGCGAGCTGCAGCGCCGCGCCTACGGGATCGCCGACATGCTGGTGCCGGCGACCGCGACGGTGCCCGGCAAGGCCGTGGACTTCATGGAGGGATTCCTGATGTCGCGCATCGCGCTGCTCGTGGAGGGGGGTGAGCTCGACACGATCGAGAGCCAGGCGCGCGCCGCGCTGGCGCAGCAGTACGGCGACGACGTGGCCGTGGTGGTGTGGGAAGGGCAGCCGAGCGGGGCGAGCGCCGACCTGGAGGAGGCTCGATCGACCGTGCGGGCCTTCTCGCTGGTGGTGAACCTGCTCGGTTTCGTGCTGCTGGTCACCGGCTGCGTGGGGATCCTCAGCATCATGCTGGTGGAGGTGCTGGGCCGCACCCGCCAGATCGCTATCGCCCGCGCGTTCGGGGCCACGAAGGGCGCGGTGCTGCGCGAGTTCGTGGCCCGATCGCTCATCATGGTCGGCCTCGCGGCGGTGATCGGCGTCGCTCTGAGCCTGTTCCTTTCCGGTCCGCTCACCGACCTGGTGGTGCCGATCTTCCGCGGCGTGACCCAGGCCGATCTGGGCGGTAGCGTGATCTCGCCGGCGGCCATGCTGGTCGGGGTTGCGGCCGCGCTTGGCGTGGGCGGCCTGATGGGAGTCCTGCCGGCGTTCTCGGCACTGGCCACGCCGATCGCCGAGGGGATCCGCGACTGAATTACCGGGTCCGCTCGAGCACGTACGTCATCAACGACGGGATGCCGGCGACCCAGACGACCGGCGGAAGCTGCCCCGGCGGGCTCCAGATATAGCCTAGCCGATGCAACGCTTCGCGCGCCGCCAGCCGGTCGGCGGGGTCGGCACCGGTCGTCGCGAGGGCTGTGTCGATGGCGTGATCGGAAGCGGCGGCGCCGGTGCCGGCCTGGAACAGCGGCGCCAGCGCGGCGGACGCAGGCAGCAGGCCGCGCGTCTCCAGTTCGCGGTAGCGGTCCTGATAGTAGTCCGTGACTCTGGCCGTCACGTCAGGCCGCGCGGCGTCAGCGTGAGCGGCGGTGAGTCGGGGCGCGCCGGTGGCCAGATGCCGCTTCCACAGGATTTCGCCCCAGAGCTGAATGAAGTACGGATAACGCTGACTCTCTTCGACGACGGTGGTGAGCGCGTCGGCGTCAATGCTCACACCGTGGGCCGCCAGCGGCTCGACCAAGGCGGCGCGGCCAGCCGCGTCGCTCAGCAGGCCGATGCCAAGCCGCCCCTCGCCCAACCGGCTCCAGAACGAGGCGTTCATCGTGCCGAGATGCTCCGGCAGCCCCGGCGTGCCGGCAAGCACCAGCAGGAACGGCGCTTCGTCGCGCACCTGTTGGCTGGCGTTGAGGAGCGTGCGGCCTACCTCCAGGTCCAGCGTATGCGCCTCGTCGAGCAGTACGGCGAGCGGCTTCCTGCGGCAGCGAGTCGTCAATTCTTCCCGCAGGTTCCTCGCATTCCCGGACGGCGGCGCCCATTCGACGGAGCCGACGGCCGCCACGCCCACCTTCCGGGGCAGCAGCTTCGCCATCGTCGACGGGGGCGCCAGCATATCGAGCAGCGCGGTTGGGGTGGTGATGTCGCTCGGGGTCAAGGTGACGACGTCCACATCCGCTTCGTGATCGCGGCAGGCGCGCTTGAACCAGTTGAGCAGCACGGTCTTGCCGTTGCCGCGCGGTCCCATCAGGGCGACGTTGTGCGGCGGCGAGGTGCCGCCGAGCAGGTCCGCCAGGCACTGCGTCAGCACCGCCTCCTCGCGCTCGCGCCCGGTGAGCGCCGGCGGCGTGGCGCCGTCGCCGGGCGTGAATACGCGCTGCGCCGGCGCCGTCATGCCGACAATGTATACCGGCGCCGTGCTGCCAGCAAATCGGAGGGCGCCGGGACAGCGATGCCTGCGACGCGCCCCGGAACTGCACGGCGGGCGCACGCTACCGCCTGCGATGGCAGGCAGGATGACGACAACGACCTCGCAGCATGCGCTTCGGCGCCGGCAGCGCGTTCGGGCTCGCGTGACCGGCGATGAAGATCACCTCGGTCCGCGTCCTGCACATCGACCGCTACCTGTATGCTCTCTCGTGGACACCGGCGCCGGCATCACCGGCCTGGGCGGGGTGCTGGCCAGAATCGTCCCGTTCCAGCCGACCGCAACGAAACGCCCTCCTCCCCAGGCAGCGGCATGCAGCGGGTCCCTGGTGACGCGGTCGCGTACTTCCTCCCAATGAACGCCGTCGCGGCTCTGCAGGATGAGGCCATGGTCGCTGACCGCGATGAACCACTCGCCACCCCAGGCGATATCGGTCAGGAGATCCCAGGTGTCAATGCCGCTCGCCTTGTGCCACCGGATCCCGTCGCTGCTGTGCAGAATGTCGCTGTGATCGCCGATGGCCGCGGCGCGTCCGTTCCCCCAGGCGATGGAATTGAGCCAGTGGGATGCCGCGCGGGTGCTCGTTCTCTCCCAGCGAATGCCGTCCGCGCTGTGCATGACCAGGACGACCGAATTGCTGACGTGCTCGTTGACCGGCACCGATCCCTCGCCGACCGCTAGGAAACGTTCGCCGCTCCAGACGACCGCATGGGGGATGTCCCAGGCGCCGAGCTCGATGTTCGCCTTCTCCCAGCGATCCCCGTCCGTGCTGTGCAGGACATGGCCGGGTCCGACCGCGACGAACCGCCCGTTCCCCCACGCCACGTCATTGAGCCACGTGCACGACTCTACTTTCAGGCTCGCATCGATCCAGCGATCTCCGTCGCGGCTGTGCACGATCGCGCCACCCCTCCCGACGGCGACGAATCGCGTGCCGCCCCAGGCCACACCGGTGAGCGTATCGGAGGTCGCGCCGCCGCTGGCCGTGCGCCAGTCGGTGCCGTCGTCGCTGTGGACGATCTCACCGTGATGCCCGACGGCGACGAACCGGTCACCGCTCCACGCGACGTCCCGAAGTGCGGGGAGGAAGTTGGCAGCAGGGCTCCCGCTGGCTGCCACCCAGCGGTCTCCATCATCGCTGTGCGCGATGACGCCGTCACTTCCGACCGCGACGAATCGGCCCCCTCCCCACGCGAGTCCCGATACATGCACGCGCCGCGCGTTGTCGAGGGAGCCGCTTGCGCGCTGCCAATGATCCCCCTCGCTGCTGTGCAGGAACTCCCGAGTGGTCGCGACCGCCACGAATCGCGCGCCGCTCCACGCGACCTGGCTGAGAACGCCGGCCGGAGCAGTGTCGTGCGCCTTCTCCCAGCGGATTCCATCGCGGCTGTGGACGATCACGCCGCTGCTGTCCCCGACTGCGACGAATCGTTCGCCACTCCAGGTGACGTCATGCCACGCTACCCATACGCCGAGATCGACAGCACCGCTCGCGGGCTCCCAGTAGTCCCCGTCGTCACTGTGCACGATCAGCCCGCCTTCCCCGCCGACCGCGACGAACCGTTCGCCGCTCCAGGCGACACTGTACAGGTGAAGGTGTTCTCCCACGACCTCGATGCGGTCGCCTTTCCAGCTCGCGCTGTCGCCGGCTGTCTCCCAGCGATCCCCGTCGCTGCTGTGTGCGATCAGGGCGTCATCCCCTACGGCCACAAACCGGTCACCGTTCCAGACCACATCCGACCATCTGTGCCATGCGCCGGCATCGAGGGCACCGTTCGACGGCTCCCAGCGGTCTCCATCTCTGCTATGCACCACCGTGCCTGCATCGCCGACCGCCACGAAGCGGTCTCCGTTCCAGGCCACGCCAGACAGGCCGGACCGGGTCGCGCTGTCGGTGGCTATCTCCCAGCGATCCCCGCCGCGGCTGTGCAGGATCACGCCGTCCGATCCGACCGCCACGAAGCGTTCGCCTCCCCAGGTGATCGCGTGCAGTGAGTACCGGGTGGTTCCCGCGGGGGACACGGGGCCGTCGCCCCCGCGTACCAGGCTCCACGCTTGACTCTGCTCCGACACGATCTTATCGGTCGGCGGTTCGTCCGCCTGCGGCTTCGCGCATGAGAGCAGAGCGACAGCCAGTATCGGCAGCAGCCTGGCGGCTCCTGCGCCGAGGAGTACTCGTCGTCGCGCGAGTCGATCCATGCCTCTCATTCTGCAAGAATCCACTCATCCCGGCTGCGCTGGGCGTCGGCGGGTTGATGGGAGTCCTGCCGGTGTTCTCGGCGCTGGCGACGCCGATCGCCGAAGGGATCCGCGACTGAATTACCGGGTCCGGTCGAGCACGTACGTCATCAACGACGGGATGCCGGCGACCCAGACGACCGGCGGAAGCTGCCCCGGCGGGCTCCAGATATAGCCTAGCCGATGCAACGCTTCGCGCGCCGCCAGCCGGTCGGCGGGGTCGGCACCGGTCGTCGCGAGGGCTGTGTCGATGGCGTGATCGGAAGCGGCGGCGCCGGTGCCGGCCTGGAACAGCGGCGCCAGCGCGGCGGACGCAGGCAGCAGGCCGCGCGTCTCCAGTTCGCGGTAGCGGTCCTGATAGTAGTCCGTGACTCTGGCCGTCACGTCAGGCCGCGCGGCGTCAGCGTGAGCGGCGGTGAGTCGGGGCGCGCCGGTGGCCAGATGCCGCTTCCACAGGATTTCGCCCCAGAGCTGAATGAAGTACGGATAACGCTGACTCTCTTCGACGACGGTGGTGAGCGCGTCGGCGTCAATGCTCACACCGTGGGCCGCCAGCGGCTCGACCAAGGCGGCGCGGCCAGCCGCGTCGCTCAGCAGGCCGATGCCAAGCCGCCCCTCGCCCAACCGGCTCCAGAACGAGGCGTTCATCGTGCCGAGATGCTCCGGCAGCCCCGGCGTGCCGGCAAGCACCAGCAGGAACGGCGCTTCGTCGCGCACCTGTTGGCTGGCGTTGAGGAGCGTGCGGCCTACCTCCAGGTCCAGCGTATGCGCCTCGTCGAGCAGTACGGCGAGCGGCTTCCTGCGGCAGCGAGTCGTCAATTCTTCCCGCAGGTTCCTCGCATTCCCGGACGGCGGCGCCCATTCGACGGAGCCGACGGCCGCCACGCCCACCTTCCGGGGCAGCAGCTTCGCCATCGTCGACGGGGGCGCCAGCATATCGAGCAGCGCGGTTGGGGTGGTGATGTCGCTCGGGGTCAAGGTGACGACGTCCACATCCGCTTCGTGATCGCGGCAGGCGCGCTTGAACCAGTTGAGCAGCACGGTCTTGCCGTTGCCGCGCGGTCCCATCAGGGCGACGTTGTGCGGCGGCGAGGTGCCGCCGAGCAGGTCCGCCAGGCACTGCGTCAGCACCGCCTGCTCGTGCTCGCGCCCGGTGAGTGCCGGCGGAGTGGCGCCCGTCCCGGGGGTGAAGACGCGCTGCACCGTCGCCATCATGCCGACAAAACGTATACCGGCGCCCCGCCACCGGCAATCGAGGGCGCCGGACCCTATCAGCGGCTCGCGCGGCCCCGGGACTGGACGCCGGGCGCACGTGACCGTCTACTATTGCATGCAGGAAGACGCAACAACTGCGTCCCAGGACTGAAAGCAGATGAAGATCACCGCCGTTCGCGTGCTGCACATCGACCGCTACCTGTACGCCCTCGTGGACACCGACGCCGGGATCACCGGTTTGGGCGAGTCGGGCACCTGGGGCTATCTGGAGGCATCCGGGGCGGTCATCGAGCGCTGGCGGGAGTACCTGATCAGCCAGGACCCGCTTCGGATCGAGCACCACTGGCAGTACCTGTATCGATCCATGCACTTCCGCGGGGCGGCGGTCATGGGCGCCCTGAGCGCCATCGACATCGCGCTGTGGGACATCGCCGGCAAGCACTTCGGCGTGCCCGTGCATCAACTGCTGGGCGGCCGCTGCCGGGACCGGACACGGGTCTACTACCACGTGTTCGGCGAGACGCGGGAGGAACTGGTGAGCGCCTGCGTGTCGGCCAAGGAGCGCGGCTTCACCGCCGTCGGCCACCTGTCGCCCTTCTACGACGTGCCGCGCGAGAAGCCGTATGCGCCTGGCACCCATGCCGCCAAGATGGCCGACGCCATCGAGACCGTGGCGCGCTGCCGGGAAGCAGTCGGAATCGAGGTGGACCTGTGCGTCGAGATCCATCGCCGCCTCACGCCTTCGGAGGCGGTCGTGTTCGCCGACGCGATCGAGGGCTACCACCCGCTGTTCTACGAGGATCCGGTCACGCCCGACAACCTCGACGAGATGGTCGAAGTGGCCCGCCGCGTGAACATCCCCATTGCCACCGGCGAGCGGCTGCACAGCATCTGGGAGTTCCAGGCGCTGCTGCAGCGCGGCGCCGTGCAGTTCGCGCGGGTGGACGTCTGCATGGTCGGCGGCATCAGCCACGCCCGCAAGATCGCCGCCCTGGCCGAGGCGTTCCACGTGCAGGTGGTGCCGCACAATCCGCTGAGCCCGGTCAGCACCGCCGTGTGCGTGCAGCTTGCCGCCTCGATCCCGAACTTCGCGATCCAGGAGCTGCCGACCAGCGAGGAGCAGTCTCCCAAGCGCGACATCGTCACGCAGCCGCTCACGGTCCGCGACGGCTACCTGCTGGTTCCCGGCGGACCGGGCATCGGCATCGATCTGGCACCGGGAGCCGAGCGGATTCCGCCGCGCCCGCGGCCGTTCGTGACCCGCTTGCACGAGGACGGATCGGTCGTGGACGATTGAGGACGCCATGGACACCCGCAACACCAACGAGCGCACTGAGATCGCCGGCGCACGGCGGCCCGACGTCGACGACTGGAGCGCCCTGACCACCGGCGAGCGCGTCCGCTACCTCGAGCTGGAGGGATACCTGGTCCTGCCCGACCTTCTGACTTCAGAGCAGATCGGCGCCATCGGCGCGGAGGTGGCCTCGCTACCGCTCACGGAGACGGACTACTCGCCGCACAAGAAGGCGGCGGACGATCTGCTCGGGCACAATCTGCCCGCCAGCATGGAGACGATCGCGCTGCCGGCCACGATCGCGTTCCTGGAGCGGCTGTTCGGGGACGAGGTGCTGTTCACCTCCATCGCCTACCAGCTCTGCGAGCCCGGCCACCCCGGCATCGCCATCCACACCGACGCGCAGCCGTACGGCTCGCGCATCTTCGGCAGCCTGTCCAGCTCGCCGGTGCTGATGCGCGTGCTCTACTACCTGGACGACCTGACTCCGGAGTGCTCGCCCTTCAAGGTGGTGCCGCGCTCGCACCTGTCCGTGCACTTCGACGCCAACCCCTACAACCGCTTCCTCCGCCACGAGGAGGAGGTGATGGTGACCTGCAGGGCAGGCTCCGCCGTGGTCATCAACCAGAAGGTCTTTCACGGCAACTTCCCCAACTTCTCCGACCGCGACCGGCGCATGCTGGCGATCGCCTACCGGCCGGCCTGGGCCGGACCGGTGGCGGAGGTCGACCCGTGGAGCGAGGCGCAGCTCGCGCCGTTGCCGCCGGCGGCGCGCCGCTTCTTCCATGACCCCAACACGCGCCGCATCGACTACGACGTCCCCAACCGCCCCGACGACCTGGACCGCAGCAGCGCCGGCATCGCCCCCTCACGCTGGAGCGCGCTCGAGTAGCGCGAGGCTTGCCTCAGGCCTCGTGCCGGCCTGCGTCAAGTACGCCCAGAGCCTGCAGGGCTGCCCCGCGGGCCGTCCGCGGGCACCGATGCCGGCGGCGGACGCCGGTCAGCAGCAGGCGATCGCCGCCGCGTTGGCCTCGCTCGACAGCGTCGGGTAGCTCGCTTCACCGCTGAGGGGTCGGCACCTCGGCCCGGCGTATGAGCCGGGGCTGGTGACCGACGTTCTCGGCTGCTGATAAAGTATCATATATTGATCATTATCATCGTTAGAGACCGATTTCTGAAACTGTGAAAGCATCAAGATCTCAACATGCCTTGCCACTGGGAGTACGCCGTGCTCTCCGGAAGCTGGGCACTGACCTGTCCGCGGCGCGAAGGCGAAGACGGATATCGGCAGCGCTCATGGCCGAACGCGCCTTCATCAGCCGCTCGACACTCGTGCGGGTGGAGAAGGGCGACCCCGGCGTGTCGATGGGCATCTACGCCTCGGTGCTCTTCGTGCTGGGGATGGCGGACCGGCTCGTTGACCTGGCGGACGTGGCTCACGATCCGGTGGGGCTGAGCCTGGAAGAAGAACGATTGCCGCGGCGTATCCGCGCGGCGCGGTCGACATCGTCGGGCTCCGGGCATGGAACGTGAGATCCTGGTCTACATCGAGCTGGCCGGCGAGACCGTTCCCGTAGGCACCCTCTGGGCGAGGTCGCGCGGGGCCAGGCAGACGGCTTCCTTCGAGTACGATCGGTCGTGGCTGGCGCGCCGGGGTGCTTTCGGCATCGACCCGGTGCTCCCGCCGGCATCCGGCCCTTTCCACACCGATCGGCCCCTGTTCAACGCCTTCACCGACCCCGCGCCTGATCGCTGGGGGCAGATGCTCCTGCGGCGCAACGAACGGCGCAGGGCACAGGCGGAAGGGCGCCAGCCGAGAACGCTGCAGGCGATCGACGTTCTGGTGCTGGTCGACGACGAAACGCGGCTCGGCGCGCTCCGCTTCAAGGACTCTGATGGCGGTCCGTTCCTCACCTCGACCGGCCGGCAGGTGCCGCCGGTGGTCGACCTGCCGCGTCTGCTCGCGGCAACGACGCGAGTCATCG
Organism: Spirochaetaceae bacterium; assembly: GCA_028818385.1. Next base: position 17,071 of record JAPPNY010000204.1, read on the forward strand.
ATGACCGGGAAACCGCCGAGGACCTGCTCCTGATCCTGGCCCCCGGCACCTCGCTCGGCGGCGCGCGTCCCAAGGCTACGGTCCGCGACACGGACGGCCGCCTGTCGATCGCCAAATTTCCGCGCAGCGACGACGAGTGGCCGGTGACCCGCTGGGAAGCGGCGACCATGTCGCTCGCGCGGTCGGCAGGCGTCGAGGTCGCGCCGTTCCAACTCCGAGCGGCTGCGAACCGTGCAGTCCTCACGGCCTGTCGTTTCGACCGCCGTCACGGCCTGCGCGTCCCGTTCATGTCGGCCCTCACCGCACTGGAGGCGTCCGACAACGACGCGCGCAGCTATCTGGAAGTCGTCGAGTTCCTGCGGCGCGAGGGTGCCGCCGTGAACGAGGACCTGCGCCAGCTCTGGCGCAGGATCGTGTTCAACATGCTTGTTTCCAACACCGACGACCATCTGCGCAATCACGGCTTCCTTCGCGCCCCGCAGGGGTGGCGGCTGTCGCCGGCATACGACCTCAACCCTGTGCCGGTGGACGTGAAGCCACGGATTCACGCGCTCGCCATCGACGAGATCGACGGCACGGCGTCGCTCGACACCGCGATGGCGATCGCACCGATGTTCGGCATCTCGGAAGGAGACGCCCGGGCCATCGCGGCGCAGGTGGGAAGTGCGGTGGCCGGATGGCGGGGTGCCGCAACTCGGTTCGGCATGACGCCGGACCAGATAGACCGCATGTCCAGCGCGTTCGAGCACGAGGACCTGAGGGCGGCGAGCCGGTAACGCGGCCATCACCCGTTGCCCGCGGCCGGGGCGCGTGGTATTCGTCCCTCATGCATCCGTTTACGCAACACGACGTCCCAGACGGCGCCGCCGCCGTTCACTGGTTCGAGCAGAGCAGCTTCGCGATCCGCGATGCCGCCGGCACGCTGACCCTGGTCGACCCCTACGCGCCCCACGATCGCCCGGCCGACCGGTTCATCCACGGCGAGCCCCCGATGGATGAAGCCGAGTGGCCGGCCCGCTTCGTGCTCCTCACCCATGCGCACGGCGACCACACCGACCCCGAGACCCTGGGAAGATTGCACGCTGCCACGCCGGACGCCCGCTACGTGGGCTCACGCGAGTCCATCGACCAGATCGTCGAGGGGACAGCCATCGGGCCAGCGCAATGCACGGCGGTCACTGCCGGCGACCGCGTGCAGATCGGCACCATGGCGGTGAACGTCGTCTACGCGAAACCGCCGGGCGGCGATCCGGCTGCCGGCATCGACCCGCCGGACACGCCTCACTTGGGCTACGTGGTCGAGGCCGGCCGGCATCGGCTCTACTTCAGCGGCGATCCGATCAACACCTTCGCCGAGCACGAGTCGCTGACGGCGCCGGTCGCGGCGCTGGAGCCGACGGTGGCGTTCCTGACCAACCACCCGACGGAGGGCGAGTTCCCATACTTCGACGGCTGCGTGCGCATGGCGAAACGCTGCCGGGTCGGCATCGCCTGTCCCGCGCACTATGCATGCTTTGTCGCGCGGGACTACAACCCGGCCGAGTGGGCGGCCGCTTTCGCGGACGACGGACCGCCCACCCGCATCATTCCGCACAACTCGCACGTCGTGTTCGAGGCGTGAGCGAAGCGAACTTCACTCGAAGAGTGATTGGGCAGGCGGGGCTGGTGGAGGAAGCTCTGGCGGACGGCCGGCTGCGCCTTCCGTCGCCCGCCGCTCCCAGCTTCGTCGACTTGGTGAACGCCTTGCACCGCGGCGCCGGCGTACCGGTCGCGTCCACGCCGCACGGCGACAAGCTCGCGGCGCACCTGTTCGACCGCGATCACCTGGTGATCGTTCTGGTGGACGGCATGGGCATGGCCGCGCTCGACGAGCCGGGGTACGCCGACCTCCGCGGGCGCGTGCGCATGGAGCTCGACTCCGTGTTTCCGGCCACGACCGCCTGCGCCATCACCACGGTCGCCACCGGCCTCTGGCCGGGACGCCACGGTGTCCCGGGATGGTACGGCTATCTGCAGGAACGGGATCTGTCCGTGACGGTGCTGCGGTACACCGAACGCCACACCGGTCGCGCGCTCAAGCGATTCGGCGTGGAATTGGGGGATCTCTGGTCCGAGCCGTCCCGCTTCGCGGACGCGACCGGGGACATGGAGATCCACATGCCCTGGCGCTACGTGCGCAGCACCTTCAACCGCTACCTAAGCGGGCGCTGCCGAGCGCGCGGGTACCGGTCGCTGCGGCAGGCCGCACGCCGGATCCGCAGCCGTTCGCGGCGGCTGCAGCGCCGCCGGAAGCGCGCCGTGACCTTCTGGTACATCCCACATTACGACACCCTCTGCCATGACCACGGGGTCGTCAGCACGCAGGCCCGCAGCCTCCTGGGAGATCTCCAGGGCATGCTGCTGGAGCTGGCCTCGGCGCTCCCTGACGGGGCGCGCATGGCGCTCACGGCCGATCACGGCCTGATCGACCTGAACCGGGACCAGAAGGTGACGATCTTCGACGGCGACCCGTTGCTCGACTGCCTGCGCGCCGTGCCGAGCGGGGAAGGGCGCACGCCCCACTTCCACGTCCGGCCGGGGCGGGGCCCGGAGCTGGTCGAGCGCCTGACCGACCGGTGCGGCGGGCGGATGGCCGTGCTCAGCCTGGACGAAGCGGAGGAGATGCGGCTGTTCGGCCCGGAACCGCTGAGCGATCACGCACGGCGGCGCTTCGGCGACTACATCGGCGTGACGCTGGAACCCCTGAGCGTGGGCTACCATCAGTCCGAGGACGATTTCGGGCTGCGGAACGTCGGCATCCACGGCGGCATGAGCCCCGACGAAGTCCGGATTCCTCTGATAGTGCTGTGAGGGACACCTGTTCGAGCTGCCAATCGTGAGGCACTCCCACAGGTTCGCGGGCAATCCCCTCGACCGCGGCGAGCAGGAGCGCCGGGACGAGGCGTGGATCGAAGCCGTTGCCCGCGACGACGCCAGCAGATTCCTGCCGTTCCGAGAACTCGAGGTGCTGGTCGCCGATCACTCTTCGAGTGAGGTTCGCCGCGCTCACCCCCAGCCGCGCCTCGGCTGGCTGCGCACCGATCAGCTCCGGTCAGTGGCGCCGGACGCCCGGCCCATGCTGCTTGGCATGCTGGAGGGCGTCGCGCACTTCGCCGTGGATCTGTCCGACTGCGACACTGCCGTCGCCTGGGCGGAAGGACAGGACCCGCCCTGGCGCTTCGAGGACTGCCGCGCGGCGGGGACGGTGCTGGCGGCCGCGGAGACCGGCATCCTGGCCCAGGCCAGATCCCAGCTCGACTGGCATGCCCGGCACGGCTTCTGCTCGGTATGCGGCCGCCCTACCGACAGCAAGCGAGGCGGACAGGTTCGCGAATGCACCGCGTGCGGCGCCCAGCACTTCCCGCGCACCGATCCGGTGGTGATCACCGTGGTCGGCGACGCGGACACCGACCGTTGCCTGCTCGGCCAGTCGCGCGGGCGTCTGTCGCGGCTGCGCATGTATTCCGCGCTTGCCGGGTTCGTGGATCAGGGGGAAGCGATCGAAGAGGCGGTGGCACGAGAGGTGATGGAGGAGGCCGGGATCCGCGTGAAGAACGTCCGCTACCACTCGTCTCAGCCGTGGCCGTTCCCGTGCTCGCTGATGATCGGCTGTCTTGCGGAGGCCGCCAGCACGACGATCCGCAAGGACGACGAGGAGATGTCCGATGTCCGCTGGTTCGACCGGCGGGAGGTGCTGCTGGCGCTGGAGGAGCAGAGCGAGCGGCTGACCGTTCCCGGCCCCATCGCCATCGCTCACCACCTCATCAAGGCCTGGGCCACCCAGGAGGGTCTCTGAGCCGGTGCCGGCTGGCTACGCCGGCGAGAGCGCACGTATGATGACCCATGGCCGAGAGAAGCGCTGACTGGTTCCGTCAGGCTCGGCGTGATCTCGACAGCGCGCGAGCACAGGCGGCCTCCGGCTTCTGCGAGTGGGCGTGTTTCATCTCCCAGCAAGCGAGCGAGAAGGCCCTGAAGGCGGCGCTCCAGAAGCTCGGCGCCGAGGCGTGGGGGCCCTCGATCGTCGATCTGCTCAGAACGCTACGGGAGCAAGTCGGCGTTCCCGATGAGCTGCACGCATCGGCCGTCAACCTCGACCGTCACTATATCCCCGCGCGATACCCCAACGGCTGGGCCGCGGGGAGCCCCGCGGATTATTTCACCGAAGAGGACGCCAATGCCGCGATCTGTCATTCGCAAGCAATCCTTCGGCACTGTGAAGGTGTTCTGGCTGGACCGGAGCCTGCTGAAGAGCCGGATCAGGCAGGCGGCGGGGAACCTGAGCCGCCAGCATGAGGAAGTTGTGCAGGTCGTGCTGTTCGGATCGGTCGCTTCCGGCCGCGCCGTCCCGTCGAGCGACGCCGACATCCTCGTGGGGGTGAAGGACTCCGAAACGCCGTTTCTCGACCGCGCCGCCCTGTACCGGGACTACTTCACCGACCTGGGCGTCGGGGTCGACCTCTTCGTGTATACCCGAGCGGAGATTTCGGAGGGCAGGATTCCCGTGGCCGCCGCGGCGCTCCGGACTGGAATCGAGTTGTACCGGGCCGCATAACGGGCGGACCCGCGGCGCTAGGAACGCGGCTCCGGCAGGCGGTATGCCGCAATCGCATTCTCCCGGAATACGCGTGCCTCCGCCTCAGGGCCGTGCCGTTCGACGTACGCCTGCGCGAGCGCGAACACCGTCGCGTACGGGCCGCCCCTGCGGCAGACCGGCCAGTTGCTGGCGAACAGCAGCCGTTCGGCGCCGAAACGCTCCCAGAGGGCGTCCAGCGTGGGCTCGTAGAAGCGCACGTCGGCCGGCGACGGCTTCGTGACGGCGTTCTCCACCAGGCCGGAGATCTTGCAGTACACGTGCGGCGCGCGGGCGAGCACGGCCATGCCCTCGCACCAGGCGGGGTCGGGCGCGGAACCGTCGATGGGGACCTGGCCCACGTGATCGATCACGACGTGCGCCTCCGGCACGGCGTCGCACAGATCGATCAGGGCCGGCAGCTCCGGCGCTCCCGGCACCACGTCCAGGGCCAGATCGCGGGCGACCAACTCGCGCACGGTGTCCACTATCGTCGTGCGGCCGCGGCCGGTGATCGCGTCATTGCCCAGGCGGATCCCGCGGAACAGCGGATGCGCGCGGAACCGGTCGAGATGCGTGCGGAAGTCGCTGTCATCGTTGCGAATATTGCCCACGAGCCCGGCGATCGCGGCGTGCCCGGTGAGTTCCGCGTCGTCGGCGAGGTCCAGGATCCACTGGTTGTCCTCCAACCAGGAACTGGCCTCGACCACGACCGTGTGAGTGACGCCGTGGCCGGCCGCGACTTCCAGGAAGTGCTCGGGAAGGGTGGTGCGATACAGGTCGGGGTTGTCCGAGGGCGGCCACGGCACGCCCTGCGGGCGGTGCGGATCGAAGAAGTGGGTGTGGGTGTCGATGATCTGATCCATGCGCGGACGATGCGCGACGCGCGGCTCGGCTGACAACCCGCACGGAGGGCTGCTTTCCGAGGCGGGTCGGCTCGGTCATGATCGGCGGCGAGGAGCACAACCCGCATGCTGAAGATCCCCGATTCCGGCGCGCTCGACTTCCTGGCGGTGGGGGCACTGGTCCACCGCCTGGACCCCGGCGTCATCCCGTTCCCGCACGCGTCGGAGCTATCCATCCACGTCTCCGGCGGCGAGTACAACTGTGCCGCCAACCTCGCCTCCTGCTTCGGGATGCGCACCGGCGTCGCCGCGGCGATGGTGTCGTATCCGATCGGCGACATGATCGACCGCTCGGTGCGCGCCATGGGCGTGCGGCCCTTCTACAAGCGCTTCGCGCACGATGGCGTGCGCGGGCCGAACATGGCGACCGTGTACAGCGACCGCGGCGCCGGCGTGCGCGCGCCTGAGGTGTTCTACAACCGCGCGAACGAGGCGGCCGCCCGCCTGCAGCCCGGCGACTTCGACTGGTCCGGCATCATGCGGGACGGGGTCCGCTGGCTGCACTCGGGCGGCATCTTCGCGGCGCTCTCGGAGACGACGCCGCAGGTGATCGTCGAAGCGATGCAGGCCGCGAAGGCTGCCGGGGCAGTGGTTTCCTTCGACCTGAACTACCGCGGCAAGCTGTGGCAGGTCGCCGGCGGCGCGGACACCGCACACGCCACGCTGCGAGAGATCGTCAGCAACGTCGACGTGCTGGTCGGCAACGAGGAGGACCTGCAGGAAGGGCTCGGCATCGCGGGGCCGGAGGCCACGGGCGCGTCCAAGCTCGACCCGCGCGCGTTCCTGCAGATGATCGATCGCGTCACCGCGGAGTTCCCGAACATCTCCGTGGTGGCCACCACGCTGCGCGACGTGCACTCCGCCAACCGCCATGACTGGAGCGCGGTGGCCTGGGTGGAGGGCGAGACAGTCACTGCCCCGACATGTCAGCTCGATGTCTATGACCGGGTCGGCGGGGGAGACGGCTTTGCCGCCGGGTTCTTCTACGGGCTCATGAGCGGCGCGTCCCCGGAGGAGGCCCTGCGGGTGGGCTGGGCGCACGGCGCGCTGCTGACGACGTTCCCCGGCGACACGACCATGGCGACGCTCGACCAGGTGCGCACCTTGGCCGGCGGCAGCTCGGCGCGCATCGTCCGCTGAGGCGGCACGCGATGGGCTCGGCGCAACACGGCCCGGCGGCAGCATTGCAGGCAGGCATCGGCGCCACGGACATCACTCCCGCCGGGCCGATCCGCATGGCCGGATGGTTCAGCCGCGACCACGCCTCGGAGGGGGTGAGCCACCCGATCTACGCCAAGGCGCTGGCGCTGCGCGACGCCGCCGGCCACACCGGGGTGTGGCTCACCGCGGACATCCTGGGCTACAGCCGCACCATGGCGGACACCCTGGAGCGGCGGCTTCAGGAACGCTACGGCCTGTCGCAGGACCAGGTCATCCTGGGCAGCTCGCACAACCACAGCGGGCCGATGGTCGGCGACCTGCTGCACCTGTACTTCGACCTGCAGCCGGAGGAGAAGGCGACCGTCGCGGGTTACACCGAGCAGCTCCTGGAGCGCATCGTCGGCGTGGTCGGCCAAGCGCTGGCGGCCCTGGCGCCGGCCGAGCTCAGCATGGGCTTCGGGCTCGCCGGATTCGGGGTCAACCGCCGCCGCGCCCGCGGCGCCGACACACTCAGGCGCCCGCAGGCGGTCGATCACGACGTTCCCGTGCTGGCCGTGCGGGCGCCGGACGGTGCGCTGCGCGGCATCGTATTCGGCTACGCCTGCCACACCACGGCCGTGTACGACTACCGCATCAACGGCGACTATGCCGGCTACGCGCAGAGCTTTCTGGAAGCTGCATGTCCGGGCGCCACCGCGATGTTCGCGGCCGGCTGCGGCGGCGACATCAATCCGCTGCCGCGCTGGCGGGAGGGGCTGGGGGAGAGCTGCGGCGCAATGCTGAGCGCCGCGGTGCAGGACGTGCTCGACGGCCGTTACGGTGCCATGAAGCCCGTGACCGGTCCGCTCGCCACCGGCGCCGACGAGCCGCTGCTGTCGCTGCAGGATCCTCCGGGCCGCCAAGCCTTGCAGGATGCGTTGCGCGGCCTCGGGCCAAAGGACCGGGGCGTGGAGCGGCGCTCGATCGAGCACCAGCTCGCCGTGCTGAAGCGGGATGGGCGGCTGCGGGACCACTGCCCGTATCCCATCCGAGTCTGGCGGTTCGGCTCCGGTCAGCTCGTGATCGCCCTGGCCGGCGAGCCGGTGGTGGATTACTCGCTGCGCTTCCGCGCCGCCTACGGCTGGGACCGTACCTGGGTGGCCGGCTACAACCACGTGCTGCTCGCCTACATCCCGTCGGGGAGGATCCTGGCCGAGGGGGACTATGAGGGCACCACCGGCATGCTGGAGTACGGCCTGCCGGGACCGTTCGCGGGGTGGGTGGAGTCGGCCATCGCCCGCTCGGTGGACCTCCTGGTGACGCGGTTGTCCTCCGCATCGTGAGTGGCGGAAACGGCATGCGCATCCAGCTCGAGCGGTGCGCGGTGGTCACGGCCACCCCGCACACCACCTGGACGTTCGCGGTGCTGGGCGACGGCGAAGGCACCGCCACGACGGTCGAGGTTACTTCCGGCCGTTCGATGCAGGTGATCGACGCGCTGGCCGGCATGGTCGAGTCCCTGCACCCCACAGGCGTGACCGGCGAAGGCCAGATCGAGGAGTTGCTGTGCCTCACGCAGGACCCGCTGCGGGAGGATGGCGTGCTCGCCACCGCGGTCAGCGCCCTGCGCAGCGCCGCGGCACAGCTCGAAGCCGCACGGGCGGGGATGAGCCTGCACTGCTTCCTGGGAGCGGCGCCCACGGACTCCGTCGAGCTCTACGCCAACATCAACCGGGGCCTGCGCGCCACCGACCGGACTCCGGATGCCTTCGAGCGCGCCGCCGCGCGGGCCGCGCGGGAGGGGTTCGGGACCTTCAAGTGCGCGCCGTTCGACGAGGTGTCACCGGCGATGGCGCCGGACCGCATGCTCCGTGAGGCCCTTCCCGGCCTGGAGCGAGTGCGGGCGGTACGCCGCGCGATCGGCGCCGGCGCGCGCCTGCTGGTCGATTGTCACAGCCGCTTCTCGGCGGAGGCGGCGCCCGCCGTCGCGCGCGAGCTCGCGACGCTCGACGTGGGCTGGTTCGAGGAGCCGGTGCAGCCGACATCGGCGTCCGCCGACTTGGCCGCGATCGCCGGCGCGGTGCCCTTGCCGGTCGCCGGTGGCGAGAGCGGGTATGGCGTGGAGTTCTTCGACGGCCTCCTGGATCAGAGAGCGGTGGCAATCGTCATGCCGGACGTCAAGTACTGCGGCGGCGTGGCCGAGGCGGTGCGGGCGGGCCTGTCGACGATCGCGCGTGGCGGCGGGGTGTCGTTGCACAGCCCGTCGGGACCGATCTCGCTGCTGGCCAGCGCTCACGTGACGGCCGCCGTAGACGGCGCCCTGCCGCTGGAGCACGCCGTCCACGAGGTCGACTGGCGCGCCGACCTGATCGAGCCGGTCGAGCGGATCCAGAACGGGCGGCTACTGCTCCCGTCGTCCGCGGGTCTGGGAGCAGCGCTGAACGAGAAGCTGGTGCGGTGCCACGGCCGCCTATGGAGGCCCTGAGCGGGTCGTCCCGCCCTATCGCCGCTCTTCCGGGATCAGGCCACGCGGAGCGAACCGCAGCACAAGCAGCAGGACCAGGCCCATGACGACCGGGCGCATGTGGGCGGCGCTGTCCAGGAGATGGGCGCGCAGCGCGCTCTCCTCTGACAGGGCGGAGGTGGCCATCTCCATCAGGCGCAGGCCGACCGGCTCGGCCTGGATCCACACGTACCAGATCAGGAAGCCGCCGAGCACTGCACCCCAGTTGTTGCCCGAGCCGCCCACGATCACCATCACCCAGATCAGGAACGTGAAGCGCATCGGCTGGTAGGAGGCCGGCGTGAACTGGCCGTCGAGCGTGGTCAGCATGGCGCCGGCTATGCCGATCACGGCCGAGCCCAGCACGAAGACCTGCAGGTGGCGGGAGGTCACGTCCTTGCCCATGGCGCGAGCGGCCGTCTCGTTGTCGCGGATGGCGCGCATCATCCGGCCCCACGGCGAGCGCAGCGCGGTCTCGGAGAGCCACGTCAGTACGACCAGGACGACGAGGAACAGGCCCGCGTAGCACAGCTTGACGACGATCGACGACAGCTCCACGTGCGACATGCCGAGCGTCGATGCCCACTCCTGGAACCACGCCGCGTTTTGCAGATCGATCTCGTAGGGGACCGGCCGCGGCAGGCCGTTGACGTTCTTCACGCCGCGCGTCAGCCACTCCTCGTACTTGAGGAAGGCGACGATGATCTCGGAGATGCCCAGGGTGGCGATCGCCAGGTAATCGGAGCGCAGGCTGAGGCTGATCCTGCAGACCCACGCCGCCCCTGCCGCGAACGCGCCGCCCACCAGCCAGGACAGGACGATGGGAAGGCCGAGCCCGCCCAGGTACCCGGTGACGGTCGGCTCGACTGCTTCGATGGCCTCCACCGCCGGCGCGAACACCGCGCGGGCGGCCAGTCCGCCGCCGATCAGCAGGCACGCCACCGCCAGCCGCCGGTACAGCGGCGTGCCGAGACGGCGGCGGACGAACAGCACGGCGATCACGGTGAGCGCCGCCAGCCCCAGCGCCACCAGCACGCCGGCACCCCCGGCGCGCCAGGCGGCGGTCACCGGCGGCATCGACACCAGCACGCCGGCCAGTCCGCCGAGGGCGGCGAAGCCCATCACGCCGGAGTTGAACAGGCCGGCGTAGCCCCACTGAATGTTGACGCCGAGCGTCATGATGGCCGAGATCAGGCACAGGTTGAGAATCGCCAGCGCCAGCGGCCAGCTCTGCACCAGTCCCACCAGGCAGACCAGGGCCCCCATGACCGCGAACAGGACGGGCTTGCGTGGGATGCGCGCCATCCACGGGCCCGCATGGCCGCTCACGTCGACTTGCCTCCGAAGATGCCGGTGGGCTTCACGACCAGCACGACGACCAGGATGAAGAACGAGACGGCGAACTTGTAGTCGGTGGAGAGCAACTGGACCAAGCCGTCCGGACGCCAGCCTTCCGGTCCCAGGTAGGTCAGGAACTTCTTGTACGGATAGGTGATCAGCACCTCCGAGAACGCCACCACGAAGCCGCCGGTGATGGCGCCGAGAGGGCTGCCCAGGCCGCCGACGATGGCGGCGGCGAAGATCGGCAGCAGCAGCGACAGGTAGACGAACGGCTTGAAGCTCTTGTCCAGGCCGTACAGCGTGCCCGCCACCGCGGCCAGCGCGCCGACGATGATCCAGGTGACCGCCACCACCCGTTCCGGGTTGATGCCGGACAGCAGGGCCAGGTCCTCGTTGTCCGAGTAGGCGCGCATCGACTTGCCCGTCCGCGTCCTGCCGAGGAACCAGAACAGCCAGAGCACCAGGACGGCCGTGACCGCGACGGTGATGGTCTGCGTGGTCTTGATGGCCAGTCCCTCGCGGAGCCCCGTGGCTTCCTTGAACTGGCGGACGCTGACGACGAACCGCGTCCCGTCGGTGAACACCTGGTCGTCCGGGCCGATCACGAAGCGGATGAGCCCGTTGATCACGAACATGACGCCGACACTGGCGACCAGCAGGATGACGGGCGCCGCTTTCTTGCGGCGATAGAAGCGGTAGACCCAGCGATCGATGACGAGGCACAGGACGCCGGCGGCCACGATTCCCGCGGGGAGGGCCAGCAGCGCCGTCGGCAGGGGACCCAGGCCGATCTCTGCGGACTGCAGGAGCCAGGTGAACAGAATGGAGACCATGGCGCCGAACGCCATGGTCTCGCCGTGCGCGAAGTTGGAGAAGCGCAGCACGCCGTACACCAG
>JAPPNY010000016.1 GCA_028818385.1 Spirochaetaceae bacterium
CCGCCTCCGAGCCTCAATTCAGCCAGTTTTCGGCCCGCGGCGCGAATAATCCGGGATAAGGGGAGGCGGCTACCTCCTTCACCAGTCTCGGCGACATTATGCCGGTGGAGCATAATGTCTGTGCAGCATCATTATGCCGATCCGTCTTCCGTTCCTGAACCGAACGCGCGAGCTGTCCCGGCTTCGGCGCGCCCTGTCACGGGCGGGCGACTCGCTGATCGTCGTCTATGGGCGACGCCGCTGCGGCAAGTCCCGCCTGCTGCAGGAGGCTCTCCGCGAACGCCGGCACGCCTACTATCTGGCCGACCTCAGCGACGACAGCATCCAGCGCGCAGCCCTCGCGGTCGAAGCCGACCGGCTCGTGCCCGGATTCTCGGCGGCCACCTATCCCGACTGGGCGGCGTTTCTGGAGACGTGGTGCGCACGGGTTCCCGCGGACGCTTGGCTGGTGATCGACGATCTGCCGTATCTGGTACAGGCCGATCCGGCGCTGCCGAGCATCGTCCAGCGCTTGGTCGACACCCCTCATGCGCGGCCTCTCTGCGGTTGGTCATCTGCGGTTCCTCACAGCGCATGATGCACGGTCTGGTGCTGGACGAGACCGCGCCGCTGTACGGCCGCGCTGCGGAGATCATCAAGGTCACGCCGATGCCCCCGGCCGCGCTGCCCGAAGCGTTGGGATTCCCACCGGAGCAAGCCGTCATCGCCTACTCGGTCTGGGGAGGGTTGCCCCGCAACTGGGAGCTCGCCGCTGACTACCCTAGCACGGAGGAGGCGCTCGCCACGCTCCTCCTCGATCGCAACGGCGTGCTGCACGCGGAACCGCCCCGCCTGCTGCTGGACGACATGCGCAGCGTGGTTCAGGCCAACTCCCTGCTCGCGCTGATCGGTGCCGGTTGCCATCGCCTGAGCGAAATCGGCGGTCGCCTCGGCCAGCCGGCCTCGAACCTGAGCCGTCCGCTGGCGCGTCTGATCGATCTCGGCTATGTCCGTGAGCTTCCGTTCGGCGAGAGCACGCGGTCGACCAAGCGCAGCCTGTACCGGCTGGACGATCCGTTCCTGTTGTTCTGGTACCGTTTCGTTGCCCCGAACCGGTCCCGGCTCGAACACGACCTGATCGAGCCGGTGCACTCGGAAGTGTTGGCGCACCTTGCCGGCCACGTGGCCGAGGTATGGGAGTGGCTGGCGAGGGACTCGGTCCCCCGCCTCAAGCTTCACGGCATCGACTGGAATCCGGCGTCCCGCTGGTGGGGCCCCGGCATCGGCGGCACTCCGCTGGAGTTCGACGTGGTGGCCGAGTCCACCGATGGGCGGCACCTGCTGATCGGTGAAGTGAAGTGGTCCGACCGCTCCGACCCGGACCGTACCCGTGCGGAGCTGATACGCAAGGCGCACCGCGCTCCTTTCCGCAGCGGCAGGCGCCTGCACTACGCCCTGTGGCTGAAGAACCCCCACGGGGATCTAGTCGACGGGACGCCGCTCATCGGACCGTCCGCCGTAATGGCATCGCGCCCCCGTCCGATGTCTGGTCCGCGGCGGGAGGGCAGTCAAAGGCTCACTGCCGCTCCTGAACGTACTCCTTGAGGTGGCACGCGGAGCCGGACGTCTCGACCGACCATCGGGTGCACGATCCAATCCGACGGCGAAGTCGAACGAAGCCGGGCTTCGGCGACCGACGCAGGCGTATTCCGGACTGTCTGATCGTGCGCTCGACGACGCTGGCCCTGCGAGCCGGGCCGCTTACGTCGACCTTCGCCGTGGCGTACGCGGTCTCGGTCTTGGACAGAATCCTTCGCGCATCATCATCGCTCGGCAGGACACGATCACCTCTTCGCCATGGAGTCAGCACCGCGACCGGGGCAGGATCCAGCAACTCTTTCCATATACGCGGTTCGTCGGCGCTGTCCGAGCCATGGTGAGGCACCTTGAAAGCGGAAGCCGCACCAAGGGGTCGAGCCGGATCCTGAACGATCTTCAGCCAACCGTTCCGCTCCAGGTCCGAACCAAGCAGCACAGCGATGTCGCTGACCTCCACCCGAAGGACAACAGCAACCTCGTTGGGCGAAAGACTACGTATCCTTGTTTCGGGCTGACCCGCCTGAGGCAACAAGCGGGACAATGCTCTCAGAAAGTCGGAATACAAGTCATCCGCAGGGGAGAGCGACCAGATGTGACACGCACCCTTCGCAAAGACACGGCGATTCGCGAACGCCGGGGTTGGCGTTAGCTGAACGTCTGCCAGCTTACGGAACACGCGGTGCATCTCACGCAGGCCGGAACCAAAATCGGCATGGTGTCGGCATTCCAGCGCATGAGCCCTTGCGAGAAACTCCTCGTTGCAAAGAACGCCTGCACAACAGAAGGAGGCGTTCGAACATTCATGAAGCATCCGTGCAAGGCCACGTATATGATCGTCGTGCCAGTGCGTGGCAACGATCATGGCGACGGCGCGACACGGATCGACGCCGATGTTCTCCAGATAGTCGAGTGCAGCCGGAGCGTCCTCTCGTCCACATGAATCGACTATCACCCAGACACCATCGCCGGTATGCAGGACTATGCTCTCACCGTAACCGGGACCCAGTAGAGTCAGCTCGAACTCGTCATCCTTCGGGGGATTCCCCCGTTCGTCACAGTCCCAGTGCCTTCATCGTGTTGCGCGCCCACTCCTTGCCCTGCTGGAGGTCCCGTTCGGTCAGTCGAGGAATATCTCGGAACACGATCTGGGACACGCGTTTCTTGGTCCCGGCAGGAGTTCGTTCGTAGCCGATGACCCAACGGAAGATAGCACCTTCGCGTAGCTTGGCAGCATCGTCATCGGAGATTTCGTCCAAGGGGATGATCGCTTCTTCCTCTTCGTGCGAAGAGCCGTTGGTCAAATCGACCAGCCTCGCCACAAACTCGCTCCCAATTATCTCCAGAACGTAGCCCTCCCACTCCTGAAGAGCGTGCAACGTCCCTCGGCGTGACGCGGGCGGTACCGACGGCGGAGTGTCTACCATAGAGGCGCCCGCCCCGAGCTGCGCGGGACCTGATCGCATCGTCAGGCCTTCCGCTGCCGTCCCGCGTGGCCTGGAGGCGGTTGCCTCTGCGGCGTGCTGCCGAACCAGTGCCAAACGCACCGCTTCATCCACATTGGGCAGAAGGGGAGCCGCGTCGGCGGTGCCGGCACTACCCGCTCCGGCACTGTCGTCGAAGCTACGGGCGGTGGCAGCTTGGCCAGACTGAGCCACGAGGCTACTCCACCTGCGCCAAAGACATGATGTGGTCAACGATACCATCACTTCGCCGTATTGAGGTATCGAATCCATCTTCCAGTAACCCGATCAGTTGTGCTTGCCCGCCTGCGTCCGCCGGCTCGACTGCGAAGTGATCATTGACCCGGACATAGACACCTGACCGGCCACCGCCGATCCGGTTGGATGGTTCGACAGTAATATTGACCTGGCCGCCGGGAGGCCTACCTTTGCACTGAAGCTGCGACATCGTAAGTGATGTCATCCCACCGTGCTCGCCCGCCAGATCAAGTTCCTGGGCGTAGGCACCCCACGGAGCCACCGGTGCAAGCGTTCTGCCGATCCGATCTCGCTCGGTCGAACTTCCCACTCGAAAGTGCACGTGGCGGTTGATGCCCATCGCTGTGAGAGGCGTGTGATCGAGATGCTCCTTGAACACACGCACGACGAGGTCGCGCACGCGAACGTACGGTGCGTGTGCCGACTCGGCAATGAAACGGTCGGTCGTGACCTGCAACCGCAGCCAGTCGGTCGAGAACCGGGTCAATTGCGCATGAGCCACCTCCAGCTCCGCACTCTCGGCGGCACTCTCCGGCAGAAGGCCGTGGAGCGCGAACCATGCTGGTGTGAAGATCGACGGGTTGAGGCTGCCTACGAGCACGACGCCCACGTCGTCGATCTCCGCTTGGATCCTCACGTCATCGCCGCTTGCGACTGCATAGCCAGGGCAACTGCAATCGTGTGTCGACCGGCGGGTACGGAACGGCAAGGATCATCCAGGATCAGTCCTCCAGTCAGAGTATAGCTTCAGTTCCGGCTAATTCGCGTTCGAGCCACCGACACGCGAGTGGCACGAGTCATCGAGCCACCGTTTCCTGTGAATTGCGGCAACGCCCGCCTTCCGCAAGCCGGTCCTCCGGCGCCAGGCCGGCGGCCGTGAGGACCCGCTCAAGCCGTCGCCAGGCGAAGATCGGCATCATGTGCACGCCGGCCACGCCGGGAGTGGCGCGCAGCCGCCGGAGCAGCTCGACGGTGTAGCGCATCCCCTCCTCGGCCGCTTTGCCGCGCGCATCCGCCTTCCGCAGACGGTCGAGCAGGGCGTCGGTCTCCGGGTGTGATCCGGTGAAGCCGACCAGGAACAGCCACGTGCGCAGCGACAGTGGCGAGGTGATGACCGGCACGCCGCAGACGATCGGCGCCGTCACGCCGAGCCGCTCGACCTCGGCCAGCCAGCGAGTGAACCGGCCCCACAGGAACGGCGGCTGCGTCAGGATCACCTGCGCGCCGGCGTCGATCTTGCGCTGCATGCGGCGCGCGCGCGCCGCCGGCCCGGGCAGGATCGGGTTCTCGACCGCCCACAGCGGCTGATCGGGATGCGCACGCCGGATCGCGCGCAGGATGCGGAACGAGTTCTGCGGCAGCAGCCAGCCCAGCTTCACGATCCCGAACAGGCGGCGCACCAGGCCGCCTCCCGAGAGCACCAGCAGCGCCACCGAACCGCCGGCGCGCGCCGCCGCCACCCGCCGCGCCACCATGCCGGCGGTCCGCAGACTGGCCGACACCGTGAACACCGGCTCGGCGCTCTTCTCAAGCGCCACCGCGATGCGCCGCTCCAGCGGCTCGCGCGGGCCGCGCGCGACCGGCTTGCGCCGCGCCAGCAGGTCGCGGAAGCGGCCGACCAGCGGCAGGTCCGGCAGCGTCACCGCGTCGACCAGTCCCTTGTCCAGCATGCGCCGGTAGGAGCGCGCCTGGCTGGCCTGCGTCTGCTCGACGGTGATCACGAAGCGGCCGTCCGCGAGGCGTTCGAGCACCGTGCCGAGGCGCACGCGGCTGTCGTCCGTCGTCTTCTCTTCCTTCGCCATCGAACGCTCAGAGGTACGGATACAGCTTCGTGGGGTCGTAGCCGGGGATGAACAGGTCGTGCGGACGCCCGGTCACCAAGTCCCCGCCACGGACGAACCCCTCCGGCCGGTCGCGCAGCACGTCCACCAGACGTGACCGCCACCGCGCAAGCTCCGCACCGCCTGCGGGCGCCAGGTTGCGCAGCTCCGCGGGATCTTCGTCCAGGTCGAAGAGCTGCTCCCGGCCGGTCTGCGAGTACCACACGTACTTGCGGTGGCCGTCGGTCAGGTAGTGCTGGCCCAGGTCGTAGGCGTACTGGCCGGCGTGCTCGCCGTGCAGGTACTCGCGCACGGTCTGCGCCTCGCCGCGCATGACCGGCAGCAGGCTCCTGCCGGTCACCGAGTCCGGGATCGGCGCACCGGCGATGTCCAGGATGGTCGGCATCAGGTCCTGCAGCCCGACCGCCGCCTGCGACACGACGCCGGAGCAGAGCGGATCGCGCTGCGGGCCGCTGACCAGGAACGGTACCCGCGCCGAGCCCTCGTACGGCCAGCACTTGCGGAACATGTGGTGGTCGCCGAGCATCTCGCCGTGGTCGGCGGTGAACAGGAACACCGTGTCGGCCAGCTCCGTCTTCATCACCTGCAGCAGCCGGCCGATCTGGTCGTCGATAAAGTTGATCATCCCGTAGTAGGCCGCCTGGCTGCAGCGCCGGTCGTGCTCGTCCAGGTCGATGTACCAGGCGTTGGGATCGACGCCCTTGCGCGGCAGCGGCCCGCCGGGCATGTCCAGCGCCCAGTCGCCGACCGGCGGGACCGGCAGGTCGCGGCCGATGTAGCGGTCGTAGTAGTGGCGCGGCGGCGTGAACGGCGGGTGCGGGTCGATGAACGACAGGTTGAGGAAGAACGGCTGCGCGTCGTCGCGGTGCTCCAGGAAGTGGATGGCGCGGTCGACGACCCAGAACGTGTGCAGCAGCTCCTCCGGCAGGTGATGAGGCCGGCCCACCCAGGCGTTGGAGGCCACCCCGTGAGCGTAGCCGGCGTGCTGGTCGCGCACGCCGCGGTCGGCCAGCCACTCGGCGTAGTCGCCGGTGTTACTGCTGTCGGCGATCTGCACGTGCTCGAAGCCGTAACGCCAGCGGCTCGACCCGCGGCCGCGCACGTGGCTCTTGCCGATCATCTCGGTCTGGTAGCCGGCGGCGGTCAGCTCACCGGCCAGCAAGTGAGGCGGCGCCCAGTCGTGGTCCGGACCCATGCCCACCGCGCCGTTGGCCGCCGGTGCCGTGCCGCTCATCATGGTGCGGCGCGCCGGTACGCAGCTCGGGCACTCGGCATAGGCGCGGCTGAAGCGCGCTCCCGTGGCGGCCAGCCAGTCCAGGTTGGGCGTCTGCAGCACCGGGTGGCCCTCGATGCCCAGGGCGTCGCCGCGATGCTGGTCGGTCAGGATCAGGACGATGTTGGGTCGGTCGCTCGCCATGGCGCGGGTAGCTTAGCTCATCGGCCCGCTGATGCCTGACGGCGCTGGCGGAGCGCCTCGAACAGCAGCGCCGCGCCCGCCATGGCGACGTTGACCGAGTCCGCGCGGCCCAGCATCGGGATCGACACGGCGGCGTCCGCGCCGGTCAGCCACGCCTCGTCCAGGCCGAACTGCTCGTTGCCCACCACCACGGCGACGGCGCCGGCGAGGTCGTGGTCGGTGTAGCAGCGTTCGGCCGACGGCGTGGTGACGACCGTGCGCACCCCGCGCGCGGCCAGCCAGCGCCGCGTGGCCTCCGCCCCGGCCTGCGCCGCCGGCACAGTGAACAGCGTGCCGACGCTGGCGCGCACGACGTTGGGATTGAACAGGTCGGTCACCGGGTCGCAGACGATCAGCGCGGCGGCGCCCACCGCGTCGGCCGTGCGCAGCAGGGTGCCCAGGTTGCCCGGCTTCTCTATCGCCGTGGCGATCACGTACAGCGGGTCGGCCGGCGGCTCCGGCAGTCCGTCGATCGTCCAGTCCGGCATCGGCGCAACCGCCAGCAGCCCGTCGGGCCGGTCGCGGTAGGAGAGCTTGGCGAACACGGCGTCGTCGGTCGGGACCAGCTCGGCTCCGCAGTCCCGGCGGGCGCTCTCGAGCAGCGCCGGTTCGTTGCTGCCCAGGTAGAACGCGGGACAATGGTAGACCGTCTCCAGCGGCAGCCGCACCTCCACGGCGCGCAGCAGCTCCCGGTAGCCCTCGATCAGGAACGCCCGCTCCCGGTCCCGCGCACGCCTGCGGCGCAGCCGCACCACGCGCTTCACACCGGCGTTGTTCATGCTGAAAACCGCAGGTCTGGCCACCGTGTGCTCCACGGCGCCAGTATGGATCCTCGACACGGTGCCCTCCATCCGGTTGTTCCGACGGCGGCGAGCTTGAGCGGTACCTGCCCGCACGCAAGGATGACAGCCGCGCCACCTGCCGCGACAATGGCTTCAGCCGTGCGCCAGTTCAACACCGCAGGCCCCATCGATCCGGCGGACCACTACCACATCCCGCCGCTGGAGCGGATCGATCTCGAAGAGGTGCTCGGCCTCGTCCGCGACAAGAAATACTTCGTGCTGCATGCGCCGCGGCAGACCGGCAAGACCTCGGCCCTGCTGGCGCTGCGCGACCTGCTGAACGGCGGCGAGGCGGGCGACTGGCGTTGCGTGTACGCCAATGTCGAGGCAGGGCAGGCGGCCCGCGAGAACGTCGCGGACGCGATGCGCGCAGTGCTCTCCGAGGTCGCGCTGCGGGCGAGCCTGACGCTGGGCGACGACTCGGTGGAAGGCATCGGCCACGCGGCCATGGACAGCGCGGGACCGATGGGCGCGCTGGGGCTGGCCCTGAGCCGCTGGGCCGCCGCCGACCGGACGCCGCTGGTGCTGCTGATCGACGAGATCGACGCGCTCGTGGGCGACACCCTGCTGTCGGTGCTGCGCCAAGTGCGTGCCGGCTACGACCGGCGCCCGGCCGCGTTCCCGCACAGCATCATCCTCTGCGGCGTGCGTGACGTGCGCGACTACCGCATCCACTCCACCGCCGAGAACCGGATGGTCCTCGGCGGCAGCGCCTTCAACATCAAGTCCGAATCGCTGCGACTCGGCGACTTCTCGGAGCAGGAGATACGCACACTGCTGGCGCAACACACCGCGGCGACCGGGCAGGCGTTCACCGAGGGGGCGCAGGAGATGATCGGCGCGCGCACGGCCGGCCAGCCGTGGTTGGTGAACGCGCTGTGCTACGACGCCTGCTTCCGCCACAAGCCGGGGCGCGACCGCTCGCGTCCGATCACGGAGGACGCCATCCGGGAGGCGCAGGAGCGGCTGATCCTGCGCCGAGACACCCACATCGACGAGCTGGCGAACAAGCTGCGCGAGGAGCGCGTGCGGCGAGTGGTGGAGCCGATCCTGACCGGCGCCGACCAGCAGGCGTGGTCAGCCGAGGACGTCGCCTACGTCTGCGACCTGGGGCTGGTGGCGCAGGAGCCGGACGGCACGCCGCACATCGCCAACCCGATCTACGCCGAGGTGGTGCCACGACACCTGAACTACGCGGTGCAGGCGGGTCTGCCGCAGCGGATGGCGTGGTACGTGGGCGCCGACGGCGAACTGGACGTGGAAGGGCTGATCGCAGCGTTCCAGGAGTTTTTCCGCGAGCACTCAGAGCACTGGGTGCAGCGTTTCGAGCAATACCACGAGGCCGGCCCCCAGTTGCTGCTGCAGGCGCACCTGCAGCGGATCGTCAATGGCGGCGGGCGGATCGAGCGGGAGTACGCGCTGGGCCGCGGGCGCACCGACCTGCTGATCGTGTGGCCGCAGGGCGGACACGAGCGCCGCTTCGTGGTGGAGTGCAAGGTGCTGCGCAGGAGTCTGGAGCGGACCATCGTCGAGGGGGTGGAGCAGACCCGCCGCTACCTGGACCGCTGCGCGGCGGAGGCGGGCCACCTGATCGTGTTCGACCGGTCGCCGGAGCGGAGCTGGGAGGAGAAGATCTTCCGCCGTGAGGCACCGCCCGGCACGGGCGAGCCCGTCACGGTGTGGGGAATGTAACGTCGCCTGTTGGAGCTATGATGCGCCAGCCATGGCACCCGTACGCATCCATCCCGAGAACCCCAAGCTGTTCGAATACCGCGGCCGCCCGCTGGTCCTGCTGACGGCGACCGAGCACTACGGCGCCGTGCTCAACCGGCCGTTCCGGTTCCAGCGCTACCTGCGCGACGCCGCCGCCAACGGCATGACGCTGACGCGGCTGTTCACGCTGTTCCGCGAGCTGCAGACGCCGATCAACCCGGCCTCGACCTGCAAGCCGGCCAGCCCCGACTACGTGGCCCCGTTCGCGCGCACCGGTCCCGGCTTCGCGCTGGACGGCGAGCCGCGCTTCGACCTGGACCGCGACAATCCCGAGTTCTACGAGCGCCTGCACGGCTTCATCGGCCTGGCGGACGAGCTGGGCGTGGTGGTCGAGGTGGTGCTGCTCTCAAACACCTACGGCGACCCGGTCTGGCGGCTGAACCCCCTGCACGCCGACAACAACGTCAACGGGCTGCCGGCCTGCTCCGCACCCGTGTACCTGAGCATGCGCCACGCGGCGCTGTTCGAGCGGCAGCGCGCGCACGTGCGCCGCATCGTCGAGGAGACTCGCGGCTACGACAATGTCATCTACGAGATCTGCAACGAGCCGGGCGGTCGCGCGTCGGAGGCGGAGGGGCCGCTGGTGGCCGAGGTCAACGAGTGGCTGGACCAACTGATCGCGACGGTGCGCGACGCCGACCATGCGGGCTCCGGACGGCACCTGATCGCCGGCCAGGAGGCGTTCGTGGACAAACCGTTCCTGCAGACGCTCGACCGCAGCTACGACGCGATGGACTACGACGTGGTCAACGTCCATCCGCTGCCGGGCACGCGGCTGCGCGGCGCCGACCATCACCTGGGCGACTTCATGAGCAAGCAGCTCCGGCTGCAGGCGTTCCGGGACATGACCCTGGCCGCGCACACCGAGTCCAAGCCGCTCAATCACGACGAGGACAACGTCGCCAGCCAGTACCGCGACCCTGACGGCTGGACCGTGCACCGCAAGCGCGCCTGGGTATCCCTCCTCTGCGGCGCCCACTACGACGTGATCGACTTCTCCATCCAGCCGTTCCTGGAAGAAGGCACGCCGGACGCGCAGGAGCACCTGCGGTCGTGGTTCCGGCATCTGTCGGCCTACGTGCACGGCCTGGACCTGGTCCGCAGCCGGCCCCTGCCGGAGGCGCTGCGCGCCGCGCCCACGCACACGGTCGCGGTGGTGTTCGGCGTCCCCGGAGCGGACTACACCGTGTACGTCGCCGACGCGCGCGAATACCCGGGCGTGCGCGACCTGGAGGATCAGGCCCCGGCCGAAGACTCAGGCGAGGCCGGGACGGCCATCGGCGGAGCGCTGCTGCTGGATCTGCCGGAGGGGACGCTCGCCGTGAGCAGGTTCGACCCGACCACCGGGCGATCGGTGCCCCTGGCGCGCCTGCAGGGGGGACCGGCCACCCGCATCGACCTGGAGCCCTTCCGCCACGACGTCGTCATCCGCGTCACGATCGACAACCCATGACGCAGTAGCGTCGTGCTCCGGGTGCGCCCGCGGCGATCAACGGGTATGCTGCACGGGCTCCCCGGTGAGGCGAACGCCATGAAGCTCATTCTGATCGGGTGCGAGTACGCGGGCACCACGACCTTGGCCATAGCCTTCCACGAGCATGCCCGCGCCCACCTGGGCATCGACCTGGGGTCCATCCACGACCACTGGAAGATCCCGTACACGGTCACCCATTACCCGGACGAGATCACCGAGCGAGAAGCCGACCTCTACCTGGCCCTCTCCACCCGGCAGAAGGAGGCGTGGCAGCGCCACAACCTCTACTACCACACCGTGGCCGAGCACGGGGAGCCCGACGACCAGCTCATCGTCGGCTTCTACATCGAGGACACCATCTACGCCGATCTGTACTACGGCTACGGCGGCCCCGGAGAGGCCGGGGACCGCGCAGGCAAGCACGCGCCGGCGATCGAGGGGCGCATCGTCGCCCTGGCGCCGGAGACGGTGCTGGTGCACGTCAAGGCCGGCCCGGACGTGATCCGGCGGCGCATGCGCGAGCGGCCGCACAGGCGGCCCGTGGTGCCGGAAACCGACGTCGAGCTGGTCCTCGACCGCTTCGCCGCCGCCTTCGCGGCATCGAAGATCGCCAACAAACTGGAGATCGACACCGGCGGCGCGACCGTCGAAGAGTCCGTGCACGCCCTGGCCGCCGGGCTGGAGCCGTTCCTCACCGACGGGGACCGCGCGACGCGCGCCGCCGCAGCCTCCCCATGAGCTTCATCGCGCCGGCCGAGACCCAGGAGGACCTGGCCAGGCGCTACAAGGTCATCCTGCGCCGGCAGACCATGCGCCGGTTCCTGCGGATGCGCTCGTTCTACGTGCTGCTGTCGCTCTCCCTGGGGCTGTTGATCCTGCTCAAGTACGTGCCGATCTACGGCGCGCTGATCGCCTTCAAGGACTTCAACGTCACCAAGGGCATCCTGGGCAGCCCGTGGAACGACTTCGCCCACTTCAGGCGGCTCACCGCCGACCCGTTCTTCCTGCGGGTGGTGTGGAACACCTTCTGGCTGAGCGTGCTGCGCATCGTCTTCGCCTTTCCGGCCCCGGTGATCCTGGCGCTGCTGCTCAACGAGGTGCGCAACGCCCCCTTCAAGCGGACCGTGCAGTCGATCAGCTATCTGCCGCACTTCATGTCGTGGGTGGTGCTGGCCGGCATCTTCCGGGAGATCCTCTCCCCGCAGCGCGGCGTCATCGGCTACCTGTTCACCCTGGTGGGGCTGGAGCCGGTCCCGTGGCTGACCAACATTCCCACCTTCCGTGGACTGATCGTGGTGACCGGCATCTGGCAGAGCGTGGGCTGGGGGACGATCGTGTTCCTGGCCGCGCTGTCGTCGGTGGATCCCGAGCTGTACGAGAGCGCCGAGATCGACGGCGCCGGGCGCTTCGCCAAGGCGGTGCGCGTCACCATTCCGGCGATGGTGCCCGTGATCGTGATCCTGCTGCTGCTGCAGGTGTCCAAGGTGCTGGACGAGTCGTTCGACCAGATCTTCAACCTGTACAACCCGCTGGTGTACTCGGTCGCCGACGTGATCGACACCTACATCTACCGGTCCGGCATCGTCGAGGGGCAGTACGGATACACGGCGGCCGTGGGCCTGTTCAAGAACGTCGCCGGACTGATCATCGTACTGGGCGTCAACGAGGCGATCAGGCGCCGCAGCGAATTCGGGCTCTGGTAGGACACGGGCATGGCGGTCGTCAAGGGCAGGGAATCGATCGGCAGCAGGCTGTTCGACGCCGGCAACTACGCGTTTCTGCTCGTGCTGGCGGTCACCTTCATCTACCCGTTCTGGACCATCATCCTGCAGGCGTTCTCGCCGCCCGACGATCTCTACCGGCTGGGCCTGCACGTGTGGATCAGCGATTGGCGGCTGGAGCCGTGGTACTACGTGTTCCAGGAAGAGCGCGTCGGCCTGGCCTACTTCAACACCATCTTCCGCACCGTGTTCGGCACGCTCGCATCGCTGCTGGTGACCTTCACCGGCGCGTACGCGCTGTCCAAGCGCAACCTGCCGTTCCGCGCACCGATCACCGCCGTCTACCTGATGACCCTGTTCTTCTCCGGCGGCCTGATCCCCTTCTACCTCCTGATCCGCGGCATGGGGCTGATCAACACCCGCCTGGTGCTGATCCTGCCGCTGGCGATCAACGTCTTCAACATCATCATCGCCCGCAACTTCCTGATGACCATCGACCAGGCGATGGAGGACTCGGCCGTGATCGACGGAGCCGGCTACTGGCGGGTGCTGTTCCGGATCATGGTGCCGCTGTCCAAGCCCGTGATCGCCGTGATCGCCCTGTGGAACGCCGTCAGCTACTGGAACGAGTGGTTCCAGGCGATGATCTTCGCGCCCAAGAAGCACCTCCAGGTGCTGCAGATGATGGTGCGCGAGATCCTCTTGCGGGACCGCCTGGTCGACCAGGTGGACAATTTCATGGCGCAAATGCTGGAAGACCTTGGCGAGCTGGGACTGGCGCGCATCCCGCCCGAGTCGATCCAGGCCGCCACGGTGCTGGTCACCATCGGCCCGATCATCCTGCTCTACCCCTTCGTGCAGAAGTACTTCGTGAAAGGGGTCATGCTGGGCTCGCTGAAGGGGTAGCCGCCCCATTGGAAAGGGGCGCCCGCAGGCGCCCCTTTCAGCAAACCGGTCGGAAGAATCCGGTTACGGAGGCGTGACGGCTCCGGAGCGGATGTCCGCGACGGTCGGCGCCATCTCCAGTTCGTCCAGCAGCTCGCGGCCGCCGGCGTTCATCCAGCTCTCGACGTAGGCGGGCCACTCGGCGTCGATGTCCAGGTCGGTCGTGATCGCCCGCCAGAAGAAATCGTCGCGAATGGTGGTCAGCGCGGAGCGGCGCTGCGCCCACAGCTCGTTGTAGCGCGTCTGGTTGAACAGGTCCTCGCGATAGGCGCGCTCGGAGGTGTTGTACTTGCCGCCGGCCTTGCCGAACCAGTCGTTGTCCCGGTTCGACCATTCGTCGCGGTTGTACTGCAGGATGCCCTCATGCGGCGAGTAGGCGTTGTAGTACAGGATGCCCTGCGTGCTTGAGTAGATGCCGCCGCCCTGGCGCTTCTCGTCACTCGGAATCTGCCGGGAGGCGAACGGCTCGCCCTCCCACTCGAAGTGCATGCCGGGGATGCCGTAGTAAGCGATCACCATGCCTTCCGGATCGTAGTTGGTGTAGTCGTAGATCTGCAGGATCAGCGCCAGCTTCTCGTCCGACACGTCGTGGCGCACCACGAATGCACCGCTGGCAGCGGCGATCGGCATCGCCTTGTTCTCCATGCGGCAGCGGCTGTCGCCGAACGGCGAGATCGGCATCAGCATGGTCATCCACCTGGCGTTCGGATCGGGGCCCTGCTCGACGTTCTGGTTGCACAGGTCCGGCCGGTTGCCCAGCTCCGCGTTGCGCCCGCACGCCCTGCTGCGCATGAAGGAACCGACCTGACCCTGCACGATCTTGTTGGTGAGCAGGGTGTTGTCCACCGCCGGCAGCTCGGAGTCCATCAGCCCTTCCTGCCACCACTGCTGCAGCTTCTCGAGCGCCGCCTTGCTGCGCGAGTAGGTGGCGTCCTTGACGGTACTGCCGTCCTCCTCCAGGTAGTTGTCCACCTCGTTGACGCCGTAGCTGTAGAAGACCAGGCCGGCGCCGCTCCAGTGGACGAGCGACTGGCCGCGCCAGCCGAAGGCGATCGTGTCGTCCTGGCCGTTGCCGTCGAAGTCGCCGCCCGCGAAGGAGTGCAGGATCGTCTCGAGCTGATCCCAGGTGTACTGATCCAGCCAGCGCATGTAGGTGTTCGGGGCCGCGGTGGGCGCCAGGTCCTCCAGCGCGCCGGCGTCCGGCGCGAGACCGGTGTCGCCCCGCTCCAGCCAGTCCAGCCGCATCTGCGGCAGGTAGCCGCACCCGTCCTGGTAGTCCTCACGCCGGGGGATGCCGTAGTACTCGTCGCTCGACCCGGGCACCAGGCCGTAGAACCAGGAGCCCGCGCCCAGCTCGTTCATGGACTTCACGTAGTTGGGCATGTGCTCCTCGATCATCGAGCGCGGGATGGAACGGAACGCTCCCTTCAGGTACCACTCCAGCCGGTTGAAGCCCCACGTGTACATGGCGTCGGGATGCTCGTCGGAAGCCACCCGCAAGGCGTTCTGCTCGGTTTCCCGGTAGTCCGCGAGGGTATTGATGAACTTGACCGGGAACATCTCCTCCAGATGCTGCTGGATCGGGTTGTCATCGACGATGTCGGTGCTGTACAGCCCCAGCCAGCTTATCTCCATCGGGCCCGCGGCCCCTTCTTCCTGTCCCTCCGCCAGCGCGCCCGCGGCGCCGAGCAGAAGGAAGGGCAGCACGAGGCCGATCGTAAGTGTCTTTCTCATCATGAGACACCCCCTTCGTAGGATTGTTAACCTCCGAGGGTACACCAACCTCGCCTGGTGAACCACGACCATGCTCATCCACTGGGCTCGACTGGAGATCTGATGGACGACAATGGCACGAACCGCAGCCGCGCGACCGCGGACGCGCCGCACGTGGATCCCCGGCGATGGGACCGCTACCGCGGCGTACTGGCGGCGAGCGGCGCCGGGCAGGAGGAGCTTGCGGAGTTCGACCGCGTCTCGCGGCGGCGGTTCCTGGTCACGGTCGGCAAGGGCGCAGCGCTCGCGCTGGGCATCTTCGGCGCCGGTCCCATCGCCGCCGAGCGCGGCCTGTTCGGGCGAGGGCTCCTGCCGAGCGGGTGGGAGAACCTCCGGGATGACGGACTGCCGAAGCCGGACATGGTCATCCACTCCGAGCATCCGTTCAACGGCGAGCTGCCCGTCCATCTGCTCGACGACGCCGTGACGCCCACGGCCCGCCACTTCGTCCGCAACAACGGCGGCATCCCGGAACGCGCGCGCAGCAAGGACCTGCGCGGGTGGACGCTGCGCGTCGACGGCGAGGTCGATCGCGAGCTCTCGCTGACGTTCGAGGGCCTGTACTGCCTGCCGCAGGTCACCATGCAGATGGTCCTGGAGTGCGCCGGCAATGGGCGCAGCCTGTTCGAGCCGCAGGTCGGTGGCACGCAGTGGATCCGCGGCGCGGTCGGCTGCGCCGAGTGGACGGGGGTGCGCCTGCACGATGTCCTGGAGTCCGCCGGCGTCAGGGACAGCGCCGTGTACGTGGCCCTGTACGGCGAGGACGTCGCGCCCGACGGCGGCGAGCCTTTCTCGCGCGGCATCCCGATCGCCAAGGCGATGGACGAGCACACCCTGATCGCATTCGCGATCAACGGCAGGCCGCTGCCGGCCGCGCACGGGTTCCCGGCGCGGCTCCTGGTCCCCGGCTGGATCGGCAGCTCCATGCAGAAGTGGCTGACTCGGATCCGTGTCCTCGATCGCGTGCACGACTCGCCGAAGATGAGCGGCTACTCCTACCGCGTGCCGGCGTACCCGGCGGCGCCGGGGGTCAAGCCGCCCGAGGAGGACATGCGGATCGCCACCGCCTGGATCGTCAAGTCGCTGGTCACCCGGCCGCGCGCGAACCTGCAGATCCGCGCCGGCGAAGCCGTGCAGGCCGGCGGCCACGCCTGGGCCGGCGAGAACCGGGTGGAGCGGGTGCTGGTGTCGACCGACTTCGGCATCTCCTGGCAGGAGGCGTCCCTGACCGCTCCCGCCAACCGGTACGCCTGGCACCACTGGCAGGCTGACCTGACCTTCCGCAACCGGGGCTACTACGAGATATGGGCGCGCGCGTTCGACGACACCGGCAGCGCGCAACCGTTCCGGCAGCCGTGGAACCCGAAGGGCTACCTCGGAAACGTCATCCACCGGGTTCCGATCCTGGTGGCCGCATGAGTATCATCGGCACCACGCCATCCGGGAAGAGCACTGACATGAACGAATCTCCTCTCGCTCCGGTGATCGCCGGAGCCGCCGGGCCCGAACTCGGCAATCGCCTGATGTACGAATACGTCGCCCGCCACGGGCCGCGGCTCGCGCTGCCGGACACGGCCGCCGAGTGGCAGACCCGCGCCGCCGAGCTGCGCTCCCGCTACCTGGAGCTCTACCTGCACGGCCATCCGCCCGACCTGCTGGCCGAGCCGCCGCGCGTGGTCTGGGGCGACACGCTCGAACCCTCGCCCGAGTACCGCATCCGCAAGCTGCGCTTCGAGGGCTACCCCGGCGTGTGGGTCCCCGCGCTCCTCTACGAACCGGCAAAGCCCCTGGGCGGCGAGCGCTCGACCCCGGCCGTGCTGGACGTGAACGGCCACGAGTCGCGCGGCATCGCCGTCGAGCACAAGCAGGCGCGCTGCAGCAACCTGGCACGGCGCGGACTGCCGGCGCTCAGCCTGGAGCTGCTGGGCCGCGGCGAGATGACCAACCTGGCGCCCCACAACCACCAGCAGCTCCTGGACCTGCTGGGCCAGGCCGGCGCCGGGGTGTTCTATCTCACCATGAAGCGCGCCCTGGACCTTCTCATCGATCACGAGCTGACCGATCCGGCGCGCGTTGCCATGACCGGGCTGTCCGGCGGCGGCTGGCAGACGATCGTGCTGTCCGCGCTCGACGAGCGCGTGGCGGTGAGCGTGCCGGTCGCCGGGCACATGCCGGCGGCCGACCGGCGCGACCTGGCCGACGTCGGCGACGCCGAGCAGTTGCCGGCCGGCATGTGCACGATCGGCGACTACGACGTGCTGTCGGCGCTGGTGGCGCCGCGCCCGGTGCTGTTCATCTTCAACCGCTACGACGACTGCTGCTTCCAGCCGCACAAGGCGGCGGCCGGCACCTACGAGGCGGCGCGCGGCGCCTATGAGTTGCTGGGCGTCGGCGACCGCTGCGCCCTGCACGTCGGCACCGATCCCGGCCACAACTACGACCTGGGCAACCGCCTCGCCTGCTACGCGTGGGTGAACCGCCACTTCGGCCTGGACCTGCCCGACGGCGAGCTGCCGTACCGGGACCAGCTCTACCACGAGCGGGACCTGTGGGTCGGGCTGCCCGAGGAGCGCGCGACCTTCGCGACGCTGGCCACCGACCGCCTGCAGGCGCTCCGGCGGCGCGAGGCGGACCAGCCCCGCGCACCGACGAGCGCGGACCTCGACCTGGTGATCGCCTATCGCGACAGCTCCGTGACCGCCGCCACCACGCAGGCGAGCTGGGTCTGGGTGCGCGACGGACTGGGCGCGCGGGTGGAAGAGATCACGCTGCAGGTGGACGGCTACTGGCCGTTGCCCGCCCGCCTGGCCGTCCCGGACGAAGCGGCCGGCTCCATCGTCAGCATCGGCGCCCTCCTGCGCGGCGCGGCCGTCGACCCGGAGTCGTGCGCGCGCGCGGCAGGACGGGCGTTCCTGCACGTCGACCTGATCGGCGCCGGCCTGCTGGCCGCCTCCCAAACCTACGCGCTGCTGCTGCGGGCGATCGGCCGCCCGGTCCTGGGGCTGCAGGTGGGCCAGCTCGCCGCCGCTGCCGCCTGGGCCCGCGATCGCTTCGGCGGCCCCGTCCAGGTGCAGGCCGCCGGCCGGGTCGCCTCCATGGTGGCGCTGCTGGCCGCGGCGCGCGATCCCGGCGCTTACGCCTGCGTCACCACCGACGGGCTGCCCTACTCCCTGGACGACCTGATCGAGTCGCACGTGGACCCGAATGGCTCCGAATACCCGCTATTCTGTTTCGGCATGCGCGAGATCCTGGACATACCCGACCTGATCGAGCTGGCGGGCGAGCTGCCGATCACCGACCGACGCCACGGCCCCCTCACGGTGAGCGCCCTATGACCCGCTACCTGGTGACCGGCGCGGCCGGCAACCTGGCGCGCCTGCTGGTGGAGCGCCTGCACGCCGCCGGCAAGGAGGTCACGGGCATGGACCGCGAACCTCCGGTCGTCCCGGGCGTCCGCTTCGAGCAGGCCGACATCACCGACCGCGCCCGCATGGCGAAGCTCCTCGACGAGGTCCGGCCCGAGTGCATCCTGCACATGGCGTCGCTGTTGACCCTCTCCTCGGAGGCCGACCCGCCCACCGCCTGGCAGGTCAACGCCAACGCGTCGGTCGAGCTGTTGCGCATGGCCGCCGAGCGCGGCGTGAACCGCTTCTTCTTTCCGAGCACCCTCGCCACCTACGCGGGCGAGCTCCCCGATCCGCTGCCGGAGGACCAGCCGCAGTGGCCGTCCACCATCTACGGGGTCACCAAGGTCGCGGTCGAGCGCATGGGCGTCTACCTGTGGCAGACGGCCGGCCTGGACTTCCGCGCCGTGCGGCTGCCGGTGGTCGTGTCGCCGTACGCGCCGCCCGGCGCGGTGAGCGCCTATCCCTCGCACGCCTTCCTGGCCGCCCGCCGCGGCGAGCCCTTCGTGTACCCCGCCCCGCCCGACCTGCGCGTGACGACCATCTACGTGCGGGACGTGATCGACGGCATCCTGGGGCTGATCGACGCCGACGGAGCGCGCCTGACCCGGCGGCTGTACAACCTGCACGCCTTCTCGCCCTCGACGCAGGACTTCGCCGACGCGGTCAGCCGCCGCGTGGACGGGTTCCGCTACCGCTTCGAGCCGCACCGCGACGTGATCGCCATGCTCGGCACCATCCCGTCGGTCATGGACGACGCCAGCGCGCGGCGCGACTGGGGCTGGAACCCCCGCTTCGACCTGGACGCCTGCGCCGACGACCTGGCGCGGCTCATGGATGCCTGACCGCGACGCCTTCGGGGCACGTGCGGTATCGTGACCCCATGAGCAGCGTTGCGACGGCGGCTCCGCCGGCGAAGGCCGCGCGCGCACGTACGCTCGACGCCGGGCAGGTCGACTTCTTCTGGGAGCACGGCTTCCTTCGCGTCGAGCAGGTGTACACGCCGGCGGAGATGGACGAGCTCGACGCGGAGATGGAGCGGCTGATGGTCGAGTGGGCGCGGCTCACCCCCGGCTGGAGCGGCGACTGGCGCAAGACGTACATGGACGCGGAGACCGAGAAAAAGGCCAACCTGCGGGCGATGCACGATCTGTGGCTGTACTCGGCCGCCTTCGCGCGGGCGGTCACCAACCCGCGGCTCGTGGGAGCGGTGGCCGACCTGATCGGGCCGAACGTGGAGCTGCACCACTCGACCATGCACGTCAAGCCGCCGTCCACCGGGCAGCCCTTTCCGCTGCACCAGGACAACGCGTTCTACGTGCACCGGAACGAGCGCTACGTGGACGCGCTGATCCATCTTGACGACACCTGCCACGAGAACGGCGAGATCAGGTTCCTGGACGGCTCGCATCGCCGCGGTCCCCTGGATCACATCCGCCGCACGGCGACCGGAGAGCGCTGCACGCCGCACCTGCCCACCGACCGCTGGCGGCTGGCCGACACCGTGGCCGTGCCGGCGGCGCGCGGCGACGTGGTCCTGTTCGACCTGTTCACCATTCACGGCTCCTACCTGAACCAGACCGACCGCGCGCGCCGCATGGTCCGCGTCGGCTACCGCGACCCCGACAACCGCCAGGTGCAGGGGCAGAGCGCGCTGCGACCCGGCTGGATCGTCGCCGGCAAGCGGTCGCGGGCGCCGGGGGACGAGCTGTTCGACAACCAGAGCATTCTCGCCGACCGCGACCGGTAGCGTCCCAGAGGCATCGGAGCGTTCGTTCGATGGTACGCGTCGAAGGACTGATCAAGAGGTACGGGCCGGTCCAGGCCCTGCGGGGCGTCTCCTTCACGGTCGACCGTGGCGAGGTCGTGGGGCTGCTCGGCCCCAACGGGGCCGGCAAGACGACCACGATGCGCATCCTCACCGGCTACCTGCCAGCCACGGGCGGCCGGACGCTGGTCGACTCCGTCGACGTCGCGGCCGATCCGCTGGCTGTCAAGCGGATGGTCGGCTACCTGCCCGAGTTCGCGCCGCTCTACGCGGAGATGCTCGTGCACGACTACCTGCACTACGCGGGGTCGGTGCGCGGCATGCGCAAGGCGGACCGGCAGCGCCGCATCGGCGAGCTGGTGCCGCTGTGCGGGCTCACCGAGGTCATCCACCGCCCGTTCCGCGAGCTGTCGCGCGGCTACAAGCAGCGCGTCGGGCTGGCGCACGCCATGATCGGCGACCCCGACCTGCTGGTGCTGGACGAGCCCACCGCCGGCCTGGACCCCAACCAGATCGCGGAGATCCGCTCGATCATCCGCGCGGCCGGGGAGCGCAAGGCGATCATCTTCTCCACGCACATCCTCAGCGAGGCGGAGAACACCTGTGACCGCATCGTCATCATCGACCGCGGCACCGTGGTCGCCGACGGCACCGCCGCCGAGCTGACCGGCGGGCGCTCGCTGGAGGAGCGCTTCCGCGAGCTGACCACGACCGAGGCCGAGCCGGCGACCGGGAAACCGGAAGACGGCGATCCGGCCCCGGAAGGAACGGCCTCCCGGCGCCGGGCGCAGCGGCTGCGCGCCCGGAGGAAGCTGCGCTCATGAGCCGCGCAGCCCTGTCGATCATCGGCCGCGAGCTGCGCGCCGCGTTCCTGGCGCCGATCGGCTACATCGTCGCGATCGTCTTCCTGGTGATGACCGGGTGGCTGTTCATGCAGCCGTTCTTCCTCGGCGGCCGGGCGGACCTGCGCCAGTTCTTCGAGCTGCTGCCGCTCACCCTGGCGCTGATGGTGCCGGCGGTGACCATGCGCGCGTTCGCGGAGGAGTTCTCGACCGGCTCCTACGAGGTGCTGGCCACCCTGCCGGTGACCCACCTGGACGTCCTGATCGGCAAGTTCACAGGAGCCGTCGGCTTCGTCGTGCTGGTGCTGGCGCCGACCGTCCTGTACCCGATCGTGATCTCGCGGCTCGGGGACCTGGACTGGGGGCCGGTGGTCGCCGGCTACATCGGCGCCGTGCTGCTCATCGCGCTGTACTGCTCGGTGGGCATCCTCGCCTCCGCCCTGACCCGCAACCAGATCGTCGCGTTCGTGATCGGCCTGGCGATCTCGGTGAGCCTGGCACTGATCGACGACCTGCTGATCTACGTGCCGGGCCGGATCACCCAGGTGGTGCAGCACCTGGGAGCGGACTACCACTTCCGCAATATCGCGCGCGGCGTGCTCGACTCCCGCGACCTGGTCTACTTCCTGTCCGGCATCGCCGTCTTCCTGACCGGTACGGGCTTCGCCCTGAGGCGGAGGCCATGAAGCACGACACCGGCGCACGCTCTGCATGGCGGCTCGCCGACCGCCTGGTCCCGCCGCTGCTCTGGCTGGGGGCGGTGGTGCTCCTCAACGTCGCCTCCACCACCCTGTTCTTCCAGGCCGACCTCACCGAGGGCAGGGTCCACTCGCTGGCGCCGCAGAGCATCGATGCGGTCAGCCGCCTGCGCGAGCCGCTGACGATCCGCGCGTTCTTCTCGACCGACCTGCAGGCGCCGTTCAACAACATCGAGCGCGCGGTGAAGGACCTGTTCGACTCCTACGCCCAGCACGGCGGCGAGTTCTTCAACAGCACCTTCCACACGATCGGCGACGGCCAGCAGGCGCAGGAGACCGAGTTGCTGGCTCGCGACTACCTGATCTACCCGATCCAGGTCGAGCAGGTGGACCGCACGGAGGTGGTGGTGCGCTCCGTGTTCTCCGGCCTGGCGATCGTGCACGGCGACCTGGTAGAGACGATCGGCGCCCTGACCACCACCGACGGACTGGAGATGCGGATCACGGAGGCGATCGGCCGCCTCACCGAGCGGGTCAGCGTGCTGCTGGCGCTCGAGGAGGACATCGCCGTCCGGCTCTACTTTTCGGGTGAGCTGGCCGCGCTCAACCCCGGACTGCAGGCGCTGCCGGCGGCGGTAGGCGGGATCGTCGAGGAGCTCAATGGCGCGTACTTCGGCCGGCTGGCCTTCACGGCCGTCGATCCGTCGGTGTCCGGGCTCGATCCCATGGACGCCGTGCGCCTGCAGCTCACGCCGCTGGGCTTCCGCACCGCCGACGGCGAGGAGCGTTTCGCGTACGCCGGCATCGTGCTGTACTCGGAAGGGAAGACACTGACGCTCAACCTGATCGAGACCACGCCGCAGGGCGCCCGCGTGGCCGACCCGGAGACGATCCGGCGGTCGGTCGACAGCACGCTCAAGGGACTGCTCGGCAGCCAGCCGGAGATCGGCTACCTGGCCGACTTCGGGACCCCGCCCTACCGCGGCAACCTCACCGAGGGACGGCAGCCGGTCATGACCGACCTGGCGGACCTGTTCGCGCTGCTGTCGCGCGACTACCAGTACCGGGGCCTGCTGCTTGCCGACCGTGAGATTCCGCCCGACCTGCGCACGCTGCTGATCGTCTCGCCGCAGGAGCCGCTCAGCGAGTGGGCGCTCTTCCAGGTCGACCAGCACCTGATGCGGGGCGGCGCGTTGCTGGCGTTCGTCGACACCCACTCCATCTTCACCACGCAGACGTTCACCGGCGGCAGCTCGCTGCAGATCCCGCGCCAGACCGGCCTGGAGGAGCTGCTCGCCCACTACGGGGTGCGGGTGCGCCCCACCTACGTGCTCGACGACGAGCAGGCGTTCGTGCAGGTGCAGCCGAACGAGCGCGGCGGCGTGGACGAGGCCCGCATCGCCTTCGTGCCGATCGTGCGCCGCTCGGAGATGGACACCTCGTGGCCGCCGCTGCAGCGGCTGGACGACGTGCTGGTGATGAACGCCTCGCCGCTGGAACTCACCGACACGCAGCCGGACGCGCGCTTCGTGGAGGCGCTGCGCACCTCCGCCACCGCTTGGGAGGTGCCCGGCGGCACCGATCTGATCGACCCGCGCGCCACCGCGGCCCCGCCGGCCGAGGAGCGGGCCGCAAGCCTGCTGGCGGTCTACGGCGAGGGGCGGTTCACCAGCTACTTCGCCGACCGCACCCCGCCGGTGCGGCCGGTCGACGAGGACGACGACGAGGAACAGGAGGGGACGCTGCTTTCGGGCGACGCGGTGCAGGCCGCGCCGCAGGTGGTGCCGGAGAGCGCGCCCGGCGCCCGGCTGTTCGTGATCGGCACCTCCACCATCCTGGGCAACGGCTTCATCGAGGCCGGGCAGCAGAACCCGAACACGATGCTGATCCACAACCTGGTCGACTACCTCTCGGGCCAGGAGGACCGGGCCGCGCTGCGCGGCCGCGGCGGCCTGGTGCGGCGGCTCGGCACGTTCT
The DNA here is from genome assembly GCA_028818385.1 of Spirochaetaceae bacterium. The sequence continues at coordinate 23,811 of JAPPNY010000016.1, forward strand.
CCACGGACATCCAGAGCGCCGTGAAGACCTTCCTGATCGCCGGACCGCCGGCCCTGGTGGCGCTGGCCGGTGCGGCGCTGTGGCTGTGGTTGCGCCTGCGCCAGCGCGGCATACAGGCGCGCTTCGGACCGGCGGCTGCAGGCGCCCGGGCAGGCGGGAGCGCGTCGTGAGCCTGGCCGTTCGCGCGCTGTTCCGCTACGCGCTGCCGCTGGCGATCATCGCCGCCCTGTCGGTCTACCTGGTCGTGCGGCGCGACGACCGGCTGCACTACGAGCTGCCGGTCGTGCCGCCCATGGCGGAGGCCGCCGTCGACCGGGTCGATGTGGAGCGCGGCGATGCGCGGGTGGTGCTCGAGCGCACCGAAGACGGCTGGCTGATCGACGGCCCCGGGTATCCCGCGGAGCCCAGGATCGTGGACGGCATGGTGCGCGTGGCGGCCACCCTCACCCTGAGCGACCTGATCGCCGAAGAGCCGACCTACGGGCGCTACGGCCTGGACGAGACGGAGGCCATCACCGCCACGTTCCTGGAGGGCGCCGACCGCCTGCGCGTGCTCAGGATCGGCAAGCGGGCGCCGACCTACAGCCACACCTACGTGCTGATCGACGACGACCCGCGCGTGTACCAGGCGACCGGCGACCTGACCCGCGCCTTCTCGACGCAGGAGCAGGTGTTGCGCGACAAGTCGATCCTGAGCTTCGAGACGGCCGACATCTCCGCGATCTCGGTACGGACCGCGACCGGAACCCTGGAGTTGCTGCGCGGCGTGCCGCCGACGCAGGAGGAGTCGGTGACCTGGAGCGCGGTCGGCGGCGGTGACCGCGATCCCGAGACGATCAGGCGGGCGCTGGACCGCCTGGCGGGGATGGTGGCCACCCGCTTCGTCGAAGCCGTCCCGGAGGCCGCGCCGCTGGTGGACGTGGAGTTTCGCGGTGCCGAGACCTCGCACCGGCTGACGATCTACCCGAAGGCGGACAGCGCGCACGTGGCGACCTCGTCCGACGTCGACGGGCCGTTCGTGTTGCTGCCGGTGCTGCTGAACGACGTGTTCGCGGCGCTCGACGTGGTATCCGAATGAGCGAAGCGACTCGGCACGCGGCCGCGACGGACCGCGAGCACGGCGAGCGCATGCGCGCGCTGCAGGCCGAACAGCGGGCCAAGGTCGCTCGCGCGTCGAATCCCGACCGCGGGCTGGTGCTGGTCCACACCGGCAACGGCAAGGGCAAGTCGAGCGCCGCCTTCGGCGTCGTTGCGCGCGCCCTCGGCTGGGGCAAGCGCGTCGGCGTCGTCCAGTTCATCAAGGGCACCTGGAAGACCGGCGAGCGCCAGTTCTTCAGCCGCTTCCCGGACCTGCTGGAGTGGCGCACCACCGGCTCGGGATTCACCTGGGACACCCAGGACCGGGAGGCGGACATCGCCACCGCGCGATCGGGACTGGACGTCGCGCGCGAGATGATCACCGGCGGCGACCTCGACCTGGTCGTCCTGGACGAGATCAACGTGGTGATGAGCTACGACTACCTGCCGGCGGACGAGGTCCTGCAGTGCCTGGAGGCGCGCTCGCCCCGCACGCACGTGATCCTGACCGGCCGCGGCGCTCCGGCGGAGCTGATCGACTACGCGGACCTGGTCAGCGAGATGGTCGAGGTCAAGCACCCGTTCCAGGCCGGCATCAAGGCTCAGCGCGGCATCGACTTCTGAGCAAGCGGCCGATCGCCTGCCTGAGCATCGGCTCGGCGCGCCCGTCGAACCGCGAGCGGGCGTGCGGCTCCACCTCGTAGCCCCCCTGAGCGTAGGCAGCCGGCGGCGGCAGGTAGCCGAGGTCGCCGTTGGCAAGTCCGGCGATGATCGTCCGCTCCTGCGGGTGGTCGGACCTGACGTCGAGCACGGTCTGCGCGAACAGCTCGACGGGGACGGCGATCACGGTCAGGTCTCCGAACCCGATCGTCTGCACCTCGACGGATTCGTGCCCAACGTGAGAGGGCTCGGGGCGAGAGTCAGCTCGTAGCGGAATCCGGACGCACTCCGACTGGACTTCGAGGCGACCGTCATCCTCCAGTTCCGCACGCTCGGCGGCGGTGGCGATCTGGGCAGCGAGCAGCCGCCCGATCTGCTGAAAGAGATGTCCTCCCCGCGCGCGCGACCGGTTGAGATGGGGCAGAAAGTCGAAGTCCACATCGCCGCCCGCGCCGAACGCGATCAGGGCGGTGCATCCAGGATGCATCCGCTCCAGGCTCAGCATGGCGTGACCGAGGAAGTCCCCGGAGATCCCGACCGGCGGATAGGAGCCGCGGGTGTCGTTGTGGCAGCCGACCGCGGTGAGCAGGGCGATCGGCTCGCCGTCGAGATCCTCGATGCGGAACACGGTCAGGTCGCAATCGACGGGTCCGTCTTCGAACTCGACGCCGCGCAGCGGCAGCCACGACGACGGCACCTCGCGGCGCAGAGTGAGCACGGTTCCATCCCCACACAGCAACCGGCGGTTCCGCGCGATGCCGTCGAGCGTCGCGGACGCGACGCCGGTGCGAGCCTCCCGCATGCGGCCGCCAGCGTCATCGACGGCTTCCGCGATCCGCTCGACGACGTGGGAACGGAGCCGCTCGTCGATGTCCGGACCGGCGTGGTTGTGCGTGCACGCGATCATCACCCGCCCGGCCGGAATGCCGGTCCGCTCCTCGACCAGCCGGCGGGCCTCGTCGACCCATTCCCCGTCCAGTCGGCGCAGGTCGCAGACGACGATCGCCGCCGTGCGTTCCTCGAACCGGAGGGCCAGGGCGCGAACGTGCAGCGGTTCCAGCACATGCGCGTTGCCCGTCACTTCGGGCGGCACGGTGATCGGCAGTCGCGCCGCGCCCGCCCACAGGCGTCGCCGGCGGGAGGGGATGCCTCGATACCAGCGAACATAGTCGGCCCGTTCCCCGTGCGCGAAGAACCGCGCCGGATCCCGATGCAGCGCCTCGATGCTCCGAGCCACCATGGGCCGCGAGCTCACGGCGGTCACCGTCGCCGAGCCCAGCCCGCAGGCACGCACGATGCCGGCCGCTTCCAGCTCCCGGCCCATCGGCGTGCGGTCGAAGTACGGGTACGGCGGCGCCTTGGCGAACTCGCTCCAATACGGCTCGATGAAGCGCGACTGGATGTAGTGGAACATCGTGTTGACTTCCCAGTCGACGCCCAGCAGCACGCAGATCGCGTCCAGGTCGTAGAAACGCTGCCAAGGGCTCTCGTGGCCGAAGGCGAGCTCGCCCCACGGACTGGGGCGCCCCTCGCCGCCAGCGTGACCGGCCGTGATCTCGTCCGCCTGCCGTCCGATCGCGGCGACGCTGTGGGTGGGATTGTCGCTGCGGCGTGCCTCGGGGCGCAGCCGGAGCGTCTCGGTGATGCGCCCGACCTCGGACGGCGAGCGGGCCACGTCGAACGGCGGCCGGGGACCCTGACCCGCGTAGACGATGGTCGGCACACAGAGGGTGCCCTCCGGCCCGACCACGTCCAGGAAGGCGTCGATGACCGTGTCGGCTCCACCCTGCACGTACCCCATGCTGCTGAGCGAGCTGTGCACGTAGACGACGGCGCCGCGGTCCACCTGCACCTGCCGCAGCGCGCCGGCGATGTCCTCGAACGTGACCAGCGGCCCGTCCGGAATCCTGCCGCTCACTTCTTGTCCATTTGTATATACTTTCGTATACTTGGACATGCGTTTCTCGTGGGATTCCCACAAGAGCAGCGCCAATCTACGTGAGCGAGGGTTTGATTTCGGCTTCGCAGCAGCAGAACAGTTCCCCGGATCAGCCTAGTCGCGGCCGGGCCGACTTCGACCGGCTCCGCAACACGTCCGAGGAGGAGATCGCGCGTACTTCGCCGCCGGAGTTGAGCGATCTGCCGGCAGACTTCTGGGATGATGCGGTCGTGGTGCCCGCGCCGAAGCGAGCGATCTCCTTGCGGGTCGATCAAGACGTGCTCGACTGGTTCCGAAGCGGCGGACCGCGGTATCAAACCCGAATGAACGCGGTTCTGCGCGCGTACGTCTCCAGGATGCGGGGAGATCAAGCGCGCCATGGAAAGCCTCATCAGCAAGAGGCCGGCTGATTGCGCCCTACTCGCCGGCCGCCAGCGCCTCTTCCTCGGCCTTGATGGTCTTGGCGGCGGTGGCCCCGGCCTCTTCCTCCCGGCGGAGTTCCTCGATGCTGCGCACCGGCAGCCGGGCGGCCCCTTCCCAGTCACGGGTCGGCAGGCGCGGTTCCGCGCGCACCCGCTCGCGCGCGGCTGTGATCGCCGTGTCGTATTGGGGCAGCCACTCGGCCTGCGCTATCACCTGGTCGCCGACCATCTGCGCTATCCCCGGCGGCGTCCACACGGCGCCGACCAGCGGGTCCATCATCATGGCCTGCACCAGCAGCCGCTCG
>JAPPNY010000019.1 GCA_028818385.1 Spirochaetaceae bacterium
AGCCGGAGCGCACCGGTCCGGTACAGTTGGCGGCTTCATATCCGCCGATGCACCGCAACTGCTCGTCGAGGACCGAGACGCGCACGCCGGCATGCTCGGAGAGTCCGTCGACGTTCAGCGCGACGTGCGCCGGCCGGCCCTCCAGCATGATCGGCTGGGAGATGCAGAAGGCGGCGTCGTCCCGCTCCGCGTAGGGCTCGAAGCTCCCCAGGCGGTCGCGCGGCCAGACCGCCAGGCGCACGCCGTCGCTGTCGTCCTCCGGCCACGGGGAGTACCAGAACAGCGTCTCGTCGCCCACGTTCTCGAACCCCTGCCCCTGGATCAGCGCGGGGAAGCGCACCGCTGCGTCCTTTTTCTGCCAGCCGACCTCGGAGGCATCGACCAGCGCAAAGTCGGGGATCGGCTCGCGGAAGTGCAGCGCGTCGTGGCTCACCACCAGCCCGAGATTCATGCGCGTGAGCCGGCGGTCGTTGGAGGGATGGCCGTCCCACATGCCGTACACGCCGACCAGCGTGTTGCCGCGGTTCCACAGTGCCGCGCCGAGATGCACCTGCGGCCCGTCGTTGTCCCCGTATCGAGTCGGACGCGGCGGCAGCGGGTCGCGGCGGAAGCCAAGGCAGGAGGCCGGCGACCACGTCTCGAAGTCGTAGGAGAGGTGGGTGAACAGGACGCGCATGTACCCGTTCGGCGACCAATGTCCGCCGTCCTGTCCGGTCACGAAGTACGCGCCGTTGAACCTGGTACCGCCGGAGGGCTCGATAATCGGTCCCAGCGGGTTTCCCGGATGCATGCTCCAGGTGAGCCCGTCGGCGCTGAACCCCACGGCCAGGCGCTGCCCGTATCGGCGCGCCTCGACCACCATCTTGAAGCGCCGCCCTGGGTCGGGGTCGTCCGGCTCGTGGAAGACGACACAGCCGGTCACGTGGCCGTCGAACCCGAGATCGACGATGTTGTTGTCCCGCGAGCCGTCGTACTCGACCAGACCCAGGTGCGGCTTCCACCAGGTGCGGCCGTCCCTGCTCCGGGCGAGGCACACTTTCTGACTCCATCTTTCGCCGCCGCGGTCGCCCATGCCGAGGTACCACATCCACAGCTCGTCGCCGACCCGCCGTACCGTGCCGTAGTAGGTGAGAATGACGTTGTCCGGATCGCCCGGGCCGCCGAGACCGACCACGATGTTGGACGACTGGTCGACCCACTTGCGAAACGAATGCAGACGCAGCCGCAGGCCCCGCTGCAGGGGAATCGCGTAGTCGTCGAACGGGAACAGAACGACCTCGTTCAGGCTTTCCGTGTGGCCGAGACCCTTCACGATCATGGCAACCTCCACCCGTGTGCTGGCGCAACCATACCGGTGGTCCGCGGAGCGTGCTACACTCGGCCGCATTGGCATGAGTGAGACGCTGCTGTCGGTACGCGATCTCGACGTGTCGTACTACTCGTCACGCGGCACGTTTCGCGCCTTGAACAAGGTGACGGTCGATATCGGCTACGGCGAGATGTTCGCCGTGGTCGGGGAGACCGGCTGCGGGAAATCCACCTTTGGCTCCGCCATACCGCGCCTGCTGCCATTTCCGGGAGAAGTGGACGGCGGCGAGATTGTCCTGGAGGGCGAAAACCTCCTCACCAAGAGCGAGGAGGAGATGCGCGCAGTCAGGCGCCACAAGGTCGCGGTCATCTTTCAGGATGCCACCGCCTCGCTCAACCCGGTATTCAGGATCGGGCAGCAACTCGCATCCAGCATCCGGGCTGCCAGCCGGCTCGGTGCCCGGGAGACCAGGACGGAGGTGGTGCGCATGTTGGCCGAGGTGGGCATCGCCGACGCCGCGAAGGTGGCGCGCCAGTATCCGCACGAGCTGAGCGGCGGCATGCGCCAGCGCGTGGTGATCGCGATGGCCCTGGCGCGCAGCCCCCGGCTGCTGATCGCCGACGAGCCCACTTCGAACCTTGACGTGACGATACAGGCGCAGATCGTGGACCTGATCACGGAGCTGCGCGAGCGCATGCGCATGTCGATCATCCTCATCGCCCACAGCATGGGCCTGGTGGCCCAGACCTGCGACCGCGTCGGCGTCATGTACGCCGGCAACCTGGTCGAGGTCGGCAGCGCCCGCGACGTGTTCAAGGGCCCGCAGCACCCCTACACCCGCGGACTGCTCGAAGTTGCCGCGCTCACCGAGGAGGAGGGACAGCTCCGCACCATCCCCGGTGCGGTGCAGATTGCGCACACCAGGGAGGAGCGCTGCAGCTTCTCCGAGCGCTGCGGTCTGGCCCGGAGTCGGCCGGGCGAAGCACAGGTGTGCGTGGAACAGCGGCCCGACCTGCGGGAGACCGGGGGCAGGCATCGCGTCGCCTGCCACCTGTACGCCTGAACTTGCCATGCCGCCGGTAGCCCCCCAGGCCCCCAACCCCGATCGTGGCCCCGCGCGGCCGCGAAGCGGCGCGCTCGACCCGGCTCACGCCGGCTCGTCGGCGAGCAAGCCCGACAAGCTCCTCGAGGTGCGAAACCTCAGGAAGCACTTCCCGATCCGGGAGGGAATCCTGC
>JAPPNY010000047.1:0-809 GCA_028818385.1 Spirochaetaceae bacterium
GGAACTGCGTCTCTCGCTGCGCGTGCTCAGCATTGTCGGAATCGCCACCGGCCTCATCATCGCCTTCGATCGGCTTTGGTCCTAAGCAGTCCGCGCCTTAGTCGACGACCGCCCTGAGCAACTCGGCCAGATGCATTGGCCGGCCTGCCCCAGCCACTGTCGGGCCCTCCCTCAAGTGCATCAGGCACCCGGGGTTGTCCGCGCAGACCACCTCCGCGCCCGTTGCGGCGAACGCCGCCAGCTTGCGGGCGCGCATTCGTCGCGCGACCTCGGGGTGATCGAAGGAGAAGGAGCCGCCGAAGCCGCAGCATTCGCCTGATGGTGGGGCTTCGACGACCGTGTAGCCGGCGTCGGTCAGCAGTTCGCGCGGCTCTGGTCCCAGCCCCATGCCGTGCTTCGACTGGCAGGCGTCGTGGATCGTGACCACGCCGCTTGCCCTTCCCAGCATCTCGTCGGGAATTCCTCGCTCCGCCACATAGCTTGTAAAGTCCCTCACCTTGGCGGCCGCCGCCCGGGCACGCTCGGCCCACGCCGGATCGTCCTCTGACAACCGCGCGTAGTCATGCAGCATGGCGCCGGCGCAGCTGGTTGACGTGCTCACGACCGCATCTACCTCAAGCCGTTCGATGGCTTCGACCGTCTGCCGCATCATCCGCGTTGCCTCGTCCTTGTACCCCGCGTCTATCGCCGGCAGCCCGCAGCACGACGAAAACTGCACTGGCTCCACGGCGAGTCCCAGCGCCTCCAGGACAGTCACCGCAGCCTCGCCGGTCTCCGGCGATAGCCAGTCCGTCAGGCAGCCGGGGAAG
>JAPPNY010000047.1:819-2531 GCA_028818385.1 Spirochaetaceae bacterium
CCGGTCCCGGAACGGGCGCCGTTGCACCGTCGGCAGCGGCCGCCGCTTCAGCGGCGATCCGGGCAGCCGACGCCCCAAGGCCTGCAACCACGGAGCCTTTGAAGCCAGCCGCGCCCCGCGCTCCAGCAACCGTTCGTCCGCCAGCGCGCCCAGGGCGCGTTTCTTCATGGCGTTGCTGGAATGCCCCTCGGCCGCGGCCCGCTCGCGTACATCAAGGATGAGATCGGGAATCGGGATCCCAGCCGGGCACACGCTGGCGCACGCCCCGCAGCCGGCGCAGAGCGACTGGGGCCCGGCGATGTGGTCCAGGCCGTGGTGATAGGGCGTCACCAACAGCCCGATCGGCCCGGTGTAGATGTGCCCCATCGCGTGCCCGCCCACCTGCTGGTAGACCGGGCAGACGTTCGAGCAGGCCCCGCAGCGCACGCACTGCAAGGCAGAGCGCATGCGCGGATTGGAGCGAATGGCCTCGCGGCCGTTGTCCAGCAGCACGATGTGGACGTGCCGCGGCCCGTGAACTCCCATCGACAGCGACAGCTCGATGTCCGCGCTGCGGCTGGGACCCGAGATGAACGAGACGTAGGTCGAGATCGGCTGACCGGTTGCACTCCGCGGCAGGCTCTCCAGCATCGTCGTGGCGTCGGCCAGAGTTGGAACCAGCTTGTCGATGCCGGCAATCACGATGTGCACGGGCGGCAGCGCGCTGGCCAGCCGTGTGTTGCCCTCGTTGCATACCAGCATCACGGTCCCGGTTGCGGCCACCAGCGCGTTCGCGCCCGTGATGCCGGCGCCGGCTTCAATGAAGCGGCTGCGCAGGTGGCGGGCGGCCGCGCCCACCAGCACGTCGGGATCCGGCGGCAGGTCTTCGCCGGTGGCCCGGCTGATCAGTTCGGCCGCGCGCTCGCGGACGATGTGAAGGGCGGGGGCGACGATGTGGGAAGGACGCTCCCCCGCAACCTGCACCAGGAACTCGCCGAGGTCGGTCTCAACGACCTCGATCCCGTCGTCCTCGAGGGCGGCGTTGAGCTGGATTTCCTCGGTGGCCATTGACTTGCTCTTGACCACCATCTGGACCTGGTGGTCGTGCAGCACCTGCAGCGCCGTCGCCACCGCGCCCGCGGCGTCGGTGGGACCGTGGACGACGGTCCCGACCGCCTCGGCGGCGGCCGTGAACTCCTCGACGAGCTCCGGCATGCGGTCCAGCGCGGCCTGGCGGCGGCCGCCCAGGTCGGCCTGGCTGCCCTCGAAATCGCGAGCGCTGAAGGCGGCGTCGCGGCGTTCGCTCAGCTGCGGCAGCGAGCGTCCCAACGCCACCGGCAGCGACTCCGATTCCAGCGCCTCGCGCAGCCGCTCCCTGAATGGCGGAATCGTGTGCGCGGTGCTACCAGCCGACATCAGGGCCTCGTCGCTTGCGGTTGGGCGCGCACACGGACGGGCTTACCAGGGCATGCGGTGGTAGTCGGTCAGGTGTACCTCGCGGCCGGTAATGCTGGACGTCTCGGCGGCCTGCAGGACTTCGATGATGTGGCGGCCGTACTCGCTGCTGGTCTGCGGCCGCATGCCCATCTCGATCGATTGGGCGAAGTGGCGGTACTGCTCGCAGAAGCCGTGCCTGCCGTCGTGTTCCACCTCCCGCCACTCGTTCTTCTGGCCCACCCGCACCGATCCGCGGATGGTGTACTGGATTTCGCCCAGCGCGCAGTGCGCCTCGA